>NZ_JBEPTH010000006.1:0-459388 GCF_040549385.1 Bradyrhizobium sp. LB11.1 | reverse complement strand
GAAACACCTCGATCTCAAGACAGGACGCCCCGTTGCGCTACCGTCTTGGCCGTGCCGCCCGCCGCAGCGCACTACCGCGCGAGCGGTTTAGTCCTTTGGCCCCTTTTCGGACCTCGCGCGATGTCCGACCTAGGTCCGGAATACGCCAAAGCGGACGTTGCCCGACCACTCTGATTTTAAGAGTTCACGCGCTGGCTTGCCCGGGCGCTCTTTGCGCGAGGCGGCGTATCTTGGACGTCGTCGGCGTGTTTGGGATGGTCCGCGGCACGCCATTGCCGCGGCGTCATGCCGGTCCAGCGCCTGAAGGCGTGGGTGAATGCGCTGACCTCGCCATAGCCGAGGAGCCAGGCGATTTGCGAAATCGGCAATTCACCTTTTTTCAGATAGCTCTTGGCGAGATCGATCTTCAACGCGTCGAGAATGCCGGTAAAGGTCAGCCCTTCCGAGGCGAGACGCCGCGCCAACGTGCGATGGCTCATGCCGAGCCGGCGCGCAATCTCCTCGGCCCTCGCCTCGCGGTGAGGAAGCAGCGGAGCAATGGCGTTCTCGACGCTCGATCTGAGCGAAACTCCGCCGGGCTTCCGATGTGCAAGCGTCTCTTCGCAGAATGTCACCAGCAGATCGTTCAAATGGTGATCGGCACTCTCGATCGGCATCAGCCCCACGGGTCGAGGAAAAACGATCTCGTCGATATCTGATCCGAACTCGATCTCGCAACCCAGGAACGACCTGACCTCAGAGGGCGTCGTTCGACGGTGATGGGCGAGCTTGATCCGGCTCGGCACCAGGCGGCGATTTGTCAGGACGCGGTTCAAGCGAATGATCGAGGTAAGCCAGAATTCGATCTGGTGCCGATCCGACCGTCGCTCCACACCGACATATCTCAGCGTGATCGCCATGTCGTTCGCGGCAAATCGCAGCGAAATCCCCTCATTGGCGAGATGGCAATAGCGCTCGGCCTTTGTCAGGGCATCGGCCACTGTTCCGGAGGACGCCGCGACATAGTAGAGCAGGCCGATTTCACGAAGGTCGAAGTCCAGCGCCAGATGGAATCCGAGGGCGTCGTCGTGCAGGGCCTCGGCGGCAAGCTGCAGAAACTTCATCTGGCTTTCAGCGCTCAGGCGCGCCTTGCGGTCCTCGATCTGCGCGTGGGTCACTCCGGCCTTTGACAGCAAGCCGTCTGCGCGAACGCCAGCGTCCAGCAGGCGCGCCCATACCAGGCGAGCGATTCCGCCGGTGGCGCTGGGCATTGCTTCCAGATGGGGCGAATGGGCAGCCGGCACGCCGAACCCTTTCGTCATTGCCGCAGCGGCCTTTGAGTCCCTTGGCTCGCGGATCGCGCGCGCGGCATGGAAAATCAAATAATTGGCTCACGATAACAAGAAACCGGGTGTCGCGTGACTTAAATCGGTTGTCTGCCCCAGACTGGTCTTCTGTTCTCGGGGGCAGCCTCTTTTCCCAAAACGCTCCGAAGGACTTGATGACCAGCAGTGACGGCGCTGCGCCGCCCATAAACACGACGATATTGCGAGGTTATGGAAAATTGCTCGGAATTCCTCACATCGCCCATGGCTCCCGGTCGGTCGCGCTCGAACGGGTCGGCGATTGCGAGATCAGCATGTTCGAAACGCTGGGAGCGGGCTTGCCCGACAGCCCGTTGTTCTGGATGGAGCTGTTCGACCTTCGCATTGATGCGTCGCTGGACAGTCGCGGTTGTCACACCATGAGCGATGCGGTGGCCGCGTTCGAGGATTTTTCCTTGCGGGCAAGCCGCCTGGCGGAGGCATCGCTACGCGCCGCCGCTGAAACAATAGGCTGACAATTGCCGCGTTCGCCCGCAGAGAAAAAAGCGGCTTCGCCGACTCCTGACCGGCTGCCCGGGTATGACGCGGAGCGCATGGCATTTTTCTTCACGATGAATTACGGCGCAGAGATCATCGACTGCGAGATCAGCAGCAGCGCGCTGGACGACCTCGATGCCACAAAGGGCACGCGGCCTGGAGAAAGGGGGGCTCAGTTCAATCGCCTCCGCGACGTCATCGAGCGCGTCGCATCATGCAACTTCGAACGGCAAGGGAAGCGCGACGGCGAGCGGGTCCGCATCTTCTCCAAGCACGTCAAAAGCCTCCGGCTTGCCTGAGCGGCGGGATCGCCGAGGACAGCGCGACGGCAATGCATATGCATTTTGTGCCAATTGAGATGTTGGCATCTCCATCCTCCTTCTTCACCATTCCGTTCGACTCTCGCCTGCGAGGCAAGGTTCCACAACTGTTGCTCTCCAGGTGTTGCCGCGCCGCGACATCCGGGCACGCTCAGCCGGTGTAGACTGGTCAATATCCGGTGCCGCTTCCGCTGCCTCGGATGGTGAGTTGTCGCGCTCTTGCGTCCAGTTGTGAGTGTTGCCGGTGGTCCGGACAAGTCGCATCATTGCTCCAGCAGTTTTGTTGGCCTTGTCGATCGCAATGGTGCTCGGCGGTTGCGCCGGACGTCCGTCGCAGGGCGTGCTTGTGCCGACGGCGCAGGTCGCTCCTGGAAACACCAATGTCCCGATCTACGTCGTCACCAATCGCAAGCGTTCGGACGTCGATCCCGGCGAGATGTTCAGCGGTGAACGCTCGGACGAGCTGTCCTTTGCCGAGGTGACGGTCTCGATCCCGCCCGATGGTTCGCGGAAGATCGGCGAGGTGCAATGGCCGGCGAGCCTTCCCGGCGACCCCCAGCGGGATTTTACGACCGTGTCGGCGGACTATCTCGACAAGACGCGCTTCGCAGCGTCTGTCACCGCGGCGATGAAGCAGTCCGGTCGCAACAAGGTGCTTGTCTTTGTCCACGGTTTCAACAACCGCTTCGATGATGCGGTCTACCGCTTCGCGCAGATTGTTCACGATTCCAAGGTTCCGGTCGTGCCTGTGCTCTTCACCTGGCCATCGCGCGGTGAAATGCGGTTGCGCGCCTATACCTATGATCGGGAGAGCGCGAATTTTTCGCGGGACGCGCTCGACAATGTGTTGAGCACGCTCGATAGCTCGCCTGCCGTCGGCGAAGTCTATCTCCTGGCGCATTCGATGGGCAATTGGATCGCGCTGGAAGCACTGCGGACGCGTGCGATCCGCGGCGCTTCTGTCGCGTCGAGACGCAGCAAGCTGAAGAATGTGATGCTGGTGGCTCCCGATGTGGATGTCGATGTCTTCCGATCGCAACTGAACCGGATGGGTGGCGCGCGGCCGCCGATCTCGCTGTTTGTCTCGCGCGACGACCGCGCGCTCTCGCTGTCGAAGAGGATCTGGGGCGACGTCGCCCGCCTGGGCGATATCGACCCGACCCAGGAGCCCTACCGAAGCGAATTCGCGCGCGACCGGATCGACGTCTACGACCTGACGAAACTGGCGGTCGCCGGCGACGATGCCCATGGCCGCGCGTTCGAGCAGGTGGGGCCGGTTGTCGCAATGATCCGGCAGCGCATGGCCGAGGGCCAGGCACTGGGCGAACAGAAGCCGGACGTGAACCCGCTTGCGCAGCTTGCCGAATAGCTGGCGATCGCTGCGGACAAGCGACCGGTCTTGGCGCCAGGCAGCGGCGTCTCAGGCGTATGCGACCCAGCCGCGGAACGTGAAACCGGTGTAGAACAGCGTTGGATCGGAGAAGCCGGCCTCGCGCAAAATCACCTCGTCTTGCTCGGGTGCCAGAATGTTCAACTGCCCGTCGATCGCGGTCCGGGCGGCGGTCGCCTTGTCGGGATCGACGCCGGACGCAGCCAGGAACGCGGAATAGCGCGAGAACCAAAGCGGGCGCTGATCGCTGCCACCAGGAATGCTGAAATGCGCCGCTACGAATGGTGCGCCCGGTTTGAGCCGACGGCGGATCTCCGAGGCGATGCGACGCCGCTCCTCGGCATCGACGAAGTGCAGGGTCAGCAGGCATGTCGCGCCGTCGAATGGCCCTTCGGGTGCGTCGTCGATATAGCCTTGGTGGAGACGCGTGCGGGATGCGAGCGGTCCCAATGTTTGCTTTGCAAGATCGAGCATCGCTGCTGACGGGTCCACGCCATCAAAAGTCCAGCGTGGTTGCGCTTGCGCAAAGGCCCTCAATTCCAGGCCGCCGCCGGCTCCGAGCACAAGCACTTTTGCATCTTCGGCTGCGCGCTCGGCCAGCAAGATCGCCGCCATCGAGAGCATGGAACTGTATCCGGGAACGAACCGCGGCGGTCCCTCGGTGTAGTTCGCCACCATTTGCGGATTGGAGAATGCGCTTTGAACGTTGGTCACGATGTCGTCCTGCTCATGAATTTCATCACGCGTGATGCGCGCTCATGCCCTGATGCTTTCGCGACCCCAGGCGCTTGCGCAGCTCGTCGCCCAGCATCGCCAGCGTCACCTCGCCAAAACGCGACAACAGCAGCGCCTCGGCATCGTCGAATGCCCGATCGAGGACGGCATTGACGGCCTGCTCGACGAGACACCCCGGCGCCTCCGTCCGGTTGCCCATGGCCAGAAGCGTGGGACTGCCGAGCGCGATGTAAACGTCGCGCAGCGTCACCTTGGAAAGATCGCAAGCGAGCGTCCAGCCGCCGCCGTGGCCCTTCTCGGAGCGGACATAGCCGAGGTCCCGTAAGCCCGCCATGATGCGGCGGATCACCACCGGATTGGTGTCCATGGCCTTCGCCAGAGTCTCGGACGTGAAGGGGCCCGGCTGCTGCGCCATGTGCAGCAGCACGTGGAGCACGCCGGATAGACGGCTATCGCGTTTCATGTAACTTTGTATGTTACATGATGGCGTGAAAGTCAATTGATCTCAAATCGGAGGCTAGTCATGGCCAGCACAGTTCGGAAATTTGGGATGAAAGAGGTCTCGCTCTCCGAGATCAAGAATGATCCGTCCCGCAATCTCCGCGAAGTGGAGCACGATCCCCGTTTCCTTCGGCGCGTCGAACAGTCGCGGAACAGCCTGCGCGGGGCGCGGTGTGAAGCTTGAGGATGTCGATACGGGCTAGACACCGGGGCGCGTTCCAACGCACGCGGCCGATGATGGCACCATGCTCCTGTTTTGCCCGACGGGTCAAGCTATTTGCGGTTTTTCAGAAATATTGTGCTTGAACAGCAGGGGCAGGCGCGACGACGATTCACCCAAATCTCATTGCGCTTTAAGCCCTTGATTCCGCTATCCCCGGCTACTGTGCATGGGGTTGTTTTCGGCTTTTGTCTTGAAGGGCGAAGGCGGCGGGCGCGATTTTTGCGCGCACCCGCTACTTCATCACCCGCAGACCTTTGGTCGTAAACCGCTGCGTCTTGCCGCCGGGGCGCAGGGGACGCTTGGTGCCCGCGGCCTTGCCGGTGCCGGGCGGCTGGTGCGCAGGCACGAGTTGCTCGGGACGCGAGCCGATCAGGTCGCGGCGGCCCATCTCGATCAAGGCCTCGCGCAGCACCGGCCAATTGTCGGGGTCGTGGTAACGCAGGAAAGCCTTGTGCAGGCGGCGCTGGCGCAGGCCCTTGATCGCCTCGACCTTGTCGCTGCCGCCGCGGCGCACGCCGCGCAGCGGATTGACGCCGGTGTGGTACATCGCGGTCGCGGTCGCCATCGGCGAGGGCAGGAAGGTCTGCACCTGATCGGCGCGATAGCGGTTCTTCTTGAGCCAGAGCGCGAGGTTCATCATGTCCTCGTCGGTCGTGCCCGGATGCGCCGCGATGAAATACGGGATCAGGTAATATTTCTTGCCGGCCTGCTCGGCCGCGGCATCGAACATCCGCTTGAACTTGTTGTAGGCGCCGATGCCCGGCTTCATCATCTTGTCGAGCGGGCCGCGCTCGGTATGTTCGGGCGCGATCTTGAGGTAGCCGCCGACGTGATGGGTGACGAGTTCTTTGATGTATTCGGGGCTCTCGACTGCGAGGTCATAGCGCACGCCCGAGGCGACCATCACCTTCTTGATGCCCTTGGTCTCGCGCACCTTGCGATAGAGCCGGATCAGATCGTCATGCGACGTGTTCAGGTTCGGACAGATCTCGGGGAAGACGCAGGACGGCCGCCGGCACGCCGCCTCGACCTTCGGGTCCTTGCACGCCATCCGGTACATGTTGGCGGTGGGGCCGCCGATGTCGGAGATGACGCCGGTGAAGCCCGGCGTCTTGTCGCGGATCTTTTCGATCTCGCGCAGGATCGAACCCTCGGAGCGGTTCTGGATGATGCGGCCTTCGTGCTCGGTGATGGAGCAGAAGGTGCAGCCGCCGAAGCAGCCGCGCATGATCGTCACAGAGAATTTGATCATGTCCCAGGCGGGGATTTTTGCTTCGCCGTAGGACGGATGCGGGGCGCGCGCATAGGGCAGGTCGTAGACCGCGTCCATCTCCTCAGAGGTCAGCGGGATCGGCGGCGGGTTGAGCCAGAGATCGCGATCGCCGTGCCGCTGCACCAGCGGCCGCGCATTGCCGGGATTGCTCTCACGATGCAGCACGCGTGACGCGCGCGCATAGGCTTCCTTGTCCTGCTCGACCTGCTCCAGCGCCGGCAGCCGGATCACGGTCGCGCCCTTCTGGCGCGTCGCGCCTTCGTCGGCGGAATCGAGATCGTCGGCGTGCAGCTCCGCATACTCCTCGGGCACGGGGCGGAACAGCGCGACGCCCCTGATATCGTCGAGCGCGCGCGGTGCTTCCCCCGCAGCAAGGCGGTTCGCCACTTCGACGACGGCGCGCTCGGCATTGCCGTAGAGCAGCAGGTCGGCCTTGGCGTCGGCAAGCACCGAGCGGCGCACCTTGTCGGACCAGTAATCGTAATGCGCGATCCGGCGCAGCGAGGCCTCGATGCCGCCGAGCACGATCGGCACGTCCTTGAACGCCTCCCGGCAGCGCTGGGCATAGACCACAGTGCAGCGATCCGGCCGCTTGCCGCCTTCGCCGCCGGCCGTATAGGCGTCGTCGCTGCGCAGCCGGCGGTCCGCGGTGTAGCGGTTCACCATGGAGTCCATGTTGCCGCCGGTGACGCCGAAGAACACTTTTGGCTTTCCGAGCGCCTTGAACGGTTCGGCCGAATGCCAGTCCGGCTGGGAGATGATGCCGACCCGAAAGCCTTGCGCCTCCAGCAGCCGGCCGATGATGGCCATGCCGAAGCTCGGATGGTCGACATAGGCATCGCCCGTTACCAGCACGATGTCGCAGGCATCCCAGCCAAGCGCCTCCATCTCGGCGCGACTCATCGGGAGGAACGGCGCCGGCTTGCGCGGGCGCGCCTGGGCCATCAGGGGCTTTTCGGCGGTGATGATTTGGGTGTCCATGGGGTCAAGGGATATGACTCCGGGCCCAGGAATACAACCGACGGACGCGTGAAAGATCAAGATTCCGTGGCCGGCAATTCAGGCCGGAGGGCGCGTTGCTTCATGGGCAAGGGAACATCTGAAGGCGGTTACGAAGCGGCCGCCGCCACAGCACGATTTGCTGCAGGCCGGCCCAGCGCGTGGTCACGCGCCGGAACCTTCCACCGCCGCGAACATTCTGATGAAGGGCATGCAGCGGGCCCGGCCTGTGCGCGATCGTGTGCACGAACTGGATTGCCTCGATAGTCGCCTCGGGCGATGGGGGAGCTGTGAATACAGTCATAGAGAATTTGCTGTTGCGGAAGCAGAAGCTTGTGGAACAGCTCGAGAAGGCGGCGTCGGTCGAGGACCGCGACAAAATCGAGCACCAGCTCGAACAGATCAACACCGCGCTGGATTTTCTGGACAGGCCGGGGTCGAAGGACGGGCGGTAGAACCGCTCAGTCCACCTTCAGCGCCTCTACCTTCAAGGCTTTGGCGTAGACCATGCCCGAATTGGTGATGTGGGTGGTCATCAGCGCATCGAAGGAGGCGTGCGCGCCGCGTGCGAACAAATCGAGCAGCTTGCGATGTTCATCGAATGACGAGCGGGTGCGCACGTCGATCGGCGAGGTCAGGTTGGTCCGCAGCGCGGCGACGCGGCCGGAGACGAGCTGATAGGATTCAGCGAGGTAGCGATTGCCGCAATGCGCGAACAGGCCCTCGTGAAAGGCGGCGTCGGCGCGGCCATATGCGATGTTGTCTTTTGCCGTGACGGCCGGCTCCATCGCCGCGATCGCCTCGCTCATGGTCGCGATTGCGCCGTCGCGGTCATGGCGGAAGGCGAACTCCGCGGCCTTGGGCTCGAGCGCGATGCGGAAGGCGCAGAGCGCGTTGATGTCCTCGGCGCTCGGCGTGAATACGAAACTGCCGACCTGCGGCCGGATCACCACGAGCCCCTGCGCCTGCAATTGGCCCATCGCCTCGCGCACCGGCGTGCGGCTGACGCCGAAGGAATTCGCCACCATCTCTTCGGAGATCGCGGCGCCAAGCGCGAACTCGCCGTCGATGATCGCCTGCCGCAGCCGCAGCATCACCCGCTGCGACAGCGATCTCGGCGTATCGAGTTTCAGCGAGCGCATGGATGCTCTCAGATCACCTTGCCGGGATTGAGCAGATGCTCCGGATCGAGCGCGGCCTTCAAGGTCCGCATCAAGGCGATCTCCGCCTCGCTGCGGGCGTGTCCAAGCCACTTTTTCTTCAGTGTGCCGATGCCGTGCTCGGCGGAAACGCTGCCGCCCATGTCGCGCACGAGACCATAGACGATCGCGTCCATCTCTTCCTTTGGCTGCTGTTCGACGGGAAGGCCTGTGACCCAGGAGACGAGGTGCAGATTGCCGTCGCCGATATGGCCGTAATAGACGCTCTCGCAGCCCTTGATGCCATCAGCGAGCGCGGCCTTGCAGCGCGTCGCGAACCCGTCCATCCGCGCCACCGCAAGCCCGATGTCGTAGGAGATGTGCGGACCCAGCACCTGGCCGAACTCGGCGCAGATGTCGCGCACGCGCCAGAACGCTTGCGTCTGCGCCAGCGATTGCGCCACGGCGGCATCCGCGAGCAGCCCCCGCTCCATCAACTCTTCGAGCCAGGCCTGAAAGCGCGGCGAATCGACGCTCTCGTCGGTGCCCTGCGCCTCGACCAGCACATAGAGACCCTGGCCGGCGGCGACCGGCGGCTTGACGCCGGCGCGCGTCGTGATCACGTCCCAATAGTCCGGCCACATCACCTCGAACGCCGACAGCAGCGGACCGAGCCCGCTGCGCGCCGCATCGAGCAGCGCGATCACCGCGGCATAATCCTTCAATGCGCACAGCGCAGCCATGGTCGAGCGCGGTTTCGGAAACAGCCGCAGCACCACGCGGGTGATGATGCCGAGCGTGCCTTCGGAGCCGATAAAGAGATGCTTCAGGTCATAGCCGGCATTGTTCTTCATCAGCTTGTTGAGGCTGGTGATGATGGTGCCGTCGGGCAGCACCACTTCGAGGCCGAGCACCAACTCGCGCGTCATGCCGTAGCGGATCACGCGGTTGCCGCCGGCATTGGTCGAAAGATTGCCGCCGACCGCGCAAGAGCCGCGCGAGCCGAGATCGAGCGGAAAGAAAAAGCCGGCCTCATCCGCGGCTTTCTGAATGGTCTCGAGCGGCGTGCCGGCTTTCACCGTCATCGTCATCGAGGCGCGATCGATCTCCTCGATGCCGGTCATGCGTTCCAGCGAGATCGCGACCCAGCCCGGTTCGGGCGCGGCGCCGCGGCACAGTCCGGTCAATCCGCCCTGTGGCACGAACGGCAGGCGCGCCTGCCGGCAAGTGAGAACCGCATCGGCAACACCCTGCGCGTCGAGCGGGCGGATCACCGCGAGCGGCGTTTGCGGCAGGCTCGCGCTCCAGTCGTTGCAATTACGCGCGGGAACGTCGCCACCGGTCAGCACGGCGGCCGCGCCGAGCTTGTCGCGGAGTGCGCCAAGCAACTGGTCGGGACGCCCAATGGGGGTCACCATGTTCATGCGAGACCTCCTGTAGATTCGGTTGCGCCGTAACGGCGGAAAGGATTTGCGTCCGCCTTGTATGTAAGGTACAAGATAAAAAGTAAAGTAAAAACGAGGCTCGGTAGGCCCCTTGCGCTCATTGGAGATCAGGGCTGATCCGGGAGCCGCAACGATGGGTGATGCTATGACGGAAGCGATTCGCGGGTTCTGGGTGGCGTCGGCGACGCCGCTGGCGACGGACGGCAGCGTTGACTCCGCCAAGCTTGCCGCTCACGCCAAGCAGTTGTTCGGCAAGGGGGTCGACGGCGTCGTGCTGTTCGGCACGACCGGCGAAGGCACTTCGTTCAATGTCAGCGAACGCATCGCGACCATCGAAGCCGTGCTCAAGGCGGGTGTGCCAGCGGCGCGCATCGGCATTGGCGGCGGCTTTCCCGCCACCAGTGACGGCATTGCGCTGACGCGCGCTGTTCTCGGCCTTGGCCTGCGCCACGTGCTGTATCTGCCACCATATTTCGATCGCAGCGTCACGCCTGAAGGCATCGAGGATGCCTTCGCCGCGATCATCGACGGTGTCGCCGACGATCGTCTGCGCGCCTACCTCTATCACATCCCGCAGGTCTCCGGCGTTGCGATCCCGACGACGGCCGCGGCGAACCTGCGCAGGCGTTACGGCAAGGTTGTCGCGGGTCTGAAAGACTCGAGCGGCGACTTCAAGCAGTTCCAGGCATTCCGTGCCGCTGCCCCTGAACTGGCCATCACCGTCGGCAACGAAACCGACATTGCGCGTGCGATCGCCCGCGGCGGCGCCGGCACCATCTGCGGCATGGCCAACATCGCGCCCGAACTTGTCAAGGCGATGATCGACGGCAAGGATGTCGAAGCGCGCATGCAGGCGGCGGTCGACATCGTGGTGAAGTCGCCATCCTTCCTGACGACGCTGAAGGCTATTCTCGCCGCGCAGACTGGTGACGCCGGGTGGTTGCGCGTGCGGCCGCCGCTGCGTGCGCTGTCTGACGGCGCCGCGCTCAAGGCGAAGCTGGACGAACTGACCAGCCCCGCCATCGCATAAGAGCGCGTTTTAGTCGCGGCAATCGTCCGCGGTGCGCGTTGACATGGCGCGGGCCGCGACGAGCGCGGCCGCAAAGCCTGCCGCCGCGCCCACGCCGAGTGCCCAGCGCGGACCCAGATTGTCTGCGACCCATCCGACGATGGGTGCGCCGATCGGCGTGCCGCCAAGCGCGACGCCGAGGCGCAACGCCATCACACGTCCTCTCATTCGCGGTTCGGTGGAGAGCTGCATCATGGCGTTCGAGGTGTTGGTGACCGTCAGGGCGGCGACGCCGATCAGGACAAGGCTGCCTGCGAACAGCCAGTAGCTGGGGGCCAGCGCGGCCAGCGTGCATCCCACCCCGAAAGCCGCGGCCCCCAGCAACAGCGAGACGAACCGCGGCTGGGCACGCCCTGCGGCCAATAGCGCACCCGAGATCGTGCCGACTGCCATCGTCGACGACAGCAGGCCAAAGCCGCGCGCGTCGGTATGGAAGACGCTGACCGCCATGGTCGAGATGAAGATCGGAAAATTGAGTCCAAACGTGCCGATCAGGAACAGCATGATCATGATCGCCCTGAGATCGCTGCGTGACCACACGTAGCGAAAGCCCTCCGTCATGCCGCCCTTGGTCCGGTGCGCCCGTGCGTTGGGACGAAGCTCCGAGGTGCGCAGCAAGGCGAGCGATCCGAGCACCGCCATGAAGGACGTAGCGTTGAGCAGGAAGGCCCATCCGGTGCCGATCGAGGCGATGACGATCCCTGCGACCGCGGGCCCGATCATCCGTGCGGCGTTGAAGGACGTCGAGTTCAGCGCGATCGCATTGGAGAGCTCGCCGTCGCCGACGAGCTCGGCCACGAATGTCTGGCGTACCGGGGCGTCGAAAGCCGCGGCGCAGCCGAACAGGAAGGCGAACACGTAGACGTGCCAGAGCTGCACCAGGCCGGTGACCGTGAGAAGGCCAAGGACCAGCGCCAGCAAGCCCATCGTCGCCTGGGTTGCGACCAGCAGCCGTCGCTGGTTGAAATGGTCGGCCGCATAGCCCGTCCACGGCATCAGCAGGAGCTGCGGTCCGAACTGCAGCGCCATCACGACGCCGACGGCCGACGCATTGTGCCGTGTGAGCTCGGTGAGAACGAGCCAGTCCTGTGCGGCGCGCTGCATCCATGTGCCCGTGTTGGACACCAGCGCGCCCGCAGCCCAGATGCGGTAATTGTAGTTCCGCAGTGAGCGAAACGTGCCCGCGCCCGGCACGCTCACGACCCCGTTGGCGTGTTGCCGCCGTGGAACTGGCCGAACTGCCGCGCGCAAAACAGGCTGAGCGCGAGGGCGCCGAACCCAAGCGCGGCGACATCGCCCTTATCCAGCAGTGAAAACTCTCCGACACGACAGACGAGGAGATATACGACGACGAGGTTGAAGAAGCCCCAGAGCACGTTGACCGTTGACGAGGACAGCCCTTCTCCCGGCGGTTTTGCGAAAGGCGTCTGGAACGGTTCGCCGCGCAGGCCGCTGACGAGATGCGGAATGGTGTTCGCCAGACACGCGCCCCCGAAGAAATAGGAAACGAGATGAAGCCAGTTCATGCCTGCATGCCCCCTGTTGCCAGTAGATCGATGATCGCCTGCGTCGAGCCGCTCTCGCCGAGCCGCGGAAAGACGTTTGCGATGCAGTAGTCGTGCGCCTCCAGGTGCGGATCGGTCATAGCGTCGGTGGCGAGGGTGACATTGAAGCCCGCCTCGTAAGCCTGCCGCGCGGTGGACTCGACGCCGCTGCCGGTGGCGACGCCGGCAATGACGACCTGCGTGACGCCGCGCCGCCGCAACTGGCTATCGAGATCGGTGCTGGCAAATGCGCCCCATGTCCGCTTGGTCACGGCGATATCATCGGGCCGTCGATCGAGCTCGGGAATGAGATCGGTCCATCCGTCGGGGAATGGGTGCCCAGGGCGCGGCCGCTCGGTACGGCCCGGCGCTCCGCCGGCGACATTGACCAGCACGACCGGCAGACGATGTTGCCGAAACGCGGCAGCCAGCGTGCTGGCGCGCGCTACGACGTCTCCGATGGAATGGACGGAAGCGAGATCAACGATACCGCGTTGCAGGTCGACGACAATGAGGGCGGTGATCGGGTCGAGCATTGTGAGAGCCATGATCGTGTCCTTTCGGCCGCCGCGTGTTCCGCGTGCGGTCGCGGCGGGGCCGCTTCAATCGTCGACAAGGCGCTTGAGCAGGGCGACTGCGGCGGCCAGTTCGTCCTGTTCTCGCGGTGAAAGCCGTGCCGAAATCGTGCGCGAGAGCCAATCCTGCCGAGCGGCGCGACCGGCCCGGATCCAGTCGCGGCAAGCCTTGGTCAGCGATAGGATGGTTTGGCGGCCGTCCTCCGGGTCGGAGGCGCCACTGATCAGGTCTGCGGCCAGAAGAGCGGCGACCGCGGTGCTCATCGATTGCGGGCGCATCTTTTCCGATCGCGCGAGGCTCGACACCGTGGCGGGGCCATCTTTTTCCAGGCGAAGCAGAATGGACACCTGAGACGGCGTCAAATCCTCCGGACCTGTCTGTTCGCGCAGCCGGCGCTTCAGCTTTCCGACCAGCGAACGAAGGTCTTCTGCAAGCGCGCCTGCGCGCGCGGACGGGCGTTGGTCCGACGAATTGATCATGGCGGAGTGAATTGCATATATGAAGGTAGACTGTAAAGATCTTCTGTTCAGTTAATCTGAACAAAAAGACGTGAGCCGGCGACGCCGACCTGCGGCGGGGAGCTCGCGCGATCGTTCCAGCTCTTAGAACAATTCAACACTAGAGCGATTCAAGCGGCGGCCATGTTCTCTTTAATCGGTGCGGCTGATAGATGCGCCAACTTCAATGCAATGACTTGGAAGTGAATCGAAAGTGCGTGCTCCTGTGGATGGCCCTCGCGTCAGTGGTCATCGAAATCGCGTCGGCAAGAGCCGCGCTAGCCTTCTCATCGGAGCGGCCGTGCTGCTCGCCGAATATCCGTTCGACGCCGTGCGGGCGCAAACGGCGCTGCCGCCGGTGAATGTGGATGCGCCGACGCAGCGGCCGAATTCGGCACGCGCTTCGGGAGCATCGGAAAGGCGAACGCAGGCTGTTCCGCGTCAGCGCAATCGAACTGCCACCGCGCCCGCCACACCGACGTTGTCGGAGCGCGCCGCCACTGAAGCGGCCGCGCAACAAGCGGCAAAGCTCGGCTATCGCGCGATGCCGAACTCCACCACGTTGCGTAGCGGCGCCTCGCCGCTCAATACGTCGCAGGCCGTCAACGTCGTTCCCGAGCAGGTATTGAAAGATCAGCTCCCCCGCAATATCGACGATGCGCTCATCAACGTCTCCGGCGTTACTCAGACCAACACGCTCGCGGGCAGCCAGGACGCGGTGATCCGCCGCGGCTTTGGCGACAACCGCGACGGTTCGATCATGCGCAACGGCATGCCGCTGGTGCAGGGCCGCAGCTTCAATTCCGCGGTCGAGAGCGTCGAGGTGCTGAAGGGGCCGGCTTCGCTGCTCTACGGCATCATGGATCCCGGCGGCATCGTCAACACCATCAGCAAGCGGCCCGAGCTCTATCAACACGGTTCGGTCACGCTGCTTGGCTCCGCATTCAGCGCCTCGAAGACCGGCGCCGACGGTCTGCTCGACGTCACCGGTCCGATCGGCGACCAGGGGCTGGCCTATCGCTTCGTCGGCTACGGCGTCAGCGAAGACTACTGGCGCAATTTCGGCCGCCATCGCGAAATGCTGGTTGCGCCGTCACTGGCCTGGTACGGTCAGGACACCACGATCCAACTGAACTACGAACATCGTGAGTTCATCTATCCGTTCGATCGCGGCACGGCGTTCAACTCGGTGACCAAGGCGCCGCTGGCGGTCCCTACCACGCGCCGGCTCGACGAGCCCTTCAACAACACATGGGGGACGTCCGACCTAATGCAAGCCTCGGTCGAGCACCGTTTCAATCAGGATTGGAAACTCTACGCCGGTTACAGCTACAACACCGAAACCTTCAGCGCCAACCAGCTCCGTATCTCCACCCTCAACTTCACGACCGGCGTCGAGACGCGCAGCAATGACGGCACTCGGGGCTCGCTCAGCAACGTCAGCTACGGAACGTCCTACGTCTCGGGCGGCTTCTGGCTCGGGAACATGCGCAACGACGTGGTGTTCGGCGGCGACGGCCAGTATCGCACCATCTACCGCGACAATCTGATCCGGCAGGCGACGCCGGCCATCAACGTATACAGTCCGGTGTATGGGCTGATCGGACCGGGTATGACAGTGTCGAACTCCGACAGTGCCCAAACCGACAAGCTCGGCCAGTGGTCGATGTTCGTCCAGGACACGCTGCATTTGACCGAGCGGTTAGCGCTGGTCGGCGGCGTGCGTTACATGGACTACGATCAGATGGCCGGCCGCGGAAAGCCGTTCGTCACCAATACCAACGTGTCACAAGACAAGGTGCTCCCGCTCGGCGGCGTCATCTTCAAGCTGACCGACGAGATATCGCTCTATGGGAGTTACACCCAGTCGCTGAAGCCGAACTCGACCATCGCACCGATCGGCATCATGGTCGGCTCAAACGTTGCGCCCGAAGAAGGCGTGTCGTACGAGACCGGTGTGAAATTCGATTTGAGCAAGCGCATCTCCGGTACGCTGGCGCTCTACGATCTCGACAAGAAGAACGTGCAGACGACGCAGACGAACAGTGCGGGAATCGTGGAGATTCACACTGTCGGCCGTGCCCACTCGCGGGGCGTCGAACTGGACGTCACCGGCAGGCTTACCGATAGCTGGGCCTTGATCGGTAGCTATGGCTATACCGACGCGCGAGTGACGGCGTCCGAGGATCTGACGTTGCTCGGCAGGAAGCTGCAAAACGTCGCCTTGAACACGGCCTCGCTCTATCTGGTCTACGACTTCGGCACGGCATTGCCGGGCCAGCTCCGCCTCGGCGGCGGTGCGCGCTATGTCGGCGATCGTCCCGGCGATTCGACGAATAGTTTCCTCCTGCCGTCCTATGTCGTCGCCGATATTTTCGCGACATATGAGACGAAGTACCAGAGCACGCCAGTGATCTATCAGTTCAACGTCAAGAACCTGTTCGACACTGTCTACTATCCTTCCGCCGTCAACAATCTGAACGTCGCGATCGGTGATGCGCGCCGCGTCTCACTATCGGCAACGGTGAAGTTTTAGCGATGGGGATGCGGCGCAAAGCCATCGCGATCGTGTTCGCGTTGGCGTCTGCTTGCCTTTCCACCACAGGTGCGAGTTGGTCCGAGGAGATCACGCTGTATTCGACCAGGGAGGCTGCCCTGGTTGCGCCTGTTGTCGCGGCCTTCACGGAAGCGAGCGGCACGGAGGTGAACATCGTCTTCGTCGAGGACAGTCTCGTCAAGCGCCTGGCGTCGGAAGGCGAAGCATCGCCCGCCGACGTCTTGCTGACGATCGGGCTGGACAAGACCACCCAGCTTGCTACTGGCGGCCGGACACAGGCTATCACGTCGCCACGTCTCGAACAGGCCGTTCCGGCCAATCTTCGCGATGGCAGTTCGCAGTGGATCGCGCTTGCCATCCGCCCGCGCGTGGTCATGTCTCGCAAATACAGTGTGATCACGGCGATCGACTATGAAGACCTCGCGGGGTCGCAATGGCGCGGAAAGCTCTGCATGCGTTCGCTGCTGCATCAGAACAATGTCGCGCTTGTCGCCGCCTATCTTGCTCATCATGGCGAAGCGGAGACCGAGGCCTGGCTCGCTGGTCTGAAGGCCAATCTTGCCCACAAGCCTGATGGCAAGGACAATGATGTGATCCGCGAGGTCGCGCAAGGGACGTGCGAGATCGGTATCGGCAACACCGTGGCGTTGGCGCAATTGCGCGACGGACGGGAAGGGGCCGATTGGCGCGCCTGGTCGACGGCGGTCAAGGCAGTTCCGACCACCTTCAAGGGCGGCGGCACGCATGTGAACCTCACCGCTGCGGCGATCGCGAAACACGCGCCGCACATCGCCGGCGCGCAAAAATTCCTGGAGTTCCTGGTCACGCCGGCGGCGCAACGAATTTTTGCGGCCGCCGAGCTCGAATATCCCGTGCTGGCCTCGGCAGAGCGCGCGCCGATCGTTGCCAAAATGGGCTCGTTCACCGCCGATGCGCTGCCGATCGACGAGATCGGTCGGACCCAGCGAGCCGCCATCGCGCTCATCAGGAAGGCGGGCTTCGATGAGTAGGCTCGGGCACACAATCAAGGCGGCGCTGCTCCAGGTCCATTCCATTGCCGGCCTCGTGATCGCGCTGCTGTTGTCCCTGATCGCGCTGACCGGCGTGATCATGAGCTTTGAGGACGAGATCGTCGACCATCTGAATGCCGGCATCATGCAGGTCGCGCCACAGATGACGCCGGCGCTGCTGCCGGATGAGCTGGTGGCGCGGCTGAAGGCGGTGCCGGATGCCGGCAAGGTTGCGGCCATCATGCTGTCGAGCGATCCGTCGGCGGCGGTGCATGTCCGCTTCGCACGCGACGAGCAGGGCGCACGGCCGTCCTCGCTCTATGTCGATCCCTATGATGGCCACGTGCTTGGTGTCCCGCGCGGCGAGGAGTTCTTCGCAACAGTGCGCAGGCTGCATCGCTGGCTGCTCATTCCCGGCGATGCCAAGGGCTGGGGGCGCCAGATTACGGGCTTCGCCGCACTGGGTCTGATCGTGATGCTGATCTCGGGTCTCGTGCTGCGCTGGCCGCGCCGGGCAAGCAGTGTGAAGGTGTGGCTGAAGCCGAATCTCGGGCTCAGTGGCCGCGGCCTGTATCGCTCGCTGCACGCCATCATCGGCACCTGGGTGCTGCCGGTCTATCTCGTTATGACCTTGACCGGGCTCTGGTACTCGTTCGACTGGTACAAGGGCGGTGTGGCATGGCTGCTGTCGCGTCCGCAGGTGGCGGCGGCGAAGATGCAATCGAAGCAACCGCGTCCAGCCGGACGCGCCGAACCGGCTCAGCCGGTCGGATTCGATCGCGCATGGTCGACCCTCCAGCATGAGGAGAGCGGCGGTTTCGCCAGGGCGCAGCTGACCCTCCCGGCTGGGCCAGGCACGGTGATGCGAATCCGGTCGTGGCCAAAGGACTCCACGCTCGAGTCCATGCGCGACGAATTTCGCGTCGATGCGGTCTCCGGCCAGGTGATCTCCGCGGAGCGTTATGCCGACAAGACGCTGGGTGATAAGGCCATCGCGGGCGTGCTCGACATCCATCGCGGCGCGGTGATGGGCTGGCCGGGCAAGCTTGCGTTCATGATCGCCGCGGCGCTGATGCCGTTGTTCGCGATCACTGGCGTGCTCTTGTACCTGTCGCGCCGCAAGCTGCACCGTCCGGCGCAGCAGCCGCTCGGGCGGCTGGTTCCGGGCGAGTGAGCTGTAGCGCGAAAGGCTAGCCAAGCCCGTCGCGATCGTTCAAAAGCCCTTGGCCTGTTCTCGCTCAAGGTTCGCCCCATGAAGCTTTCGACCGTCACACCCGCCGATATCCGCCGCGCGCTGCTGCTCCGCGAGGAGATCGCGCTGCTCGATCTCAGGCACGAGGCTGCGTTCGCCACAGGCCACCCGCTGTTCGCGGCCAACATGGCCGTCGATCGGATCGCGATCGAGGCCGCGGTGAGGCTGCCGCGCAAGGATGTTCCGGTCGTGCTCTTCGATGACGGCGAGGGGCTGGTTGCGACAGGCGCCGAACGCCTTGCGGCGCTCGGCTACACCGATGTTCGCGCACTCGATGGTGGGCTGAAGGCGTGGCGCGCGGCGGGCTATGAGGTGTTCGAAGACGTCAATTCCTACTCCAAAGCGTTTGGCGAACTGGTTGAGGCGCGTCGTCACACGCCGTCGTTCAGCGCCGACGAAGTGGCTAAACTGATCGCAGACAAGGCTAACATCGCCATTCTCGACGTCCGCCGCTTCGACGAATATGTGACCATGAATATTCCAGGCTCGGTCAGCGTGCCAGGCGCCGAGCTGGTGCTGCGTGCCGGACAGGCCGCGCCCGATCCCGACACGACCATCATCGTCAATTGCGCGGGCCGCACCCGCTCGATCATCGGCACTCAATCGCTGATCAACGCCGGCGTACCCAACAAGGTGCGGGCGCTGCGCAACGGCACGATCGGCTGGACGCTGGCGCGGCACACGCTCGCTCATGGGGCTGCCCGGCGAGGCGCAATCGGGTCGTTCGAGGGCGGCCCGGCCAATGCCCGCGACGTCGCCTATCGCGCCGGCGCCCGCCATATCGGCGCGAACGAGATATCGACGCTGGACGCTGAGACCGATCGCACGCTCTATCGCTTCGACGTGCGCGACGCCGAGGAATATGCGGCCGGTCATCTCCCGGGCTTCCGCCACTATCCGGGCGGTCAACTGGTGCAGGAGACCGACATGGCAGCACCGGTACGCGGCGCGCGCATTCTCCTGACCGACGACAAGGGCGTGCGGGCCGACATGACGGCGTCCTGGCTCGCGCAGATGGGCTGGGAGGTCTATGTGCTCGAAGGCGGCTATGCCGGCCCGCTCGAGGTCGGCCCGCCGCTGGTCTTGCCGAAGCCCGATCCGGCGCATCGCTATCGTCGCCCCTATGAGGGAACCGACACCGCAGAGCGCGCGATGCAGGCCTATCTCGACTGGGAATACGGCCTCGTCGACCAGCTCCGCCGCGACGGCACGCACGGGTTCTACGTGATCTGAGTGCGGTCGCGTCGTTCCACCGGAGTTGTACGGGGCGGCCGCGCCAGCCCTTGCCACGCCGCGCGAATGATGGTCGATTTTAACCCGAATCAGTTTTGCGTTCTGCCCAGACATCCCGGCTCCCCGGGATCCCGCCGCGACGGACGCAAATGGCTCACGACGCCGATACGATCGAACGACCAGCCTCGACGCAGCGCGACGTGGCCGACGCCGCATTCCTCCGCAACCTACCGGCGCCGGAACCGTCGATGGGCTCTGCCGCCTACGTCGCTCAGCGCGAGCGCGCATTGGCCTTCGATCCGCGCCGGCGCGCCAATTACGAAAATTATCTGCGCGCGCGGACCGATCGCAAAATCGTCGACTATCTGCCGATCAAGCTCGACATCGAGAATGTCAGCCGCTGCAATTTCCGCTGCACGATGTGCCAGGTCAGCGACTGGCACAAAGGCCAGCGCGCCGGCGACATGCCGCTCGAGAGCTTCAAGGCGCTGCTCGACCAGCAATACGGCCTGATCGAGATCAAGCTCCAGGGCATGGGCGAGCCGCTAATGCAGGGCGACGCCTATCTCGCCATGCTGCGCCATGCGCGCGAGCGCGAGATCTGGGTGCGTACCACCACCAATGCCTCGCTGCTGCATCTGCGCGAGAACTATCGCCGGCTGATCGACGCCGATCCGAATGAGGTTCAGATTTCGATCGATGGTGCCGACGAAGCGACGTTCGAGAGCATCCGCCGCGGCTCAGTGTTTTCACGCGTCATCGCTAATTGCAAGCTGATCAACGCCTATTCTCGCGAGATCGGTGTCGACCGCACCAAGATGTGGGTGGTGGTGCAGCAGTCCAATCGGCATCAGCTGCCGGCCTTCGTCGAGCTCGCGGCCGAGGCGGGCTTCACCAGCCTGGCTTTCTCGCTCGATCTCACCAATTGGGGCCAGGATAAATGGGGAGAGGCGCTGCGCGACATCGTCGCGGAGAACGCCTTCACCGAGGAGCTCTGCGACCGGCTGATGGCACGCGGCCGAGAGCTCGGCGTACGCGTGGCGTTCTGGAACGTCACCGACAAATATAGCTGGCGCAAGACCGACAAGCTCTGCCCGTGGCCGTTCGAACGGCTCTACGTGTCCTCCGACATGCGTGTCGTTCCCTGCTGTACCATTGCCAATCCTGAGGTGGTCGATCTCGGCAATGCCGAGGATTTGGTCGCGATCTGGCATGGCGAGGCCTACGAGACGTTTCGCAGGGATCACCGCGAGGGCCGTATCCCCGAAGTCTGCAAGGGCTGCTATCGCGAGAACGATCGCGCCTAGCCGCCGCCGATCTCGCGGCCGTAGCGATCGATCAGCGCACCGATCTCCGTTGGCTGGTAGCCGTAGCGCGCGATCGCGTGCGCGATCGAGAGCGTGAACGACGTGTTGGTCGGAGCGGTTTCCTCGATTTTGGCCGGCACCTCCAGCGCCCGCGCAAGGCGTTCGATGGTCTCGCGCACCGTCAGCGATCCCGCGGCACCGAGCACCGCGGCGTCGAAGCCGCCCCAGGCTTCGCGCGCCAGCACCGTGAGTACCAGCGCGGCGATATCGTCGATATGGGCCGCGTTGTTGAAGGGGCGGTCGAGATGGAAGGCGCGGATTGGCTCGCCGGCGCACAGCTGCGACGCCACGCTTGCAAGCCAATGCCGATGCGCGCCCGGGCCGACGATGCCGGGCAGGCGTAGCGCCAGCGAGGAAAGGTTGCCGGCAAGCTCGTCGAGCCGCTGCTCGACGATGAGTTTCGTTGCGCCATAAGCGTCGGGATCGCGCACCGACGTGGCCTCGTCGACGACGTCCTGCTCGATCCGGCCGTAGTAAGAGAGCGACGAGAAGAAGATGAAGCGGCTGGCACCCCAGCGCCGGGCCGCTTCGATCAACGCAAAACTTGCATCGATATTGTCGTGAACCAGCGCCGCAACATCGACTCCCCGGCCCGGCGATGTCGCGGCGGTGTGCGCGATGGCGTCGAACGGGCCGGAGAGCTTTCCCGCGTCGGTCAGGTCTGTCCGGATCAGCTCAAGCCGAACGACGTCGCGCAAGCCCGCAAGAAAATCCGTCTCTCGGCGATAGGTCCCGACGACATCGTGGCCGCCGTTTGCGAGCCGGCGCGCCACCGTGCTGCCCGAGAAGCCGGAGACGCCGGTCACGAGCACGCGCATCGTCCGCCCTCAACCGATCATGGCCAGGATCCGTTCGGGCGACAGGCCGTGCGCCGCGAGCAGATCGTTGGTCGAGCCGTAATTGTGGATGAACGCGTCCTGCAGCGTGAAGGTATCGAGCCGGCAGGTGGCGCGGACGTCCCACGCGATCTGCTTCACCTGCGAGGCGAGCCCGCCCTGCGGCGCATGCTCCTCGATCACCACGACGTGGCGGTGCTGCTGCAGGGCGGCAGTGATGCCGTCGCGGTCGAGCGGTTTTAGCGTGTGCGCCGAGACCAGCGAGACCGAACGTTCCTCGGCCGCAAGCTTCTCGGCGATCTCAGCCGCCATCGCCGTGATCACGCCGTAGGTGAGGATGCAGATATCGCTGCCCCGTCGTAGGTAGCGCAATTTGCCAAACTGCCAGGGCTCGGCCTGCGCCGTCAGCACGGGCTCGCCGGCCTTGCCGATGCGCAAGTAGACTGGTCCGGTCTTCTGCCGCGCGCACCAGCGGGTGGCCTCGATGCATTCGAGGGGATCGCAGGGCGCCAGCACCTGCATGTTGGGCAGTGCGGAGGCAATCGCGATGTCCTCCTGGGTATGGTGCGTGCCGCCCAATGTCGAATAGATCACGCCCGCGCCCATGCCGACCACGGTGACGGGAAGATTCTGGTAGCAGAGATCGTCGCGGATCATCTCGAACGGACGATAGAGGCTGAAGGTTGCGATCGTGTAGGCGAAGGGCTGGCAGCCCTTCAGGGCGAGGCCTGCAGCGATGCCGATCATGCTTTGCTCGGCGACGCCGACATTGATGAAGCGTTCGGGGTATTCGCTGGAGAATTTTGCCATGCTGCCGGCCGGCGAAATGTCGGCGACGACGATATAGACGTCCGGGTTGGCGGTCGCCTCCGCGTACAGCGTCTCGGAAAATGTATTTCTCACGCTTGTGTCTCCAACTCGCGAAGCGCCTGAGCATACTCGTCCTTGTTCGGCGAGCGGTAGTGCCAGATCGGGGCGTTCTCCATGTAGCTGACGCCCTTGCCCTTGGTGGTGCGCGCCACCACCATCAGCGGCCGGTCGCCTCTGCGCGTCGACACCGCGCGATAAATCGATGCGGGATCGTGACCGTCGATCTCAGTGGTCTCCCAGCCGAACGCCTCGAACTTCGCACCCAATGGATAAAGCGAGGGATGAGTCTCGGAGGTGCGCCCGAGGCTCTGAAAGTCGTTGTTGTCGATGAAGGCGACGATGTTGGTCAGCTTCAGCGAGGATGCCATCAACACGGCCTCCCAGGTCGATCCCTCCTGGGTCTCGCCGTCGCTCAGCACGGTATAGATCATCCCGTCGCGGCGCTTGCCGCGCTCGGCGAGCGCCATCCCTACCACCATCGACAGGCCATGGCCGAGCGAGCCGGTCGAGGCCTCGATGCCGGGGTTGCCGTAATCCGGATGCACTCCGAGGCGGCCGTGGGGCGTGCAATAGGCGTCGAGGTCGGCCCGCGTCAGCACGCCGAGCTCCTCCAGCACGACATACTGGATCATGCAGCCGTGGCCCTTCGACATCAGGAAGGTGTCAGGCGAGGACAGGCCGGGCTGGTGCATCAGCTCATTGTAGATGCCATCGACGATCTCGGTGCAGGAGAAGGCGCCGCCGATGTGCAGGGCCGAGACTCGCTGTGAGATGTCGAGGATGCGCCGGCGGTAGCGCTGGCAGCGCGTCCGCGCCGCCTTTGCATCGAAGCTGGCTTGCGTCATGAAAGCGTCCTCGTCCTACTCGATGATCGTCCAGAAATAATCGCCGGTATAGCCGGCTTCGTTAAACAGCGCGATCCAACCCTGGGGATAGTCGTGGAAGCGGGCGGTCAACACCCATTCCTCGAAAACCGCCTTCTGCTCCGGCGTGCGATAGGAATCGACCTGCACGAAGGCCCGTCCACCCGACACGCGCTGGATTTCCTTCAGTGCCTGGAGACAGCCGGCGCGGTCGAGATTGTGAATGGTGTTGAGCGAGATCGCGCACCTGAAGCTGTTGTCCGGGAACGGCAGCTCCAGCGCGTTGCCGAGGTGCAGGCGGCCGGTCGTCTCCACCTCGCAATGCATCAGCGCGTAGCGGGAAATGTCGAGGCCGAACGCTTCGAGCTCGGGGCAGGCGATCATGAAGTCCTTGACCAGAAAACCCTTGGCGCAGCCGACATCGAGCACGCGGTCGCCGGGTTTGAGGGAGAAGTGCGTGATGAAATCCTGCGCCACAGGCACCCAGCGTCCGTCGTAGCGATAGCCGCCATAGCCATATTCGCGCGGGCCGTCGAAATAGGTCTCGCCATATTCGCGGGAGATACGGATGTGCTCCTCGGTCTTGGCGGTGGCGCGCGCCGAGAGATTGCGCTTGCCGCGCGGCAGCTTGGTGAGGAGGTTCACTTCGGCCATAGGCATCATCCAGTGTGTGTCGTGGCGCTCGCGCCGAGCGTGCGATAATCGAGCCCGGCTGCGTGTGCGGCGGCGGCATCGAGCACGCGGTAGGGATCGAGAACCAGCCGCCCGCGCATGATGCGCGCAAGGTCTGCGGGCGCGAGTTCGCGGAACTCCGGCCAGGGCGTCATGATGGCGAGCGCATCGACATCGCGCGCTGCGTCGAGCGCGTTCGATGCGGCTGTCAGGTTCGGATGCGACCCAGCGGAGGACGGCACAGCCGGATCGAACGCACGCACCGGCCATGCCGCGAGCTGCGCGATCAGTGCCAGCGCCGCCGAATTCTTCACCGAATGCGTGTTTTCCTTGTAGGCGAGGCCAAGCACACCGATCCGGGCCTGCGGCGTCATCGCCAGCAACGCCTTGTGCAGTTCGCGCCGCGCCCAATCCTTGCGATGAGCGCTGTTGGCGACGATGGCGCGGATCATGCGGTCATCGGTGCCGTGTTGCTCCGAGAGCCGCATCACGGTGGCGAGATCACGCTCGATATTGCCACCAGCGAGCCCAAGCCCCGGCGCGAGATAGGCATACGGCCCGATGCGCGCGTCGAGCTTCAACGCGGGCGCGATCTCAGACCAGTCAGCGCCGACGCGCTCGCAAAGTTCTGCGAGTGTGTTGGCCGTGGTAACGGACGCTGCCAGCGCGCAGTTGATGGAGATCTTTGCAAGCTCGGCGCTCTCCAGCCGCATCGGCAGCAATGGGCAGCCGAAGGCTTCGAGAAACCTCTGCCAGGCGGCCGGCAATGCTGCGTTCGGATCGAGGCAGCCGAGGATGAAACGCTCAGGTCTCGTCGCGCGTTCGACCGCGCGGCCGAACACCAGCGTTTCAACCTGGTAGACGATAGTGCGGCCATGATGCTGCCGTGCCCGGGTAAATCCCGGCGGCACCTGGCTGAGGATGACGATAACGGCATCGTCGCCTGTGTTGGCGAGCACGAAATCGAGCAGGGCATCGATGCCGCTGAGGTCGCTGACGCCGGTGCCGTCGGTCGGCACGTCGGGCGCGACATAGACGAGGTCGCGGTCGCGTAGCGCCGCAGCGTCCGCAGAGAAATCGATGCGTCCGCGATGCGCGCGCAGGAGGTCGTCGAGCCCGGGCTCGCGCACCGGCAGATCGCCCGCCGCGATGCGGCTGGTCAAAGACGCATCGGTATCGAAGCCGAGCGTGGCAAAACCCTGGGCCGCCGCGGCGATCGCCGAGCAGAGGCCGAGATGGGTCATACCGGCATAGGCGATACGGGGTTGGGTCATGCGCCGCGCCCCGCCTGCGATTCGTGGCCGAGCCGCGTCAGCGTACGATGCAGCCAGATGTCATTGGAAAGGTCAGTCTCAGCGCATCCGCAGAGCTGCCTGAAGTGGGCGTATTCGAGTGCCCAGGTCGGGTCATCCTGCACCAGGATCTCGCTGACCTCCGGCGGACGGCCGCTCGGCAGCACGCGGGTGCGGTGGATGAAGCTGCTCGGGCCCCATTTGCACAGCGATTCGATATGTGCGGAGCCGTGCTCGGCGAAGACGTCGCAGGTGAAATGGTTGCGCCAGGACAATAGCGTCATCTCGAGCTCGATCTGCGGGCGGCCTTCCGCGGCGATCACGACATGATCCGGCGCGCGATTCTCGAACCGCTCCGCCGACACGATGCGGAAGTTGTCGGCGACGTCGCCGAACCAGAAGCGGACGGTGTCAAGCAGATGCGAGCCGAGATCGCCGAGCACGCCATCGCCGGTGTCACGCCAGGCGGAGTTGCGCACCAGCCGCGCGGTGCCGTTGCCGTAGAAAATGCGGCAGCGATAGACGGAGCCGAGTTGCCCCGATTGCAGTAGGTCACGCATCCGCACGAAATGCGGCTCGAAGCGGTGATTGTAGGCCGTGACGCATAGCGCGGAGGTCCGGCGGGCAAGCGCTTCCAGCGTGCGAAGATCATTCTCGCCGTCCGCAAACAATGGCTTTTCCACCAGCACGTGCTTGCCACGTTCGAGCAGGTAGCGCAGCAATTCGATCTTTGGGGCGTCCGGCGTGCAGACGATCGCTGCATCGAAGCGGTCGACAGGAACATCTTCAAGCCGTCGCCAGTTGGCCTCCGGTGCGACGGGATCGACGATCCCGACCGCGTCTTCGCCTGCGACCCTGAAGCGCTTGTGGCCCTGAATTCCGTACCCGACGACGATGACTTTCATCGGGGCCTCAGCGGTACTGTGCCTGTCGCTCAAGACGGTCGATCTTGTCGAGGATGTCGTTCGGCTCGGTTGGGACATTGCCCTGATGTTCGCACGCTGCCGCGGCAGAGAGCGAGCCGAGGACAGCGGCCATGACGGCGTTGTTGGTGAGAAACATCGCCGGCGCGGCATAGGCGAGCAGCGCGTCGCCGGAGCCGACGGCATCGACGACGTTGTCGGCAAAGCTGTCGACGGCGAAGAAGGAGCGGACGTCCTCGTCGCTCTTCGGCTCGCCGCGAAACGCCATCAGGCCGCGTGGTCCGAGCTTGAGCAGCAGCGTCTTGCAGTGGGCCTGGCGGTATAGCTCGGTGCCGAGCGGGCGCACCACCGAGTCCTGATCACCAAGCGCGAACCGCGCCTCGCGCTCGTTCGGCGTGATCAGATCGAATCCCTGGAATTCGAGGATGTTGCCCCAGCGGCTGGCGACCTGTGAATCGGCGACCCGGAATGCGGTCTTCGGGATCGCCTTGACCAGATGCGGAATGGTCTCGCGGTTGAAGATGCCGTGGCGGAAATCCGTGAACACGACGATGTCGGCCTCCACCGACGCGATGCGATCGACCAGCGTGCGGAGGATGCGCTCGGGGATCGGCCGGTTGTCGACGCGGTCGACCTTGAGCAGATGGTGGCCCGCGGCGACGATGACGTCCTTGTTGGTCGTCGGCCGGTTTGGATCGACGATTGCGTGGAAATCGATGTTAGTAGCGCCAAGGTCCTGCTTGACGAACTCCGCGGTCGCGTCGTCGCCGAGCACGGTGGAGAAGGTTACTTTTGTGCCGGCACTGGCGAGATGCTTTGCGACGATGCCGGCGCCGCCGACGAAATCCTGCTTCTCCTCGAAGCGCACGCTCATGGTCGGCGTCTTGGTACCGCCGCCGATCACCGCGCAACGCGTATAGGTGTCGACGATGGTGTCGCCGATCACATGGACGCGCAGATCGTGAAATCGGTCGAGCACGCCACGCAGGCTGTCGAAATCGAGATGCTCTGCGTAGAGCAGCGTCAAAAGCTTTTCAGTCGCAATCGAAGGCGGCGACGTCTCGATGATATGCGAGGACGAGAACACGATATCGCCGGGCGTGAAGATCAGCTCGCCGCCATAAGCTTCGACCGTTTCCTTCTCCTCGGCCGTGCGCGGATGCAGCCCGGCTGCCGTGTATTCGTAACCCTTGGCGAAAATGTCGGGCTCGATCAGGCGGATGTTGTCGATCGGCGTCGGCTTCGGGTCGATCATCACGTAATCGACGGCCTCGAGCGCGGCGAGGTTGAAGGCGCGGAGCTCCTGCGGCACGAAGGGCCGGAAATTCGCTTTCAGGATATGCGCGTCCGCCGTGAGGCTCGCGATCAGGATGTCGCCCTTGCTCTTGGCGTAGAGCAGGTGGCGGACATGGCCGGGGTGCACGACGTCGAACGTGCCGTGGCACATGATGACCTTGAGCGCGCGCGGACGGCGGCCGATCAGCGCGGCGATCTCGGCCGCGCTCTTCAGCTTGTGGCTCACCATCCGATGCGTCGCATCGTCCATCATGCCGGCGCTCCCTTGGTCGCCAGAGCGTTGAACCACGCCGACGTCGCCGCAGCAATGGAGTCCGGGTTCCAGAGCGGCGCGTCGCGCCAATAATCAATCTCCGCCAGGATGCGGCGGACGCCTTCCTCGAAACTCACCTTCGGTTCGAAGCCGAGCTCGCGGCGGATCTTTGCGATGTCGGCGAAGGTGCAGTCCGGCTCGCCCGGCCGCTTCGGGATGTGGATCACGGGGCCGCCGAGCAGGGCCACCAAATGGTTGACCGATTGCGGATTGCCGGCGCCGAGGTTCCAGATATTGCCGGTCAGCTCTGTCTCGCCAGCCCGCAAAAAGGCGTCCGCGACGTCGCTGGCATAGACGAAGTCGCGCGTCTGGGTGCCGTCACCGACAACCGTGAAGGGCTTGCCGGCGAGCTTCTGCCGCAGGAAAACGCCGAACACCGCGCCATAGGCGCCCGAGGTGCGCGAGCGCGTGCCAAAGGCATTGAAGATGCGGATGACGTTGACCGGAAGCTTGTACACGGCGTGCCAGTGCAGCACCGCCTGCTCGCCCTGGTATTTGCTCAGCGCGTACGGATATTGCGGCGAGATCGAGTGGTCCTCGCGGGTCGGCGTCGCGGCCAGTCCATAGCAGGAGGACGATGCCGCATAGACGAGCTTCTGCACATTGGCCTGTCGGGCGCATTCCAGCACCTGCGCCGTGCCCTGAACATTCACCGACATGTAGTCGAGCGGGGATTCGATCGATGGTACGATGTCGCCAATGCCGGCAAAGTGGAACACGCGGGTGGCGTCGCGGAAAAGTGCGCCGCCCGGCTGCACATCGCGAATGTCGCCGCGGTCGAAGACGAGATCGGGATTATTGGCATGCGCGGCGAGGTTGGCCTCACGGCCGCCGACCAGATTATCGATGACACGCACCCGGTAGCCTCGCGCCAGCAGCAGCTCGACCATGTGGCTGCCGATGAAGCCGGCGCCACCTGTCACCAGTGCGGTGGGATGCGCACTCATCTGGCCCCGAGCTTCTTCATGGTGCGGACGTTGTAATACCAGTCGTCGTCAAAGCTGTTCGGTAGCAGATGGTTGACGAAGGCGCGGGTGAGGTCGCGCATGGCGTCCTCGATCGTTCGCGCCGGCGCGTAGCCGAGCACGCGGCGGATCTTGTCGGAATTGACGTGGTAGGAGCGATTGTCGTCCGACGGCGTGGTGACGATGCCGATCGCGCGGCGGCCGTTGGCCTCGACCACGGATTTCACCATGGTGGCGAGGTCGGCGATCGAATGGTTCTCGAAGCCGATATTGAAGGTCTCGCCGTGGATCTTGTCGTGCGGCGCGGTCAGCATCAGCCGGTAGGCGTCGACCATGTCCTCGATATGGAGGTTGGGCCGCATCTGCTTGCCGCCGAACACGGTGATGACACTCTTGTTCACGGCGTGGTTGGTAAGGATGTTGACGGAAAGGTCCAGCCGCGTGCGCGGGCTGTAGCCGCAGACCGTAGCGGGCCGCATCGTCACGCAGGTGAAGTCGTCCGCCTTGTGCTTCCACAGCAGCGGCTCGCACATGCCCTTGAACTTATTGTAAAGCGTCAGCGGCACCAGCGGATGCTCTTCGGTCACGTTGGGCGCGTCGCTGACACCGTAGACCGAGCTTGTCGAGCAATAGACGAAGCGCTTCACGCCGGCCTTGCGCGCCGCGATCACCATCGGCTCGAAGCAGTCGTAGTTGATGGTCTTGGAGAGATTCTCGTCGAGCTCGAAGCTCGCATCGTTGGAGATGCAGGCGAGATGCAGCACCGCATCCTGGCCGTGGAGATACGTGGCAAGCTTCGCCGTGTCGCGGATGTCGCCTTTTACGACGCGCAGGTTCGGATGGTTCGGCAGCCTGCAACCGAAGAACAGCAGATCGTAGACGGTGACATTGTAGCCGTCGGCGAGCAGGCGGGGGACCAGGACATGACCGACATAACCGGCGCCGCCGGTGACGAGAACGTTCTTGAGCATTGCAAACCGGTGTTGTTAACGATCGATACGGCCGACCACGAGTTTCCGGGCCGGCTTGCGCGGTGACAGCTCGTAGCCAGCCGCAAGTGCGTCATTGCGGAACATGGCGACCGTCTCGCGCGAGTAGACGTCGAGGTCCTTGCCGACCAGGTCGAATTTCTTCAGCAGGTCGGCGGAGAGCGTGATGATGTGGCAGCCGATGGCGTCGGCCTGGAACAGATTGAGCAGCTCGCGCGGGCTGGCCCAGAGCAGTTGCGCGGCCGGGCGATCCGACAGGATATCGAGGGCCTCTGACATCATCGCGACGGGATCGCGCCCGGTGTCGGCGATGCGCCCGGCGAACACCGAGACGATGGCCGGCGTATCGGCGTCGAGCACGTCACGGACGCGTTCCACCTGGCTCAGCGTAAGAATGGCAGTGACGTTGACCTTTACGCCCTCGCGCGCCAGCTCCGCGATGGCGGGGCCGCAGAACTCACCACGGGTGGTCGTCACCGGGAGCTTTACATAAACATTCTGCCCCCACGAGGCGATCTCGCGGGCTTCATGGATGATCGTGGCGAGGTCGTCGCCCAGCACCTCGAAGCAGATCGGCCGGTCGCGCACCATGCTCAGCGCCGCGCAGCCGAACTCGCGGTAGTCGCCGACACCTGCCGCGCGCATCAGCGACGGGTTGGTGGTGAAGCCCTTGATCCGCGGATCGAGCGACGTGCGCTGGATCGTTGCGAGATCCGCGCCGTCACCGAAAATCTTGATACTGAGCGCGTCGATGCTCGGTGCGTTCATGTTGCGTAAGCCCCTTCAGCTCGTTGCCCGCCGGATCGCCCCAAGCATCCGGCCTGCCAGGTCAAACTCATCTACTCTTGTGCTGGACGGGTTCCGCCCAGCGCAAACAAGACGACTCACGCACGACGCAAAAATACTCTTCCCGGAGTCCGCAAGCCAGCGCTTCACCATTTGGTGGCGCTGCGCTGCAACTTCGGATGCGAGACCAGGCAATGCCAGACCACGGCCTGGAACGCTTCGGCATGCGGCGTGACACGCAGCGCTGCTGCAGTGGGAATGACGACGACGACGTCGCCGGCCTGTTTCGCATAGCCGCCATCGCGTCCGACGATACCGAGCACGCGCGCGTCTTTCGCTTTCGCTTCCTGCACCGCCGCGACGATATTGGGGCTGACATTGCGTTCGAGATTGCCGCCACCGACCGAGAGAACGAGAATGGCATCGCGCGGTCCGATGCGGCTGACCCTCAGCCATTCCACGAATACGCTCGGCCAGCCCTCGTCATTGGTGCGGGCGGAGAGCTCCGAGACGTTGTCGGTCGGCGCGTAGGCCTCGATGCCGCAGAGCTTGCGGAAGTCGTTGACGGCGTGGCTCGCGTTTGCCGCACTGCCGCCGACACCGAGGATGAAGAGCCGGCCGCCGCGCTCGCGCAAGGCCACGAGCTCGTCGCAGAGCGCTTCGATCTCGCCCGCCGGCAAGGCCTGTGCGATCTCGCAGACCTCCCGCAAATATTGGGCGGCGTGTTCCACCTTCGCAACCGGCCTCGTTTGTGTCTCGTCGAGCCCGGTGTTCGGGCCAGCCGGCGAATCATCGCTGACCTGATTATCCCGCCGCGAATCCCGAGGCACAGCCGCAACCTGCGCCACCGTAGTCTTACGTGTGTCCGCGCATTGCTGACCCATGTTCGTGTTCTGAGTCGATTCGGGGTCGCCGACGATAGGCCGGGGCCAGTTATCAACAGGTCCTGCGCCGAAACGCCTCCCGCCCGGCGCTAATCGGCTGCCGCGAACGGCAGCTGGCCTTGATCGGCGGCTCGCTTAAGCTATCACGCGCTGATTCCATCTCCGCGCGCCGGATGCCTTGCGCGGGGTGGGCCACGAAATACCTCCAGCCGGTGAGGCGCCATGAGCAGCGATCGTGCCGACGACGTTCCCGCAGATCCCGCGACCGGGATAAGGCCGATCGCCCGCGAGCCCTGGGTCGAGATCGCCGATGGTGCCGCGCTTGCGAACTGGTCGGCGGAAGACGAGATCCGCTATAATCAGCAGAACCGGCAGAGCGAGAAGCTGAAGTTCTTCCGCCATGTCTTCGATTTCCTGAAGGAGAACGAGATCGCCGGCGACTATCACGAATTTGGCTGTCACCGCGCGCGCACCTTCCGCATGGCGCTGACGGAGGCGCGGCGCAAGAACCTCGGCGACATGGCATTCTGGGCGTTCGACAGCTTTGCCGGCCTGCCAGCGCCCGAAACCGAGACCAGCGTCGGCAAATGGACGCAAGGCGCGCTCGCGACCTCGGAGCAGGAGTTTTTGCGGCTGATCGGCGAGCACGGCATCTACACCTCGCAGGTGCGTACGGTGAAGGGCCTCTATGGGGATTCGCTCACGCCCGCGCTGAAGCAGCAATTCACAGAGAGCGGCCGCAGAATCGCGCTCGCGAACATCGACTGCGATCTCTATGAGTCCGCCATTCCTGTGTTCGATTTCATCGAGCCGCTGCTTCAGGCCGGGTCGGTGCTCTATATCGACGATCTCTTCGTCGGCAACCGCGGCAATCCCGGCCGCGGTCTGGCGCGGGCCTTTGTCGAATACCGTCAGCGCTCACGCTGGCGCTTCGTACGCCATCTCGACATCGGCTGGTGGGGGCGGTCCTACATCGTCTCTGAGACCGAGACGGATCTGATCTGAGGCGCTCTACGGATCGAACAGGCTTGCGATGAGGCAAGGTGCGTCCGGGCCTGGTGCGCGCAGCGTATAGACGCGCCCGCGGAATCCCGTCGCTGTGATTTTGCGCGCGATCTCGGCATCGTGCAGATAGGCCGCGATGACGATCGCCGCCGAGCCGGCGAGGCGTTCGCCGCGCGGCGGCTCGATCGCGATCTCGCCCGCGGGGCCGTAGACACAGCGTCCCGCATAGGAGGCGGTGTCGTCGAACATTGCGGCGAAAGGCGTGCTCTCCGGGGTGAGGCCGAGCAGTGCCTGCGCATAGGCGTTGGCGCCGTAAAGTGCGATCGGACCGTCGATTGCGGCGAGGCGTTGCGCCGCCCGCGATCGCCGTTCGGCCAACGCCGCGGCAAATTCCGGGGGTGAGATATCGGACGACGCGCGGGCTTCGCGCGCCTGTGGCTCGGCGGCGCGCAACAGGAAGCCCATGTCGTGCCCCTGCTTCATGTCGAAGACCTCCGCGACCGCAAAGCCGGCGCGGGCGAGCAGTATCTCCATCTCGGCGCGGCGATAGTAGTGCACGTGCGGATAGTGGAAATCGACGATCGAATGGCGACGCAGGATGTCGTCGGCGCTCGGCAGCTCGAGATAGGCGATGCCGTCGTCGGCAAGGCTCGCGCGAAGCGCAGCCAGGAACGGCGCGGGTTCGGGCACATGCTCGATGACCTGGCGGCACACCACCGCGTCGAAGCGGCGACCAGCCAGCGCCGGGACCGGGAACATCGCGCGGTGCAGCGTTACGCCGGTGCCGGCGAAGCGCTCGGGCTGAAGCGCGCGGCTGGGTTCGACGAGATCGACGCGCGCCGACCGGCTGGCCAGCGCCAGCGACAGCGCCCCGCCACCCCCGCCGACTTCGAGCACGGCGGGCTCTTGCTTCAACTGCCGCATGATGAGCGCCGCGGTCTCGTCCACGGCTGCAATCATGCCCGGGCTCACGGGCTCGTTAGTCAGGACCAGCGCGCCATAGAGCTCATCGGCCGCGTCAGTGTCGAAGGCACGGTTGGAGAGATGTCCGCAATTGCGGCAGGCGGCGATGTCGAGTTGACCGAAGCCGCTCGCGATATCCGCCATGCCGGTCGGACGCACGGCGTGCATCGGCGTGCGCGCCACCGACCATATCGTCTCCGCATCGCCCGATCCGCAGACGACGCAGCAATGCGGCGTGGCGGGCTCGGTCATCTAGCGCCATGCCTCGATCGGCACCGGATGATCGCGGCCGCCTTCGGCGATCTGACGCGCCATCACCATCGCCTGCTCGAGGCAGTCGTCGATGTCGAGGCCGTAGCGATAGCTGCCGGCGCGGCCGATCGAATAGACGTGGTCGGGCATCAGCGCGTAATATTTGCGCGCGAGCTCCTGCTCGGACTTGAACGGCAGCGGATAGTGCTTGCCGTTGTGCGAGGGGATTTCCATGCCAACGAGGCTCGTCGGCGATTTGTGGTGGGTGAACTTCTTGTACTCGACCAGCCGCGTGAACGCCTCGTCATTGGCGTAATAAAGGAAGTAGACGTGCTCCGGAAAGGCGTGTTCGGTCGGCAGCACGATCTTGTGGAAGTCGCGGCCGATGAAGGCGAGCTCGCCATGGCAGCGACCGAACGGCTCGTCCGGCGAGATGGTCGAGATGATGACGTCGTATGTGTGCTTCTCGCCGCCGAACCAGACCGCACGCGCCGGCAAATCGTAACGCTCGATGCGGGTCGACAGCAGCACGCGCGCGCCCTCGGTGGCCACATCGAAATAGCGGTTGTAGCCGTCCTCCGCGTGCGGATAGGCCGACCATGCCGTGTCCCACGCGGCGCGCGAGCCGCTCTTGATGGTGACGCCCTTCGGCGACCAGTTGAAGGTGTCGATGCGCTTGTTGTCTTCGACCAGCCACATCTTCTTGTTGTACTTGTCGATCAGCTTGTCATAGAGCGTCTGGCCGACCGAGCCGACCCAGTATTCCTCGAGGTTTTTCGCCTCTGCGACGCCGCGTGACGACTGACGTTCAGCCGCGATCTTGTCGCGGTCGGGCATCTGCGCGATGTCGTCCTCGTGGATCGGATAATTGTAAAAGGCGTTGTCGGGCTCGACATAGGTAATGAACTGGTGGTCGGCACAGGAGCGCAACGGAACGATCGCGTCCATGTAATCGTATACGGCGCGGTTCTGGGTCAGGAAGTGGCGCGGGCCGAAAGTGTAGGGATGGCCGCCATACCAGAAGGTGCGCACCCCGGCGCCGAGGAACGGTGCGGCCTCCACGATCGTGACGTCCCATCCGCCCAGCTTCATGAGCTGATGCGTCGCCGCGCAGCCGGCGATGCCGCCGCCGATCACCAGAGCTGTCTTCATCCGTCCGGTCCAGTTCCCACGCGAATCGAGATCATGCCGGTATCGGCGAACGGCCGGACCGCGTCAATCGGGCTGGGCGGCTCGTCCGCGTTTCGCCGGATGGGCCAAACAGAACAAGACCGCCTCGCCAACGTCGGCAAACAGCCGGTCGGGCGCAGGCGGCGCGCGATCCGGATAACGCTCGACATCGCGGCAGGCGAAGCCGGTCCGCACGCCATAGCTCGTCAGTCCCATCGCGCGCCCGGCGCCGATATCGCGCAGGCTGTCGCCGATCAGCGCGGAGCGGCCGACATCGATACCGAAATCAGCAATCGCCCGGCGAAACAGCAATGTTCCAGGCTTGCGGCATTCGCAGGCGATTTGGAAGTCCGGCGTGCCGCCCGGTGTTCCCCGCTCCGGATGATGCGGGCAGAAATAGATGGCATCGACGATGCCGCCATCCTCGGCCAGCATCGCGCGAAGCCGGGCGAAAATCGTCTCCAGGCCGGCGAGGGTGACAAAGCCCTTTGCCACCTGGGCGCGATTGGTGACTATGATTGCGAGGTAACCAGCCTGCCGCGCCGCCCGCACGGCCGCGCCGGCGCCCGGGATCAGCCGGATGTCATCCGGCCCCAGCACGCCATGGCCGCCGGGCTCCTCATTCAGCACGCCGTCACAGTCGAAGAAGATGGCTGGGTGCATGGCGCGGATGTTCCGGTCGGTTCGGTATGCTTGTAGTGTGCCGCCCGGATGGGGTGAAGCGAAATCCGGGTTTCAGCCTATTGTGCTGTGCGTTGTCCGCGGTCTATGTGCTCAGGTAAAGCCGCCATTCATGGAGACACTATGCCAGCCCCAGGCCAAAGCCCTGAGCGGAGCGCGAAGGCGCTACTGCTCGAAGGCGTCAACGACAGTGCTGTCGACATCTTCAAAAGCGCGGGCTTCACCAATGTCGAGCGCCTGACCAAGGCACTGGATGGCGAGGCGCTGCGCCAGGCGCTCAAGGGCGTGTCGCTGCTCGGCATCCGCTCGCGCACCCAGATCACCGACGAGGTGCTGGAAGCTGCCGACGGGCTGCTCGCGGTCGGCTGCTTCAGCGTCGGCACCAACCAGGTCGATCTGCTGGCAGCGCGCAAGCGCGGCATACCCGTGTTCAACGCGCCGTTCTCCAACACCCGCAGCGTTGCCGAACTCGTGATCGGCGAGATCGTGATGCTGCTGCGGCAGATTTTCCCCCGCTCGGTCTCGGCTCATGACGGCGGGTGGAACAAGTCGGCGACCGGCAGCCGCGAGGTGCGCGGCCGTACGCTCGGCATCATCGGTTACGGCAATATCGGTTCGCAGCTCTCGACGCTGGCCGAAGCCATGGGCATGCGGGTGATCTATTACGACCGCACCGACAAGCTCCGCCATGGTAACACCGAGCCGGTCGAGAAGCTGGATGAGTTGCTGGCGCAGAGCGACATCGTCAGCCTTCACGTGCCGGAGACACCGGAGACCGCCGGCATGATCGGCGAGAGGGAGCTGCGGGCGATGAAGCCGGGCTCGTTCCTGATCAACAACAGCCGCGGCACGGTGGTCGATCTCGACGCGCTCGCAGGCGCGCTGCGCGACGGTCACATCGCTGGTGCTGCGATCGACGTGTTTCCGGTCGAGCCCTCCTCGAACTCGGAACGCTTCAAAAGCCCCGTGCAGGGCCTCGGCAACGTCATCCTCACGCCGCATGTCGGCGGCTCGACCGAAGAGGCGCAGGAGCGGATCGGCGGCGAGGTGGCGCGCAAGCTGGTCGACTATTTCATCACGGGATCGACCATGGGCGCGGTGAATTTCCCGGAGGTGCAGCTGCATTTGCGTCCCTCCGGCGTGCGCTTCAGCCACGTCCATCGCAACGTGCCGGGCATGCTGCGCCGGCTGAACGAGGTCTTCCTCCAGCGCGACATCAACATCGCCGCGCAATATCTGGAGACGGCAGGCGACCTCGGTTACGTCGTGCTCGATGCCGATCTCGGCGGCCATGATTCAGGCGCGCTGCTGGCGCAGATTCGCGCGCTCGAAGGTACGATCGGGGCGCGGCTGGTGTTCGAGCACTAGGCCGCCGTCACGTTACGGTTGCATACTGCTGCCAAGACTCTCTAAACTGTCGTCATCTCGGCGTGCGACAAATTGCGTCGAATTTGAGCTTCAGTCGCGTGAGGGCCGCCATGGAACGGGACGCCGTACTGATTGACCTCGCGCTTCAAGGCGGCGGTTCGCACGGCGCCTTCACGTGGGGCGTGCTTGACCGCCTCCTCGAGGAGAAGTGGCTGACCATTGCCGCGATCTCAGGAACGTCCGCAGGTGCGATGAACGCGGCCGTGCTGGCGGATGGATGGGCCGCCGGCGGCGCCGAAGGTGCGCGAGGCGCGCTCGAACAATACTGGCGACGCGTTTCGAAGGCCGCGGCCTTTAGCCCGCTGCAGCGCTCGCCGCTTGATCGCCTGATGGGGCGCTGGACCCTCGACACGTCGCCCGCCTACATCCTGACAGATCTGATGTCGCGCGTGCTCTCGCCTTACGATCTCAATCCGACCGGCTACAATCCGCTGAGCAAGGTTCTGGCCGAGAGCATCGATTTCGAACGGCTCGCGCGGTCGCCGATCAAGCTGTTCATCACCGCGACGCGGGTGCGGACCGGCCGGGGGCGCATCTTCCGCAACGCGGAGATCACGGCCGACGTGCTGCTGGCATCGGCCTGCCTGCCGACGATGTTCCGTGCGGTCGAGATCGACGGCGAGGCCTATTGGGACGGCGGCTTCGCGGGTAATCCCACGATCACGCCGCTCATCCGCGAAAGCGACGCGCACGACACCATCCTGGTGCAGATCAATCCGACTGAAACGCTCGAACAACCGCGAACGGCCGCTGAGATCCTCAATCGGCTCAACGAGATCTCCTTCAATTCGCCGCTGATGAAGGAGTTGCGCATGATCGCGCTGCTGCGTCAGGCCGCCGATCCCGGCAGCGGCGAGGGTGCGCGCTGGGCGAAGATGCGGACGCACCGGGTCAAGAGCGACATGCTGGCGAAGTTCGGCGCCTCATCCAAGCTCAACGCCGAATGGGAGTTCGTCTCGATGCTGCGCGCTGAAGGACGCCAGGCGGCTGCGACGTTCCTCGACGAGCACGGCGCGGACATCGGCCGGCAATCGACGGCCGATCTCGATGTTCTCCTGGCGGAGTGCTGAGGCATGGGGCTTCTCGGCCTCTTCGTCGGGCTCGGCTTGCTCGTCCTGTTCGCCTTTCGCGGCTGGAGCGTGCTGCTGCTTGCGCCGCTCGCCGCGCTCGTTGCTGCGCTGTTCGGCGGCGAGCCGCTGCTGGCGAATCTGACTCAGGTTTTCATGGTGAATGCCGCGGGATTTCTGGCGCAGTTCTTCCTGATCTTCCTGCTCGGCGCCGTCTTCGGCAAACTGATGGACGATAGCGGCGCGGTCACGTCGGTTGCCGGTTTCATGGCGAAACGTCTCGGCGAGCGGCGCGTGATCCTGGCCGTGGTGCTGGCGGGGGCGCTGGTTACCTATGGCGGCGTCAGCCTGTTCGTCGCGTTCTTCGTTATCGTGCCGATGGCCCGCTCGCTGTTTCGTGCCGCCGCAATTCCGCGCCGGTTGATTCCGGCAACGATCGTGCTGGGCACGTCGACCTTCACCATGTCGGCCCTGCCGGGCACGCCCTCGATCCAGAATGCGATCCCGATGCCGTTCTTCGGTACGACGCCGTTTGCTGCACCTGGCCTCGGCATCATTGCTTCCCTCATCATGCTCGGCACGGGATTGTGGTGGCTGCATCGCGCCGAGGCCAAGGCCCGGCGCGCCGGCGAGGGTTATGGTGATGACGTCGAGGATGCAACTGAGCGCGCTGCGTCCGACGAACTCGTGCGCGAACGCGCGACGACGGCACGCGAGTTCGATCCGGCGGAGTTGAAGCACGGCCGTCGCAGCAGCGTGCCCTCGCCGGTCGTGAGCGCCATCTTGCCGCTGGTCGTCGTTGTCGTCGTCAATCTCGCGATGTCGCTCGTCGTGTTGCCGCGCCTCGACGTCTCCTATCTCGCTGAACAGCGCTTTGGCGGTACGTCGCTTGCCGCGGTTGCGGGCGTGTGGTCGGTCGCGGTCGCCCTGACCGCTGCCATCGTCACGACCATCGTGCTGAACTGGTCGCGCCTGCCGGCGTTGCGCCAAACCATGGATGCCGGCGCCAATGCGTCGGTGCTGCCTGCATTCAGTGTCGCGAGCCTGGTCGGATTTGGCGCGGTCGTCGCCGCGCTCCCGGCGTTTGCGTTGGTGCGTGAGTGGGTGCTCGCGATCGAAGGCGGCCCGCTGGTCTCGCTCGCGGTCGCGACCAACATCCTCGCGGCGCTGACCGGCTCGGCATCGGGCGGCCTGACGATCGCGCTCGATGCGCTCGGCCAAACTTATGTCGAGCTCGCCGCGCGCACCGGCGTCGATCTTGCGTTGATGCATCGCGTCGCGGTGATTGGCTCGGGAACGCTGGACATTCTGCCGCACAACGGTGCGGTGGTCAGCCTGCTCGCGATCTGCGGCCTGAGCCATCGCGACAGCTATCTGGACATCGTGATGGTTGGCATCGTGACGTCGCTACTGGCGCTGGTGGCGGTCATCGCCTTGGGCAGCGCGGTTGGGTCATTCTGAGCTGAAGCGATTGACGCAAGGACCAAGGTTGCATTGAATGCAGCCGACTGTCGGATTGAACCAGAGCAAAACGCCGGGTGGAAACGATGACGCGAACGAGGGCAAAGCTGTGCGCATGGCTGGTGGGGACGGCGGCTGCGCTGGGCGCGACCGGCGCGTCCGCCGCGACGCTGGCCGAGGATGCGGATACCGTCTGCAAAGGGCTCGTCGGCGACCCCGATGCCGTCAAGATCGACGCCGCGACGTTGCAGACAGGGTCTCAGCTCGCCGTCGCCGAGCGCGGGCCGACGCCGTCGGGGCGCATTACGCCGGCCAATCCCGGCTTCTGCAAGGTGCTCGGCCATATCGAGCCCGTTGATCCCAAGGCGCCACCGGTCAAGTTCCAGGTCAATCTTCCCATCGAATGGAACGGGCGTTCGGTGCAATATGGCGGCGGTGGCTTCAACGGCGTGCTGATTACCGGCCTCGGTTTGCCGCCGGCCTATCCCTTCGACAAGCCATCGCCGCTCGCGCGCGGCTTCGTCACCTACGGCACCGATTCCGGTCATGAGTCCAAGCCGGGCGAGCCGCCGCAGCTGTTCGCGCTCAACGACGAAGCGTTCGAGAATTTTGCCCACCGCGCCTACAAGAAGGTGCGCGACGCCGCGGTCGTGCTGATGCAGCGCGCCTACGGCAAGAAGCCGGACAAGATGTACTTCATGGGTTCGTCCGAAGGCGGCCGCGAAGCCCTGACCATGGCGCAGCGCTATCCCGACGATTTCGACGGGATCTTTGCGCGTGTGCCCGTCATCAACTGGGTCGGCTTGCAGCATGCGGGCACCCGCTCCGGTCTCGTCACCATGGGCGAGGGCTGGATCAATCCGGCGCAGGTCAAGCTCGTGGGCGATGCGGTGCGAGCGGCCTGCGACAAGGCGGACGGATCCGACGACGCGCTGGTCCAGGACCCCGTCGCTTGCAAGGCGGCGTTCAAGGTCGAGACATTGCGTTGCGCCGACGGCAAGAGCGGCGATCATTGCCTCACCGACGCCCAGATCAAGGCCGTCGATACGCTGCATGCCACCTACAAATTCCCGTTCACGCTCGCCAACGGTCTCGACGACTATCCAGGCTGGGGCGTGTCGGGTGAGGACACGCCGGCGATCGGTCCGACCGGCGGCTGGATGGCGTGGTGGCTCGGCACCGCGCCGCCGGCGCAGCCGCCCGCGCCCAACAACGGCATTGCCTGGATCTACGGCGCCGGCGGCATCCAATATGTGTTCGCGCGCGATCCCAAGCTCGACGTCACCACCTACAAGGTCGAGGACCATAAGGCGCGGCTGCTCGAGGTCTCGAGCCTGATGGATTCGACCGATCCCGACCTCAGCCGCTTCCGCGCCCGCGGCGGCCGGCTGATCATGCTGGAGCACATGGCGGACTATGCGCAGAGCCCCTATGCCGGCGTCCGCTATTTCGAGAGTGTCGAGCGCAAGCTCGGCAAGACCGAGACCGCCGAGTTCGCGCGGCTCTACACCGCGCCAGGTGTCGATCATGTCGGCTCCGGCGCGCCCGCCAATGTCGACATGCTGAGCGCGCTGGTCGACTGGGTCGAGAAAGGCACGGCGCCCGGTGACCTCGAAGTCACCGAGCAGAAGGTCGAGGCGCCTGCATTCGCGACGCTCCGCGCGATGCCGCTGTGCCGCTGGCCGGGCTGGCCGCACTACAAGTCCGGCCCTGCGACGGACGCGGCGAGCTTCAGCTGCGCGCCGTAGGGGCAGTGCGAACAGAGCGCTATGGCGGTGGATTTACCCCGCCGCCATCGCTTGTGCGCCGCCAAGCAATTGCGCATTGAGCCGGCCGCCGGAGAACAGCATGTCGTCGAGCGCCTCGTCGATATCGGCTGAGACGACGGAGTTGCCGCCATCGCGCGCGATGCTCGCCTGCGCCAGCCGTCGCATCAACTCCTTGATGAAGGCGCAACTCGTGCCCTCGCTGCGTCGGGCGGCCTCGGTAATGACCGCCTCGTCGAGCGGCAGTCCCTTGCCGTAGAGCCGGACCAGCTTGCCGCGGCCGGTTTCGTCGGGGAGCGGCACTTCGATCGCCTGATCGATGCGGCCCGGGCGACCTGCAAGGGCGCCTTCGAGGTCCTCCGGCCGGTTGGTGGTCAGGACAAACAGGATGTCGGCATCTTCCTTCAGCCCGTCCATCTCGTTGAGCAGCTTGTTCAGCATGGATTCCTCGCACGGTCCCATGTCATCGCGGTCGCGGGCGATCAGGTCGACGTCCTCGATCACAACCATCGACGGCTGCAGCAGCCGTGCCAGGCTCATATAGGCGCCGAGCAGGCCGATTTGCTCGGCCGTGATAATCAGCGTCGTATGTTCAGGTAGATGCGTCGCGAGATAGCGGATCGTGTGGGTCTTGCCGGTGCCTGGCGGGCCATACAGGAGGATGCCCTTGCGGGTTGACTGCCCAAGCCGGCGCAATTGATCGCGGGTGCCAACGAAAGTCAGCACATTGCGATCGAGCAGCCGCAGGGTCTGCTCAGGCAGGATCACCTCGTTGCGTGCGACCTGAGGCAATCGGTGCACGGTGATGCCCCGCGAGCGCCCGCGATAATCGGAGTCGGCATCGAGCGACAGGATCTTGCTGCGATAGGTCCGTGCGGCCTGGACGGCCTCTTCCAACTCGCTGAAGCATTGCTGGACCAGGGCTGCACCAGCTGTGCCCGCAGGCACCAGGATCTCGATCCGAATTCCCGGCTCGCGACTGTATTCGCGGTGGGCGGAGAGCAAAACCGCATAGTGGAGACCATCCTGCTCACACAGCCAAAGTCCGTTATCCAGACACTTCGCCGGGCTCCTCTCGCCGACGTCGACGTCAGAGTATTGCAGAGGAGCAATCGCGACCGCATAGCGGCCGCTCTTGAGGAGCCGCGAAATCGAAAGCGTCTCGTAGCGCTGCTCCTCGTTCAGCCCGAATAGCCGGATGGCCTTGCCAAAGAGCCGGTCGACCGCCGCCTGGACATCGACCCGCATATGTCCGGGAAACTGGCGGATCGTGGTCACGAGCTTGCTGCGCGGGACGCCGGTAAAATGCCAGTCCAGCACGTCGCAGGCGTGCTCGAACTCCTTGTCCGGCTCTCTCGGCGTGCTCATGGTGTCTGCCGCACGAATGCAGTCGCTGCACAGCCAGACGGTACGGCTGCCGATGCGAACATCCGTCTGTCCTTTCGGCTTGCCGCAGAGCTCGCATGGCGTCTTGATCTCTTCGATCGTGATCTTCAGGGGACGCTGGGCGAGCCAGACATATTGTTTGGCCGACTTGAACAGCGCCTCCGCAACCGACTGCGGGTAGGGACCGCAGGCGACTTTGTCCTCGCGCTCGATCTGCGTCATCAGCGCGGCGGCTTCGCGCTCCGTCTTGCCGAAGACCTGGCGAAGCATTCCGATGACGAACTCGTCGGGCGTGTCGTCGTCATTGTAAATCACGAGCTGAGCCGGCTCACGCTCACCGCGCGCGTCATTCGTCATGAAATGAACTCCGCTACAACCAGAACTAGAATGGAACAAATAAGGAACACAAAAGAGGGCGGCCGTCAAGTGTGACGGCCGCGGGCAATTTCGAGCCTCGTTTTCGAAGCTGTTAATGCGCGCCGCTGCCGCCGGCCGCCTTCACTCGTCGCGTCAGCAGCACCGCGATTGCGGCGACCACCAGCACCACGCCGATCACGGCAAACGCGTCTGAATAGCCCATCACCAGAGCCTGGCGCTTCACTGTCTTGCCGAGCGCGATGATGGCCTGCTCCCGCGCGGCGTTGAGGTCGGGCACGCCGTGGGCCATGAAGTAATCCGTCATCTGCGCGATGCGGCTGCGGACCTCCTCGCGGCCGAGCGTGACCGACTGGCCGATGATGTTGGAGTGGAACTGCTCGCGCTTGGTGATGATGGTGGCAAGCGTCGCCGTGCCGATCGCGCCGCCGAGGTTGCGGAACATGTTGCTGATGCCGGAGGCCGCAGCCGCGTCCTGCGGCGCGATGCCGCCCGTCAGCACCGAGGTCAGCGGCGTCAGCACCATGGCCTGTCCAACCGCGCGCACGATGTTCGGTATCCAGAACTGGTCGCCGGCGTAATCCGGTGACATGCCCGTGTTCATGAAGCAGCTATAGGCAAAGATCAGAAGCCCGGTGATCGCGATGTAGCGCGTGTCGAAACGCTGCATCAGCTTCGGGATCAGCGGGATCAGCACGAGCTGCGGCAGCCCGGTCCAGGCCAGCACATTGCCGATCTGCTCGGCATTGTAGCCCTGCGCCTGGCCGAGATAGGCGGGCAGGATGTAGACCGAGCCGAACAGCGCGAAGCCGACCATGGTCATCGCGACGGTGCCGAAGCCGAAATTGCGCTGCATCAGCAGGCGCAGCCGGATCAGCGGCTTCTCGATGTTGAGCTCGATCGTGACGAACAGTGTGAGGCTGACAGCCGCGATGATCGCGAGCTTGACGATGAAGGGCGAGGAGAACCAGTCGTCCTTGTTGCCCTCCTCAAGCACGGCCTGCAGCGCCGACAGCCCGATCGCCATGGTGACGATGCCTGCCCAGTCGCCCTCTTTCAGGAGGCCGAGCTGCATCTTCTGCTTCTCCAGCGTGAGATAGAGCGCAGCCACCATCACGGCGGTCGGGATCACGTTGACGAAGAAGATGGTGCGCCAGCCATAATTCTCGGTGAGATAACCGCCGATGGTCGGACCGATTGCCGGGGCAAACGTGACGGAGAGTGCGAAGATCGCGAGACCGACCGGCTGTTGCGGTTTCGGCAGCTTGGTCAGCACCAGCGTGAACGCCATCGGGATCAGCACCCCACCGGCAAAGCCCTGCAGGCCGCGCATCGCGATCATCGACGGCAGATCGTGGGTGAAGGCACAGGCGACCGAGAACGCCGCGAACAGCGCCGCACTTGCCATCATGTAGCGTCGGAACGAGAACACGCGGCTCAAATAATCGGTTAGCGGAATCACGATGATCTCGCCGATCAGGTACGACGTCGAGATCCAGGAGCCGTTGTCGGCGCCGGTGCCGATGCCGCCCTCGATATTGGCCAGCGAGGCATTGGTGATCTGGATGTTCAGGATCGCCATGAACGAACCGATCATGGCGGCGAGCACGGCGATCCAGACCGCGGCACTCGCGCGGTTCGGATCGACGGCGACGTTGTTAGACGTCGCGGCCGATGTTGCTGATGTCGAAAGTGAGAGGCTGTTTGACATGGCACGACCCTCCGGAAACGAGCTTGGCCTTTGCTGCGGTCTTGGGCGTGTCGGCCGCATTCGCGGTCGGCGCGGTCGAACGGGTTGCGATCGTCGGGATCACGGACATGCCGGGCCGCAGGGTGATCGCAGGCACTCCCTCGGCATCCAGCGCGATCTTGACGGGGATGCGCTGCACCACTTTGGTGAAATTGCCGGTGGCGTTGTCGGGCGGCAGCAGCGCGAATTCCTGGCCGCTGGCCGGCGCGATGGAATCGACGTGACCGTGCACGACCTGACCGGGGAACGTGTCGACCTCGATCTCGACCTGCTGCCCGGCGTGGACGTGGGTGAGCTGGGTCTCCTTGAAGTTGGCGACGACATAGGCGCCCTCGGCCGGTACGATCGCCATCAACTGCGTGCCGGCCTGCACGAACTGACCGACGCGCAAGGAGCGATTGCCGACGACGCCGTCGATCGGAGCGACGATCGTGGTGTAGCCGAGATTGAGTTCGGCCTGGCGCTGCAGGGCGGCTGCGCGCGCGGCGGCGGCCTTGGCTTGCAGGATCTCCGCCTTCAGAAGCTCGACCTGCTTGAGGGCTGAGGCGAGGTTGGCGGTGTCGCGCTGGATCGCGGCGTCGGCACCGGCGTTGCGCGACTGCGCCTGCTGCGCGTTCTGCACGCTGCCATAGCCCGTCGCGGCGAGATCCGTGTAACGCTTGTTCTCCTGCTGCGCGAAGGTCTTTGCAGCAGTGTCGACGTCGATGGTCGCCTTGGCTGCGGCGATCACCGCATCCTGGACGTCGAGCTGCGCTTCCTTGCTCGTCACCGTCGCGTTCGCGGCCAACACATCGGCCTTGGCCTGATCGAGCGCGACCTTGAAGTCGCGATCGTCGATCCGTGCCAGCACCTGCCCCGTCTTCACATGCTCGTTATCGGCGACCAGGACCCCGTTGAGATAGCCGCTGACCTTGGGCGCGATGGTGGTGTTGTCCGCCTTCACATAGGCGTCATCGGTGGAGACCAGGTATTGGCCGACGGTCCAGTAATCGTAGCCGTACCAGCTTGCGCCGGCGAGGGCGAGGACCGCTGCCCCCATGAGCAACAGTTTACGAACGTTCAGCTTTTTTCGGGCAGCGTCGGTCGGCTTGCCCGGAAGGACGCCCTCCAGCGCGGAAGCCGGAAGGGCGGTTTGGGCAACAGCAGATGGGGTGGTGTGGACGGTCATGGCCGGCTCCCCTGAATTAGGAAACTTGATAATTTCCAAAATGAGACTAGCTTCGGAATTGTCAATGGAATGACAGGCATCATTTAAAGACATGGCTCAGACAAAATCGGAAAGCGCAAAATCCTCGGAGGAATGCCGTCCGCGCGGAAGGCCGCCGGTGCGCAGCGATGAGGAGACGACGCGAATCGTCCTCGAGGCGGCGCGGCACACGTTCGCGGTCGAAGGCTATGCCGCGACCAGCACCGAAGAGCTGGCGCGTCGCTCCGGCATCTCGACCAAGACGCTCTATCGTCTGTTTCCGGGCAAAGCTGCGCTGTTCGAAGCGATGTGCGCGGACAGGCTCGAGCGGCTGCTCTCCGCCGTCGATCTCCACGCCAGCGATGGCGTCGATATCGAAACCGGCCTGCGCGCCGCGCTGATGGCCTGCGCCGATCTCGCGCTCGACCCGGAGGTCGTGGCGTTGCAGCGCATGGTGCTGCAGCAATCCGCCACATTTCCCGAACTCGCTGCAAATTTCTACACGAACGGTATTGCCCGCACCGCCAAGGCACTTGCCGGCTGGCTGCGCCTTCAGGTCAAGCGCAAGCGCATCGTCATCGGCGATGTCGAGGAAGTCGCCGGCATGCTGATCGGGATGGTCGCTTCCGCCCCGCAGCGCGCCGCGATCTATGGCGGCATGCCGCTGCCGTCACACAGGCAGATTGAACGTCGCGTGCAGACCTGCGCGGCGCTGTTCCTCGACGGCTGCCGCGCCAAATCGCCCTGATGGCTCCCCTTTGACAATCCAATCCGCGGCGATTATATATTTCGCATGCGAAATAAAGCGGCCGCTGCGAGGCATCACCGGCTGATCTACCTCCTGAGCGTCGCGCAACGGCGCTTGCAGCGGTGGATGGCTGCGCAGCCCGAGAGCGAAGTGACGCCGGCGCAGGCCGGGCTGTTGTTCATCCTCGGCAAGCAGGACGGCGTCCTGATGGGCGAGGCGGGCGCGTCGCTCGATCTGGGGCCGGCCGGCATTTCCGGTCTGGTCGATCGCAGTGCTGCGGCGACGCTGGTCGAGCGGCGGGCTGACCGCGAGGATGGACGCGCCTGGCGCGTGTGGCTGACGCCGAAAGGCCGCACCGTGCTGGCAAAGGCGAAGACCGATGCGGCCGCGGTCAATGCGGCGCTGACGGAAGGATTCACCGCAGCGGAGATCGACGTCGTCGCACGCTGGCTGACGAGCATTCAGGACAAGTTTCCAAGAGACTTCACAAGAGACCCAGACGAATAAGAGGAGAGATCCATGACCGAGCATGTGCGAGTTGAGAACAACAACGGAATTCTCACAATCACGCTGGCGCGACCCGACAAGAAGAACGCCCTGACGGACGCGATGTACGGCAAGCTCGCTGACACGATTGAGTCCGCCGAGTTCGACTTGTCCACCCGCGTGCTGTTGATTCGCGGCGAGGGCGACATGTTCACCGCTGGCAATGATGTCGGCGAGTTTGCGGCAGTGACGAGCGGCAAGTCCGAAGGCAGCCGCAATGTCGGCCGTTTCATCCAGTCGCTGGCCCGTTGCACCCGTCCGTTGGTCGCAGCGGTGCAGGGCCGCGCCGTCGGCGTCGGCACCACGATGCTGCTACATTGTGATCTCGTCGTGCTGGCCGACAACACTCAATTGTCGACGCCTTTCGTCAGACTTGCGCTGGTGCCGGAGGCCGCTTCGAGCCTGCTGATGCCGGCGCGCATCGGTTATGCCCGCGCCTATGAGATGTTTGCGCTCGGCGAGACCGTGCCGGCCAAAGCCGCGCTGGAATGGGGTCTAGCCAACCGCGTGGTGCCGCTCGACAAGCTCGACACCGAGGCGCTTGCGCTCGCTCAGCGTCTTGCCCGGCAGCCGGCCGGCGCGCTCACCGCGACCAAGAAGTTGATGCGCAACGGCGAGGCGCTGGTGGCGCAGATGCTGGCGGAGGGCGAGCAGTTCGCCCAGCGCCTGCGCACGGCTGAGGCGCGCGAGGCGTTTACCGCCTTTGCCGAGCGGCGTCCGCCGGATTTCACGAAGGTTTCGTGACGTCCGGAGCCGTCCAAAGGTTTGGCAAAAGGGGACCTTCCGGCCTCATTTGATTAAAACCTTAACGGAACATTGGCATGTCGCGCTGCAAGTTGGCCTCTCTTGGAAGAGTAGGCCCCTGACCCCATGTCAATGTTTAAGAAATCGGTAAGTTCGCTTCTCCTGGTATTGATGGCCTTGCTGGCGGCCGGCGCGCTCGCCAGCACGGCGATCCAGATGGTCGGGGCCTTCGGTCGCTACAGCGACAGTCTCGAGACCGCGCGGCTTGCCACCGCCGACAAGGCGATCTTCCACGGCGTGCTGTCCTTGCGCAACAATCGCGGCGATGCTCAGAGCGCGATCCTCGGCGATGATGATCCGCGCGCAAAACTCGCCGAGGCCGAGAAGGCGGAGCAGGGCGGCTATGACGGCATCGGTGCTGCGCTTGCCACTGTCGATTTCGCTCGCCGCGACGAGCTCGCAAGCACACTGAAGCAGCGCTGGGGCGAGGCCGCACCGCAATTCCAGCTGTTCTACGACGAAGCCAAGCGTCCGCGCGCGGAGCGCAAGATCGAGCGGACCAGCTCCTGGTACGATGCCGTCACCAAGGTCATCGACACTGCGAACCTCGCCTCCACTGCGGTGTCGAACCGCGCCTGGATGAATGACCCCTTCATCGCCCGCATGATTCAGGTCCGCCGCTTCGCCTGGCAGGTGCGCGACCGTTACGGGATCCATTGCTCGATGCTGCGCTCGAACGTCAATAGCAGCAAGCCGCTCGACGAGACCCAGAAGCGGTCGGTGGCCCAGTGGGACGGCATCATCGCCTCCGGCTGGTCCGGCATGGCCGAGTTGCTGGCCGCGCCGGATGTGACGGCAGATCTGGTGATCGCGGCCAAGGAGGCGCGCGCCAAGACCGACGGCGTCCTCAAGCAGATCGGTGATCTCACCAAGAATTTTGACGGCAGCGGCAAGCCTGCGATGCCGGCAGCGGAATGGAACACGCTCTGCCAGTCGCCGTTCCCGCTCATTGTCGGTGTCGCGGCCAAGGCGCTGGATCAGTCGATCGCGCGGGCGGAGACGGTGCAGGCGAAGGCGCTGACCAACCTCGTGATCCAGTCGCTCGCGTTCCTGATCGCGCTCGCCGTGACCCTCGCCGGCGTCTACGTGGTGCGCAATCGCCTCATGCGCCCGGTGCGCGCGATTCTCGACGCCATCGCCCGGATCAGCGCCCGCGATTACGCCACGCAAGTCCCGCAATCCCGCTATCCCGACGAGTTCGGCACGATGGCCGCCGCGCTCGAAAGCCTGCGCGAGAGCGCGGCCACCGCTGAACGTCTCGGCCAGGAACGCCAATCGGAGCAAGCGCTGCAGCTCGCCCGTTCCGGTACCGTGGATGACGCCTGCCGCAGTTTCGACGACACCGTGCAGGCGGTGATCCACAGCGTCGCCGCGTCGGCCAAGGAACTCGATGCCACCGCGACCGATGTGCGCACGCTGGTCTCGGAATCGAGCAGCCAGACGGCAGCTGTTTCCTCCGCCGCCGAGCAGGCCACCAATAATCTCGAAAGCATTGCGGCTGCAACCGAGGAGCTGTCGGCCTCCGTCGGCGAAATCTCCGCGCAGGTGCAGTCCAGCGCACGCGATGCGCGCGAAGCGGTGTCGCAGGTGGCGCAGACCAATGCCACCGTCGAGATCCTTGACCAGACCGCGGGCCGCATCAGCGAAGTCGTGAAGATGATCCACGCCATCGCCGGCCAGACCAATCTGCTCGCGCTCAACGCGACCATCGAGGCGGCGCGCGCCGGCGAAGCCGGCCGTGGCTTTGCGGTCGTTGCCGGCGAGGTCAAGAGCCTCGCGGCGCAGACCGCGACCGCGACCGAAGAAATCTCCCGCCAGGTCGAGGAGATTCAGGGCGCGACCGGGCAGGCGGTCGCCGCGATCCGCTCGATCGGCGGCGCCATCAGCGGCATCGACGAGAAGATGACCGCGATCGCCGCTGCCGTCGAACAGCAGCGGGCCGCCACCACCGAGATCTCGCGCAACTTCCAGCATGCCGCCCAGGGCACCCGCGAGGTCACCGACACCATCGGCAGCGTCGCCAAGCTCAACCAGGAAACTGGCAATGCCGGCATGGTGCTGACCGGCTCCGTGCAGAAGATGTCGGCCGACGCCGACCGCCTCCGCGTCGCGGTCGAGGGCTTCCTTGGCGCGGTGAAGACCGCTTAGGCCTTCATTCCCTGTTCCAACGGCGCGCGGGAAACGGCATTGCAGCCGGTCCGCTCGCCGAGTACATCTGTTGCGCCGCGCGAGCGCGGCGACAGACGAGAATCTTGGGGATGGAGAGTTCGATGCCGGTCACACCACAAAACAAGGCCCAGCGCCCCTATCGCGGCGTGTTCCCGGTTGCGCCCACCATCTTCGACGAGCGCGGCGAGCTCGACCTGGACGGCCAGCGCCGCTGCATCGATTTCATGATCGACGCCGGCTCGCACGGCATCTGCATTCTCGCCAATTTTTCCGAGCAGTTCGTGCTGACCGATGCCGAGCGCGAGACCGTGATGCATGCCGTGCTGGAGCAGGTCGCCGGCCGCGTGCCCGTGATCGTCACCACCACCCATTTCAGCTCGGCGGTGTGCGCGGCGCGCAGCCAGCAGGCCGAGGCCGCCGGTGCCGCCATGGTGATGGTGATGCCGCCCTATCACGGCGCGACCTTTCGCGTCCCGGAGAAAGGCGTCGTCGAGTTCTTCAAGGTGCTTTCGGGAGCGATCAGCATCCCGATCATGATCCAGGATGCGCCGGTCGCGGGCACGCCGTTGTCCGTCGAGCTGCTGGCACGGCTGGCGCGCGACTTCGGCAACATCCGCTATTTCAAGATCGAGGTCGCAGGCGCGGCGTCAAAGCTCCGTAACCTGATCGAAGCGGGCGGCAACGATATCGAGGGTCCCTGGGACGGCGAGGAGGCGATCACGCTGCTCGCCGATCTCGATGCGGGCGCGACCGGCGCGATGACCGGCGGCGGCTATCCCGACGGCATTCGCCAGATCATCGATCCCTATTTCGCGGGCGATCGGGAGAAGGCGAAGGCCGCCTATGAGCGCTGGCTGCCGCTGATCAACTACGAGAACCGCCAATGCGGCCTGATCGCTTGCAAGGCAATGATGCAGGCCGGCGGCGTGATCAAGTCGGACATGGTCCGCCATCCGCTGCAGCCGCTGCACCCGGCGACACGCGCGGGGCTGCTGGAATTGGCGAAGGAGCGTGACGCGCTGGCGCTGCGGTGGGGGAAGTAGAGTCGCACACTCCGCAATCGTAGGGTGGGCAAAGCGTAGCGTGCCCACAACCTGTTGCTGTCACGAAGAGTGGTGGGCACGGCGCTTCGCGCCTTTGCCCACCCTACGAGGTCCGCGCCAGCTTCCACTCACCGATGATGCGAAATCCTGCCTTGGCATCGTCCTGCCGAAACAGCGCGATCCGATCGATCGCCAGCGTATCCAGCTTCAGCGTCGCAAACCGCCCCCGCAGCATCTCCAGAATCGGCCCGCGGCGCTCCGCATCGAGCCGCCCCGTCAGCGTCATGTGGAAGCGGAATTCTTCCATCACGTAAGGATAGCCCCAGCGGTCGAGATACTCGCGCTGCCGCCCGCTGAGCCTTTCCGGCTTGCGCCGCGCGCGATCTTCCGCCGTCAGGGCCGGGCGAAATGAATCGAAATCGCGGACGCAGTCCGCCGCCAGCTGCTGGAGCGCGTCGACAGGCTCAGCCGGAATGATTGCGATGAAGCCGCTGATGGCATCGACCACCGGCTGGATCACCGGCATCGGCCGCGCCTTCTCTGCGAATGTCGCGCAGGCGGCCTCGAGCTCGGCCTCGGTCCTGCCCGATACCAGCGCCATCGGCGCCTTTAGTGTGCCGTGAAAGCCGTATTTGCGGGGATCGGCGGTGATGTCGCGCCAGTCGGGCGCGACATGCAGGGCCTCCTGCGGAAACGAAATCTCGTCGCCCGTGTAGGCATCATAGCCGAGCAGCTCAGCGCCGAAGCGGGACAGCGCATTGTCGGCGCCGGCGGCAAAATAGATCGCGTAGCGGGGAGAATCTGTCATTGCCGGAGCATAACCAATTTATGCCGCGACGACAGTCTCGCGCGGCGTCGCCGCAGCGCTGAGCAGCCGCGTCGCATCGGTGAGATGCACGAGCTTTCCGGCGGCAATCACCGCAACCAGCCGCGGCCGTTCGGGCGCGCTGTCGTCGACCAGCAGGATGTCGGCGCGACGGCCTGCGGCGAGCGTGCCGCGATCGATCAGGCCTGTGGCCTGCGCCGGTGCCAACGAGATCAGCTTCCAGGCCTCCGTCAGCGGCAGCACGCCGTCCGCGGCAAGCCGGAACGCGGCGAGCAGTGGCGCCGGATAATAATAATCCGACGCCAGCACCGAGCAGAGTCCCTTGGCGATCATGTCGGACGCCTTGGTCCAGCCGGTATGGCTGCCACCGCGCAGGACGTTCGGCGCGCCGTAGACGATGGCGTCGCCAGCAGAAGCGGCTTCGCGCGCGGTCTCCTCGTTGATCGGAAATTCGGCGAGAGTCACGCCCATAGCACGAAAGCCTTGTCGCATCGCCGGCGTCGCATCGTCATGTGAGAGCATCCGCACGCCGGCGGCGCGAGAAGCAGCCGCGAGCCGGCCGATCGATGCCGGAACATCGGCGGCACGCGATACGATGTGAGCGACGAGGCTGTCGAAATCGTCGCTCGATAGCCCTGTGCGCTCCACCATGCGGTTGCGCTTGCGTGGCTTGGCCATGTCGCCGATGGTGCCGTCCATGTGGTCGTTGAAAGCGAACAGGTCGACGCGGCCTTCGGCGAGCCACTGGCCGATCTCGTCCTCGGCATCGAGATTGTAGGTCTCGTGCCGCAGGTGAAAGCGGGTGTCGGCGGCGAAGTGCGGACGCTGCCGCTCGATCGCCTCGAGCAGACACCTTGCATTGTCGCCGCTGCGCAGGCCCGGCTCCCACGACCAGGTCGTGGCGTGGAACACCGTGGTGATGCCGTTGCTGATGACCTGGCGGTCGGTGTCGGCAAGCGCGACGTCGATCGGGAAATCGACGCCGGCGCGCGGCATCATCTGCCGCTCGAAGGCATCGCCATGAAGGTCGACGATCCCGGGCAGCACCAGCAGGTTGCGCGCATCGATCGCCAGCCGGGCTCGGCCGCGAGACGCGTCGACCTGCGTAATGTCAGTTCCGGAAACCGCGAGTGAAGTTTCGGCGAACTCGGAGTCGATCAGGGTCCGACCACCTTCAAGGAAAATGTCTGTCACGCGACCGCGCTTCGTTTGCTGGCAGAGCAATGTGCCCCTGCTTCATATGCCGTCAGGAAATCTTCAATTGCGAGCTTGCGGAAATCGGGCAGCGCCGCACGCAATTTGTCGTGATCCCAGTCCCACCATGCCAGCTTTGCAAGCCGTCCGGCAACCTCTTCCGAGAACCGGCGCCGCACGATGCGCGCGGGATTGCCGGCGACGATGGTGTAGGCCGGCACGTCCTTGGTGACGATGGCGCCGGCCGCGATCACCGCACCGGTGCCGATGTTGCGGCCCGGCAGCACGACCGCGCCATGGCCGATCCAGACGTCATGGCCGATATGAACGTGATGCTGGCGTCGCCAGTCGAAGAATTCAGTGTCGTCACTTTCGCCCGGAAAATAGGCGCTGGAGCGATAGGTGAAGTGCGCCTGCGTCGCGCGGTGCATCGGATGATTGCCGGGATTGATGCGCGTCATCGCCGCGATCGAGCAGAATTTTCCGATGGTGGTGTAGGTGATCTGCGCGTCGTTGACGACGTAGGAGTAATCGCCCATCGCCACCTCGTGCAGGATCGTGCGCGCGCCGACTTCGGTGTAGGCGCCAAGCCGGGTCTCGTGCAGCTTCGCAGATGCATCGATGGTCGGTTGGACCGAAAGCAGCTTGGCCATGTTGCATCCGAAAGCTTGAGGGCAGGCGCTCGTCTTCGAGCGGCTTGATGACAATGTCACGACGACGCGATGACAGTGGACGATGTGTGTAGGATCGCCGCACCGCGATGGCCGTGTCACACAAGTGTCAAGCGTCGGCGATAGCGATGGGCTCCAGCTACTCTGGAGCCCTGCATGCTGGTGGTTGAAGGTCTGACGTGCCGCTTCGGCGCAAAAGCCGCGGTGGACGACGCCTCGTTTCAAATCTCCCCCGGCGGCTTCGTCGGTGTGATCGGGCGTTCCGGCGCCGGTAAATCGACGCTGTTGCGGACCCTCAATCGTCTGGTGACGCCGACGCAGGGCCGTATCCTGTTCGACGGCCTCGACGTCACCGCGCTGCGCGGCAAGCAGCTGCGGCAGTGGCGGGCGCGATCGGCGATGATCTTTCAGCAGTTCAACCTGGTCGGCCGGCTCGACGTGCTGACCAACGTGCTGATGGGACGTTTGGCCACGATGCCGGCCTGGCGCTCGCTGTCGCAGACCTGGCCCGAGCAGGACAAGGCGCTGGCGATGTCGGCGCTCGAACAGTTCGATATCGCCTCGCTCGCCGCCCAGCGTGCCGACCAGCTCTCCGGGGGGCAGCAGCAGCGCGTCGCGATCGCGCGGGCGCTGGTGCAGCAGCCCGACATCATCCTCGCCGACGAGCCAATCGCCTCGCTCGACCCGCGCAACACCAAGATCGTGATGGATGCGCTTCTGCGTATCAACAAGCACTTCGGCATCACCGTGCTCTGCAATCTGCATTCGCTCGATCTGGCGCGCAGCTATTGCGACCGCCTGATCGGCATGGCGGCGGGCCGGGTGGTGTTCGACGGCGCGCCGTCCGAGCTGACCGACCTTGTCGCGCGTGAGCTCTACGATCTTGAGGCTGCCGACGTCATGGGCGGCACACCTGTCCCGGCGCCCGAGGGCGTCCCGGCACTCGGAACGGCGGCAGCCGCCGCTTGAGGAGCGCCGCAGCCGTCATTGCCAGTTTTTTGCGTCAACCGAACCCAACCGATGAAGAGGTCATCATGATTACTCGCAGACTCATTCTGGCCGGCGCCGCCGCGCTGACCTTTGCCGGATCCGCTTCCGCCGAAGACTGGAAAGCGAAATATCCGGAGATCACCTTCGCCGTGATCCCGGCCGAGAACGGCTCGGGCGTCACCGAGCGCTATGGTCCCTTCGTCGATTATCTGTCGAAGGAGCTTGGCGTGAAGGTTACGCTGCGCGTCGCCAACGACTACGCTGCCGTCATCGAAGGCCAGCGCGCCGGCAACATCCAGATCGGCTATTACGGCCCGGCCTCGTTCGCCCGCGCGCGTCTCACCGGCGTGAAGACGGATGCCTTCGTCATCGACGTCAATTCCGACGGATCGAAGGGTTACTACTCGGTGTTCTACGTGCTGGCGAAGTCGCCGTACCAGAAAGTCGAGGAGCTCAAGGGCAAGAATCTCGGCCTGGTTGATCCGAACTCGACCTCGGGCAACAACATGCCCCGCTTCAAGCTGAACGCGATGGGCATCGATCCCGACGCCTACTTCTCCAAGGTGATCTTCACCGGTAGCCACGAGAATGCAGTGCTGGCGCTGGCCCAGGGCACCGTCGACGTCGCCGCCAACTGGTGGAACGCCGCCGACGATTCCAACCTGACCCGCATGCTCAACAAGGGCATGGTGAAGTCGGCCGACGGCACCGTGTTGAAGAAGGAAGACTTCCGCATCATCGTGAAGTCCGACCTCATCATCAACTCGCCCTACGCCTATCTCAGCGATCTGCCCGACGATATGAAGGCCGCCATCAAGAAGGCCTTCCTCGACGCGGCGCAGAAGGATCCCGAGGCGTTCAAGAAGCTCTCCGACGGCAAGAACAAGCCCTGGGAGCCGATCTCCAACGACGATTACAACAAGACCATCGAGCTGATTAAGTTCGTCGACAATCTGCGTAAGAAGGCGTCCTGAGCTCGTCGGGACGACGCTACTCGAGCCGGGTCGGCGGACCCGGCTCTTTTTCTTGATGGATCCGTGCCTTCGATGACGATTGCGGTTTCGATCCTACCCGAGCAGCAGCTCGCCGTCCTCAACGCTGCCTATCGCAAGGCAGTTGCGCGCAAGCGCTTGCGCCTGCTGGCAGGCCTCGCCGTGTTCGTCGCCGCGCTGATCGTGGCATCGATCGGCGCCGAGGTGAATTTGCGCACCTTCTTCGCCTATTTCGGCAACTTCGTCAGCTATTTCGACCGCATCCTCACCCTCGACAGCGGTCAGCGGGTCTGGGCCAATTTTGGCGAGTGGTTCTGGGGCTGGCACAAATGGCTGAAGCTGCTCGGAGAGACGCTGCTGATCAGCTATGTCGGCACGCTGGCCGGCGCTGTCCTGGCTTTCCTGCTGAATTTCTTCGCGGCTGAAAACACCTCGCCCGGACCATGGCTTCGCTTCGTGGTGCGGCGCCTGCTCGAATTTGCGCGCACGGTGCCGGGCATCGTTTTCGCGCTGATCTTCGTGATCGCCTTCGGCCTCGGGCCGATGGCGGGCGTGCTCGCGATCGCGATCCACTCCACGGGCGCGCTCGGCAAATTGTTCTCGGAAATCGTCGAGAATGCCGACATGAAGCCGGTCGAGGGCATCCGCTCGACCGGTGCGAGCTGGATTTCCTGCATGCGCTTTGCGATCCTGCCGCAGGTCTCGGCCGGCTACGCCAGCTACGCGCTTCTCCGCTTCGAGATCAACGTCCGCGAGGCGTCGGTCATGGGCTTCGTCGGCGCTGGCGGCATCGGGCAGGAGCTGATCGTCGCGATCCGCAAATTCTACTACTCCGACGTCAGCGCGATCCTCGTGACCATCATCGTCACGGTTTTCCTGATCGACATCACGACCGGCTGGGTGCGTGGCCGCTTGTTCGGCAGGGAGGCGCGGACGTGAGCAAGCTCCCGGAGATGAATGCCGCGGAGCTCCGCGCGCGCTACCCAGATGTCTTTAGCCGCCCGGCGTCGTTGCGCCTCGCAACGCCCGTGATGCTCGTCGTCGCGTTCGCGATCTTCGTGTTCGGCCTGGTCGATCTCGATTTCTCGCCGTCGCGTTTCATCTCGGGGCTGAGCCAGCTCGGCTGGATCAGCATGATGATGATCCCGCCCGATCCCGGCTCGTCGCTGCCGCTCTATCTGAAGGCGATGGGAGAGACCCTGTCGATCGCGCTGCTCGGCACCACGCTGGCCGCAGTGCTGGCGCTGCCGGTCAGCCTGTTCGCGGCGCGCAATGTGGTGCCGTCGATCTTCCTGCGCTTTCCGGTGCGGCGATTCCTCGATTCGATTCGCGGCGTCGACACGCTGATCTGGGCGCTGGTGTGGATCAACGTCGTCGGGCTCGGCCCGTTCGCCGGCGTGCTCGCGATCGCGGTGTCGGATTTCGGCGCGTTCGGCAAACTGTTCTCGGAGGCGATCGAAGGGGCCGATCAGAAGCAAGTCGAGGGCATCCGTGCCTCCGGTGGCAGCGCGCTGCACGAGATTCGCTTCGGCCTGATGCCGCAGGTGCTGCCTGTCATCGCCGGACAGGTGCTCTATTTCATCGAATCCAACACGCGCTCGGCCACCATCATCGGGATCGTCGGTGCCGGCGGCATCGGCCTCCAGCTCGCCGAGCAGATCCGCGTGTTGGAATGGCAGAAGGTGTCGTTCCTGATTCTGATGATCCTGGTCGCGGTCGCCGCGATCGATTTCATCTCCGGCAAGCTGCGGTTTGCGATTATTGGGCGAAGGGCTGTCGCCTGATCACAGCTGCCGTAGGGTGGGCAAAGCGCAAGCGTGCCCACCATTCCTCTCGAATCTTGGAAGTATCGTGGGCACGGCGCAAGAGCGCCTTTGCCCACCCTACGAGACCGTTGTCGTGGAGCGAGCGAGCGCCCCTAAGGCTCGACTAAAAACTCCACCCGCTCTGCCGCAAAGCGCGAGTGCTTCGTCACCAGCGGCTTGCCCTCGAGATCGAGGTCGGTGGCATCGACCACCAGGATCGGCCGGCCCAGCGGGAGATCAAGCCGCGCAGCGTCGGTCGCATCGACGATGCCGGCGGTGATCCGGGTGGCGCCGCGGCGGTAATCGCGGATTCCGTAATGCTCGAGCATCTTCGTCATCGAGCGCGTCGCGGCAAACACGGTGCCGGCACTCGGAAACAGTTCCGCCGACAGCCAGGTCGTGGAGACGCAGATCGGCGTGCGGTCGGCGAGGCGAATGGCCTCGATCCGGACCAGCGGTGCGCCGGACTTCAATCCCAGTTCCCGCGCGAGCTCGCGGGTCGCGATGTCTTCCGATGCCTCGATCAGCTGGCCCCGCGGTTCGCGACCACCGGCGCCGACGATCTCGGAGAAGCGCGTGCGCGAGCGCAAGGGATAGGCGAGTTTCTGCGCCTCGACATAGGTTCCGCTGCCGCGTTCGGCGCGGACGATGCCGCGCTCGGCAAGCGCCGCGAGCGCGCGCCGCACGGTGTGGCGATTGACGCGATAAGTCTCGGCGATCTCCATCTCGCCCGGCAGCTTGTCGCCTGCGGCAAAACGGCCGTCGGCGATGCCGCGCTCGATGCCGTCGGCAACGAGTCGCCACAGCGCGACGCCAGAGGAGGCGGTGTCCTGCATGCTCATGTCGGCGGCCAGCCTAGCCCAGAAATCACAGCTTTGTCACGAAACAGTCATGGCGCTTCCGTATCAAGTTGTCTAGTATAATAGACAACTTGGAATCGACAAGTTCTGCAGAAAAGATCGGTGGATTCGGTGACCCAGCACAACACCCAGCAAGCCCAGCGCCAGGCCGCCATGGCCGTGCTGGCGCACGCGGAGGCGGGCGAGATCGCCGCTCGCCTCCGCACGATCCACCTGCCCGGGCATCAGGATTTGCGGGAGCCCGAGAACGGTCTGGTGATGTTGCGCGGCCGGGTCGGCGGCGACGGCGCGCCGTTTAATCTCGGCGAGGCGACGGTGTCGCGCGCGGCCGTTCGGCTTGCGAGCGGCGAGCTCGGCTTCGGTTACACGCTCGGGCGCGATGGCGAGAAGGCGCGGCTGATCGCGCTGTGCGACGCCCTGGTGCAATCGCGTGATTTCGGCTCAGTCGTCGAGCGCGACGTTATCGCGCCGTTGCGCGAGCAGCTTATGGTCAGGCGCAAGCAGGCGGCGGAAGAGACCGCGGCGACGAAGGTTGATTTCTACACCATGGTGCGCGGTGAGGGGTGAGGCGATGACCACGATTGCGGAACTGCCGCCGGGTTTCGTCGACAAGGTGTTGTCGGCGCAATCGACCTTTCGCTCGGTGATGGACGCGATGGCGCGGCCGGGTTCGGTCCAGCGCATCGTGCCGATGGCTGGGACGCCTGCCACGATGATGCGCGGCACCGCCGCGATCGCGCTGACGCTGTTCGACCACGACACGCCACTCTGGCTCGATGCGCGGATGTCGGAGAATGCCGACGTTTTGAAGTGGCTCAAGTTTTACACCGGCGCGCCGGTGGTGCAGGATTCCTCGATCGCGGCCTTTGCGCTGATCAATGACGGCGGTGCGCTGCCCTCGCTCGAGCGTTTCGCGCTCGGCACCAACGAATATCCGGATCGCTCGACCACGGTGATCGTTCAGGTCGACAACCTGGATTCGGGACGCGGCTTCGAGCTGCGCGGCCCCGGCATCGACGATGTCGCAATGCTGCAGGCGTCGATCAAGCCCTTCGATCTGTTCGAGCGCCTGCGATTCAACGAGACGCTGTTTCCGCGTGGCATCGACGTGGTTCTGGTCGCCGATGACGCCGTGGTTGCGATCCCCCGCACCACGCGAATCGTGAGCAAGGAAAGCTAGAAGCATGTATGTCGCAGTCAAAGGCGGCGAACGCGCCATCGAGAACGCTCATCGCCTGCTCGCCAATGCGCGGCGCGGCGACCAAGGCGTTGCGGAAGTCTCCCTCGACCAGATCTCGGAGCAACTTGGGCTCGCTGTCGACCGCGTCATGAGCGAGGGCTCACTTTATGATCGCGAGCTCGCAGCGCTCGCGATCAAGCAGGCGCGCGGCGACCTGATCGAGGCGATCTTCCTGGTCCGCGCGTTCCGCGCCACTTTGCCGCGCTTCGGCGCCAGCGAGCCGGTCGATACCGGCGCGATGCGGGTGCAACGGCGGGTGTCCTCGACTTTCAAGGACATTCCCGGCGGCCAGATCCTCGGGCCGACCTTCGACTACACCCATCGCCTGCTGGACCCCTCGCTCGCCGAGGGGTTTGTGCCGGAAGCGCCGGCTGTGGCCGAAGCTTCGACGGCGCCGACGCCGCGCGTGACCGACATTCTCGGTCGCGATGGGTTGATCGAGACTTCGCCACAGGCCGAAGACGGCGCCAGCGTCGGCGATCTCACCCGCGAGCCGCTGAACTTCCCGGCGGACCGCGATCTGCGCCTGCAAAATCTCGCACGCGGCGACGAAGGCTTTCTGCTGGCGATGGGCTATTCCACCCAGCGCGGCTACGGCCGCAACCATCCCTTCGCCGGCGAGATACGCTTCGGCGAGGTCGAGGTCGAATTCGCAGCCGAAGACGTTGGCTTTGCCGTGCCACTCGGTTCGATCGAGCTCACCGAGTGTCAGATGGTCAACCAGTTCAAGGGCTCAGCGACGGAAGCGCCGTGCTTCACCCGGGGTTATGGGCTTGCCTTCGGCCAGAGCGAGCGCAAGACCATGTCGATGGCGCTGGTCGATCGGGCGCTGCGTGCTCGCGAGCTCGGTGAAGAGGTCGGAGCCCCGGCGCAAGATGAAGAATTCATAATGTCGCATTCGGACAACGTCCAGGCAACCGGCTTCGTCGAGCACCTCAAGCTGCCGCACTATGTCGACTTCCAGTCCGAGCTCGGCCTGCTGCGCAAGCTGCGCAAGGAGTTCGCCGAAGCGTCTACTGAAGCCAACGCGCCCGATGCCATGAAGGAGGCCGCGGAATGAACGCGCCCGCCTACAACTTCGCCTATCTCGACGAGCAGACCAAGCGGATGATCCGCCGCGCGATCCTGAAGGCGATCGCGATCCCCGGCTACCAGGTGCCGTTCGCCAGCCGCGAAATGCCGATGCCCTATGGCTGGGGCACCGGCGGCGTGCAGGTGACCGCTGCGATCCTGGGACCGCAGGACGTGCTGAAGGTGATCGACCAAGGCTCTGACGACACCACCAACGCGATTTCGATCCGCAAATTCTTCGCCAAGACCGCCGGCGTCGCCACGACGACCTCGACGGACGATGCGACCGTGATCCAGACGCGCCATCGCATTCCCGAGACGGCCCTGCACGCGAACCAGGTTCTGGTCTATCAGGTGCCGATCCCGGAGCCGCTGCGCTTTCTCGAGCCCCGCGAGACCGAGACGCGGCGCATGCATGCGCTCGCCGAATACGGCCTGATGCATGTGAAGCTGTATGAGGACATCGCCCGCTTCGGCCATATCGCGACCGCCTACGCCTATCCGGTCAAGGTGAACGCGCGCTACGTGATGGATCCGTCGCCGACGCCGAAATTCGACAATCCCAAGATGGACAATTGCCCGGCGTTGCAATTGTTCGGCGCCGGCCGCGAAAAGCGCATCTATGCGATCCCGCCTTATACTCAGGTGGTGTCGCTGGATTTCGAGGATCACCCGTTCGAGCCCTATCGCTTCAACGCGCCTTGCGCGCTGTGCGCCGCGGAGAACTCCTACCTCGATGAGATCGTGACCGACGACAAGGGCAGCCGCATGTTCGTCTGCTCGGACACAGACTATTGCGAGCGCCGCCAGGCCGCCGGCCATCACGGCAACCTCAGTGCTGCGCCGTACAAGGACAAGGCGCAAGGAGAAGTAAAAGGGGAAGCAAATGGCTGAGCGAGTTCTGCTCGAAACCGATCAGCCGCTGCTGGTTGCTGATACCCTCAGCAAATCCTACGGCCGCATCGCCGCCTGCCGCGACGTGTCGTTCTCGCTCTATTCCGGCGAAGTGCTGGCGATCGTCGGCGAATCCGGCTCGGGCAAGTCGACGCTGCTGCAGCTGCTGTCGGGCCAGCTCGCGGCGAACGGCGGGCAGGTGTCCTACCGTATGCGCGACGGCGTCACCCGCGATCTCGCCGCGCTCGGCGAGGCCGAGCGGCGGCTGCTGTTCCGTACTGATTGGGGTTTTGTACACCAGGATCCGGCGCAGGGTCTGCGCATGGGGGTCTCGGCCGGCGCCAATGTCGGCGAGCGGCTGATGGCCGTGGGCTGGAACCACTATGGCCGCATTCGCGAGTCCGCCTCCGACTGGCTTACGCGCGTCGAGATCGACGTCGCGCGCATCGACGATGCGCCGCGCACCTATTCGGGTGGCATGCGCCAGCGCCTCCAGATCGCGCGCAACCTCGTCACGGGGCCGCGGCTGGTGTTCATGGACGAGCCGACCGGCGGCCTTGATGTTTCAGTCCAGGCCCGCCTGCTCGATCTCCTGCGCAATCTCGTCGCCGAACTGCAACTCGCCGTCGTCATCGTCACCCACGATCTCGCGGTCGCGCGCCTGTTGTCGCATCGGGTGATGGTGATGAAGGGCGGCCGTGTCATCGAGACCGGTCTCACCGACCAGGTGCTCGACGATCCGCGCGAGCCCTACACCCAACTCCTCGTCTCCTCGATTCTGCCGGCATAAGCTTTTCAACATGAGCACTCCAATGACCGCCATGATCGACATCGCCGACGCCAACAAGACCTTCACGATGCACCTGCAAGGCGGCATCGAATTGCCTGTGGTGCGCGGCGTGACCTTCCACGTCGATCCCGGCGAGTGCGTCGTGCTGTCCGGCCCGTCCGGTGCCGGCAAATCCTCGATCCTGAAGATGATCTTCGGCAATTACCGCTGCGATTCCGGCCGGATCGGCATCCGCCATCGCGGCGAGGTGATCGACCTCGCCACCGCCGAGCCGCGGCAGGTCCTCAACGTCCGCCGCGCCACCATCGGCTATGTCAGCCAGTTCCTGCGGGCGGTGCCGCGGGTCACCACCATCGACGTCGTCGCCGAGCCTCTGATCGTCAACGGCATGACCCGTGCGGATGCGCAGGCGCGCGCCGGCGCGCTCTTGCATCGTCTCAACATCCCCGAGCGGCTCTGGCAGCTTCCGCCCGCGACCTTCTCCGGCGGCGAGCAGCAGCGCGTCAACATCGCGCGCGGCTTTATCCCGGATCTGCCGATCCTGCTGCTGGACGAGCCGACCGCATCGCTCGATGCCGCCAACCGCGCCGTCGTGGTGGCGCTGGTCGCCGAAAAGAAGCGCCAGGGCGTCGCCATGGTCGCGATTGTCCATGACGACGAAATCCGCCATCTGATCGCCGACCGCATCGTCGACGTTACCAGCTTTGCCGCCGCGGCCTGAAGGAAGAGGGACATGAACGCCAAGCCGAAGGACATCGTGATCGCCAACGCCAGGATCGTGCTGGCGGACCGGGTGATCGAGCAGGGCTGGCTCGCTGTCGCGGACGGGCGCATTGCCGAGATCGGCGAGGGCAAGGCGCCCGCGGGCGCGGAGGATGCCGGCGGCGATCTGATCATGCCGGGCCTGATCGAGCTCCACACCGATCATCTCGAAGCCCATTACGTGCCGCGTCCAAAAGTGTTCTGGAATCCGGTCGCCGCCGTCATCTCCTATGACGGTCAGCTTGCGACCTCGGGCATCACCACGGTGTTCGATTCGCTGCGTGTCTGGCGCGAGGACGGGGCCGAGGAGGTCGATGGCCGCGCCGGCGTGCTTGCCGCCGCGATCACGACCGCGCGAGATGGCAACCTGCTGCGCGCTGACCACTTCCTGCACCTGCGCTGCGAAATCCCGATGCCAAGCGTGGTTGAGGAAGCCAAGGAGTTGATCGACCGCCCCGACGTGCGGCTGATGTCGCTGATGGATCACACCCCCGGCCAGCGCCAGTTCCGTGACGAGGTCAAGCTGCGCGACTACTATCGCGGTAAGGGTGGTGGCAAGACTGACGCTGAGCTCGACGAGCTGTTCGCAAAACGCTTCGAGTATCAGAAGGCCTATGCCGCAAGCAACATGCGCCAGATCGTGACGCTGGCGCATCAGTACAGGATTCCGCTGGCAAGCCATGACGACACCACCGAGGAGAACGTCGCGGATGCCGTGCGTGACGGCGTCGCAGTGGCGGAATTCCCGACCACGTTGGAGGCCGCGCGCGGCTTGCATCAGGCCGGCATCGACATCCTGATGGGCGCGCCCAACGTCGTGCGCGGCGGCTCGCATTCCGGCAACATCGCCGCGGTCGATCTTGCCCGTGAAGGCCTGCTCGACATCCTGTCGTCGGACTACATCCCCTCCAGCCTGCTGATGGGCGCCCTGCAACTGCCCGAGCATGCGCCGTCGATCAGTCTGCCGGCGGCCGTTCGCACCGTGACCAAGGCGCCGGCCGATGCGGTCGGCCTCACCGACCGCGGCGAGGTCGCGATCGGCAAACGCGCCGATCTGATCCGCGTGCACGTTGCCGGCAGCGTTCCCGTGGTCCGCAGCGTCTGGCGCGAGGGGGACCGCGTCGCATGAGCGAGACCGTCACGACGGCCACGGCGCAGGCGGGCGCGATTGGACCGGGGCGACTGGTGCTCGTGGTCGGCCCGAGCGGCGCCGGCAAGGACACGCTGCTGCGGCTGGCGCAGGCGGCCTGTGTCGACGATCACGACATCGTCTTCCCACGCCGCGTCGTGACGCGCGCGTCATCTGTCGACGAGGACAATATTGCGGTGAGCCCCGACGAATTCGCCCGCGCGCGCGATCACGGCGATTTCGCCGTGCATTGGGACGCGCATGGCCATTCCTACGCGCTGCCGCTCGAGATCAACGACGACATCCGCGCCGGACGCGCTGTCGTCGCCAACGTCTCGCGCACGGTCATCGCCGCGCTGCGCCAGGCCTATGCCAATGTCGTCGTGGTCGCGATCACGGCGCCTCCGGATGTGCTGGCGCAGCGGCTTGCCGCGCGGGCGCGGCACAGCGATGGCAATCTCGCCAACCGCCTTGCGCGCAGCGTCGACGACATTTCGGCACATGCCGACGTCACCATCCTCAATGCGGGTAGCGCGGAGTATCACAGCCGCCACCTCTTGCGCGTGATCAGGAATGAATGCTGGCACGAGTAAAGCGTTTTCGAGCGAAGTGGATTCCGGTTCGCGTCAAGAAAATGCGTCAGAACAAGAATCTCGCCGGCAAAACAAGGAGACTGGAATGTCGGTGATCGAGACGGTCGAACAGCTGGAAGCCATCTACGGCGCCACCAATGACGCCTCGACCGTGAAAGTCGCCGACCACGTCACTCCGCTCTATCGAATCTTCATCGAGAAGGCGCCGTTCGCGGCGCTCGCCACGATCGGGCCCGAGGGCATCGACTGCTCGCCGCGCGGCGATCTCCCGGGTTTCGTTCGAATCCATGACTCGAACACGTTGATGCTGCCCGATCGCCGCGGCAACAACCGGGTCGATTCCCTGCGCAACATCGTGCGTGACCCGAGGGTGTCGCTGATGTTCCTGATCCCCGGCTGGGGCAATGCGGTCCGTGCCAACGGCCGCGCGCATCTCTCGGTCGATCCGGAACTGCTGGCCTCGTTCAAGGTCGAGGGCAAGGCGCCGCGCAGCGTCATGGTGATGAACGTGGAAGAAATCTACTTCCAGTGCGCCCGCGCCATCGTCCGCTCCGACCTCTGGAATCCCGACAAGCGCATCGATCCCAAGACGCTGCCGACGCCCGGCCAGATCCTCGCCGAGATGAGCGAGAACAAGGTCGGCGGCGCGGAGTATGATCGCATCTGGCCGGAGCGCGCTGCGGCGACGATGTGGTGAGCCCCACACTCTCGTCTCCTTCGCCCCGCAAGCGGGGCGAAGTGAAGAGGGAGCCCACCCCGCATATGACCGCAGCCGAGCATCTGCGGTCGCGCGAGATGAATCTGCCTGTCAGTGCTTGCAGCGGGAGAAGGGCGCGAGCGCGCGGCCTTCAAATATGGACAGCCATTTCATTGACCGAACGCGCCAATCGCTCGATATTCAAAGCATCGAAACTGCTCATCGAGCTTGATGCCGCGATATGAGACCCGATCACCAGCGCAATCATAACGACATGCATGCGTGCATGACGCGGCGCTGTTTCTCGGTGGCTACCGGCGCCTGTTGTTGTTGCTGACCACCTGGCAACATTCCACACCCGAAAATCTCAAGACAGGAACGCCGAGACTTCGGCGAGCGAGCAGTCATGTCCCAATCGCAGTCGACCGCCTACATCATCGAAATCCACGATCGTGCCGCCGGCATCATCACAAGAGACGAGCGCGGCTTCCGCTTCTTCTCTTCCGAGCGCCTGTTCGACAGTCTCGAAGGCCGTCAGTTCCGCTCGGCGCGCGAGGCCGAGCGGGCCGCCCGCGCCGTGTTCTCCGACGGAGCCGCCGCGCGAATTCTTCATTCTTCGCCAACTGAACCTGCACTCAAAAGGACCGCAACATGATTGCACGACGACAACTTCTGACTGCAACGCTGCTCCTGGCAGCCGCCTTGGCCACACCCGCGCACGCCGAGGACAAGCCGACGGAGATCCGCATCGGCACGCAGAAGGGTGGCTTCTTCCCAGCCGTGCGCCAGCGTCAGACGCTCGAAAACGCCTTCAGGCCGCTTGGCATAGAGATCAAATGGATCGACTTCCAGTTTGGTCCACCGCTACTCGAGGCCATCAACGTCGGCAGCGTCGATTTCGGCTTCGTCGGCGACACTCCGCCGATCTTCGCCCAGGCCGGCGGCGCCAAGATCCGCTATGTCGCGGCGGTGAAGTCGGAAGGTGACAATCAGGCGATTATTGTGCCGAAGGATTCGCCGATCAAGACGCTGGCTGACCTCAAAGGCAAGCGCGTCGCCTTCGGCAAGGGGTCTAGCGCGCACAATCTGCTGGTCGCGGCACTCGAAAAGGCCGGCCTGTCCTGGTCCGACATCACGTCGGCGCCGCTCGCGCCGGCCGACGCGACAGCCGCCTTCGTGAAGGGCTCGGTCGACGCCTGGTCGATCTGGGATCCTTATCTCGCGCTCGCCGAGCTGAAGGAGAACGCGCGCGTTCTCGTCTTCGACAAGGACGTGCACAAGCCGAACGCCTTCTACATCGCCAATACGGATTTCGTCGAAAGATATCCGTCGCTGGTCGCCAAGCTGAACACGACCTTCTCGTCCGAAGGCGTGTGGGCCGAGGCGCATCACGAGGAGGTCGCAAAGGCGCAGTCAGAGGCAACCGGCGTCGACATTGAAGCCGTCCGCCGTTTCGTCAACCGCTCCACTTATAGCGTGGTGCCGCTGGACGCCGAGGTGATCAAGAGCCAGCAGGCGGTGGCCGACCGCTTTGCAAAGCTCGGCCTGATCCCGAAGCCGGTCAACGTGTCCGACATCGTCTGGAAGTGGACGCCGGGCTCCTGAGGCGGTTCAGCCCCTCAGTGCTGCCAGCAATTCATCCGGGCGCTCGGCCATGATCATGTGGCCCGCGCCTGGCACCACCATGGTCTTTGCGTGCGGGATTGCGGCGGCGAGCGCCTTGCCGGCTTTCACCGGTGTCATCATGTCCCGCTCGCCGAGGATGAAGCTCGCAGGCACCTTTACGCTCGCGGCGGCGGTCAGCGCATTCGCGTAGGCGTTGCAGGCCGACAAATCCTTGAACAGCACGCCGGGCTCGCAATGCTTCAACACCGCCTGCGCGCCGCCATGCATCCACAGGCCCGGCGCGAGGCTGCCGCCGAGCTCGGCCGTGAAGCCGAGCCCCCAGATCGAGACCATATCGTTGGCGTCCTGCTCGTTGGCTTCGGCGGCCTTCAGCAGATCGGGGCCGACCGTCATCTTCGCGGCGGTGCCGATCAGGCTCAGTGCGGAAACCTTGCCGGGGTGACGCGCTGCCGTCTCCAGCGAGATCAGCGATCCCATGGAATGGCCGATCAGGTGCGCCTTGGAGCCACCTGCTGCATCGATGAGCGCCGCCGTCCAGTCGGCCATCTCGGCGATGCTTGTGAGTGACGGTCCGACCGAGCGGCCGTGGCCGGGCATATCAGGCGCCAGCACACCAAAGCCGTGATGGGCGAACCAGCGCGTGTGCAGCGCCCAGGTTGAATGGTCGAAGCCGGCGCCGTGGATGAAGACGACTGTGGGCAGCGCCTTGTCGAATTCGCGGCCGCCGGTTGCGACAAACACCTCGGCGCCGTTGACGAAAAGCTTCATCGTGTCAAACCTTCTGCGAGATGCGCAGCGCCTGCGCGAGATCGTCGATGATGTCGCTGGCGGTCTCGATGCCGACCGATAGCCGCACCAGCTCTTCGCCGATGCCGGCAGCCTTGAGTTGCTCGGCATCCATCTGCTGGTGCGTGGTCGAGGCGGGATGGATCACCAGCGTCTTGGCGTCGCCGACATTGGCGAGATGGCTGATCATGCGCAGGGACTCGATGAACTTGCGCCCCGCAGGCCGACCTCCTTTGATGCCGAAAGAGACGATCGAGCCCGCGCCGCGCGGCAGGAGTTGCTTTGCAAGCTGGTAGTCCGTGTGGTCTTCAAGCGAGGGATGCAGCACCCAGTCCACCGCCTTGTTGGCCTTGAGCGCTTCCAGCACGAGATGGGTGTTTTGAATGTGGCGGTCCATGCGCACGCCGAGCGTCTCCACGCCCTGGAGAAGCTGGAACGCGTTGGTCGGCGATAGGCAGGCGCCAAAATCGCGCAGGCCTTCGGTGCGCGCGCGCATGATGAAGGCCGCCGTGCCGAACTGCTCGTCGAAGACGATGCCGTGATAGCCGCCATAAGGTTCGGTCAGCACGCCGAATTTGCCGGAACCCCGCCAGTCGAAGCGGCCGCCGTCGACGAGGGCGCCGCCGATCGCGATGCCGTGGCCGCCGATCCATTTGGTCGCCGAATGCATGACGATGTCGGCACCGAGCTCGATCGGCCGGCTGAGATAGGGCGTCGCAAAAGTGTTGTCGATCAGCAGCGGAATTTCTGCGTCGTGCGCGATTCCCGCGACCTTCGGGATATCGAGCACCTCCAGCCCGGGATTGCCGATGGTTTCGCCGATCACCAGTTTCGTGTTCGGCCTGATCGCTTTCCGGAATGCATCATGATCGCGCGGCTTCACGAACGTCGTGGTGATGCCGAAGCGCGGTAGCGTGTGCGCCAGCAAATTGATGGTGCCGCCATAGAGCGAGCTCGACGCCACGATGTGGTCGCCGGCATTCAAAAGCGTGGCGATGGCGAGATGCAGCGCAGCCATGCCGCTCGCCGTGCAGATCGCGCCGACGCCGCCTTCGAGCGCTGCAAGCCGCTCTTCCAGCACGCCGGTGGTCGGATTGGAGATTCGCGTATAGATGTGGCCGGCGCGCTCCAGGTTGAACAGCGCGGCAGCGTGGTCGGAATCCTGGAACACGTAGGACGTCGTCTGGTAGATCGGCACCGCGCGGGCGCCGGTTGCGGGATCTGGATGCTGGCCCGCATGCAGGCTCAGGGTCTCGAAGGCAGGCGGTTTTGGCGCGGGCATGCGTGGCCTCTTTGGTCGGTCGGCGGAGGCCGCCCTTGTGCCACAAAAACGCACGCCACGTCAGCCCATTGACAGCGCCGAGCGACCTCACGCAGCGACACACATTCCCTATGTGAGCAATCCAGGATCGTGCCGCGGATGCATTTCTGGAATGCTTCGCTGCGCTCGCAATGACGGAGCGCGGCCACATTAATCTTTCGGTAACACCCGAGACGATCCGTGGCGCGTTCGTGGCGTAACTGGGTTTTTAACGAATTGCCTCTAGTTTGCGCATTCCCACCTCGTGATGGCCGGCTGCCTGATTCGATTGGCGCTGTGCCCAGCAACATCGAAGAGGCAGAATGCCGGCTCTCAAGAATCTGTTTTCGCTGCGCTCGATCGGCGCCAAGCTCGCCCTCATGACGGTGGTCGGTGCGATCTGCATGGCGCTGGTCGCCTCCACGATCCTGTGGCTCGCGCGCAATCAGCTCGTCACCGAGCGGGTCGAGAAAGCGCATGCCGCCGTCGACATCGTCTGGAACCTGGCAGATGGCTATTACAAGGCCTACAAGGCCGGCCAGATGACCGAGGAGGAGGCCAAAAAGCGCTTCCTCGAAGCCAATAATTACGTCTGGTACGAAGACCACAGCAACTACGCCTATATCTACGACTACGAAACAGGCCTGTGCGTCTCCAATCCCGGCATTCCGCAATTCGTCGGTAAGGACATGCGTCCGAACAAGGACGCCGACGGCAATTTCTTTGCCGTCACCCTGATGGGCATCGCCAAGAAGGGCCAGGGCACGCTGCGTTATTCGTTCCGCCGCAGCGGCTCGGATCCGACCCCGCTCGCGAAGATCGCCTTCACCCGCGGTTTCGCACCGTGGAATCTGATGATCGGCTCGGCCGAATATATGTCGGAAGTCGACAATTCCTTCTGGTCGATGGCGCAGACGGCCTCGATGGTCATCGCCGTGCTGATGCTGATCTCGATCATGATCGCCTGGGCGGTCGGCCGCAGCGTGGTCAAGCCGCTGACGGGCCTGAAGGAGCGCATGGCCTCGCTCAGCCAGGGCCAGCTCGATGCGCCGGTCGCCTATGCCGATCGTCATGACGAGATCGGTGAGATGGCGCGCACCGTGCAAGTGTTCCGGGACGCCATGTTAGAGACCAACCGCCTGCGCGAGGAGCAGTCCGTCACCGAGCAGCGCCAGGGCGAGGCGCGCAAGCTCGACATGAATCGGCTGGCCGATCAGTTCGAGCGCGAGGTCGGCGAGATCATCGAGCTGGTGTCGGTTGCCGCGGACCAGCTCGAGACGTCGTCGACGACGCTGTCCAAGACCGCCGACACCGTCACGCAGGTCTCGAACCGCGCCTCCACGGCGTCGGGCGAAGCATCGGCGAATGTGCATTCGGTGGCCGCCGCGAGCGAGGAGCTTGCGTCTTCCATCGGCGAAATCTCTCGCCAGGTCGAGACCTCGGCCAGGATCGCGGGCGAGGCCGTCAGCCAGGCGCAGAAGACCGACAGCCGTATCAGCGAGCTGTCGCAGGCCGCTGGCCGGATCGGCGATGTCGTCGACCTCATCCAGACCATCGCCGGCCAGACCAATCTGCTGGCGCTGAACGCGACCATCGAGGCCGCGCGTGCCGGCGAAGCCGGTCGTGGCTTTGCCGTGGTGGCGTCCGAGGTGAAGTCGCTGGCCGAGCAGACAGCCAAAGCAACGGACGAGATCAGCCAGCAGATCTCCGACATCCAGTCGGCGACGCGGGATTCGGTCGCGGCGATCAAGGAGATCGGGGCGACGATCGGAAAGATATCGGAGATCTCGGCCGCAATCACGACCTCGGTCGAGCAGCAGGGCACCGCCACGCAGGAGATTTCCCGCAATGTGCAGCGCGCTGCCGAAGGCACCTCGCAGGTCGGGACCAGCATCGCCGACGTCCAGCGCGGCGCATCAGAGACCGGCAGCGCCTCCGCGCAGGTGCAGTCGGCCGCGCAATCGCTCGCCACTGAAAGCACCCGGTTGAAGCGCGGCGTCGCCAGCTTCATGAACTCGATCAGGGCGGCGTAAGCGCCGTTTCCTTGCGGCCATCCTTCGAGACGCCCGCCACTGGCGGGCTCCTCAGGATGAGGTGTCTCGTGTTGCTGTTAGACCCTCATGGTGAGGAGCCCGCTGGAGGCGGGCGTCTCGAACCATAGAGGCCGAGCACTCTCAAATTGCCGTCTGCCCCGCCAACCGATCCCGCACTTCGGCTGCGATCTCGAACGAGCGCAGCCGCGCGGCGTGGTCGTAGATCAGTCCCGTGGTCATCAGCTCATCCGCGGCGGTGTCGGCGATCAGCGCCCTCAGCTTGTCCTCGACAACCGCCGGCGTGCCGACGGCGGAGCAGGCCAGCGACTGCGCGACGCCGGCTTTCTCGGCCGGCGACCACAGCGCGTCCATGTCGTCGACCGGCGGCGGCAGCTGGCCCGGCGTGCCGCGGCGCAGATTGATGAACTGCTGCTGCAGCGAGGTGAACATGCGCTGCGCCTCGACATTGCTGTCGGCCGCGAACACATTGACGCCGACCATCGCATAGGGCTTGTCGAGCTGCGCTGACGGCTCGAACCGCGCGCGGTATTCGCGCAGCGCCGGCATCATCATCTGTGGCGCGAAATGCGAGGCGAAGGCGAAGGGCAGCCCCAGCATGGCCGCGAGCTGCGCGCCGAACATGCTGGAGCCGAGGATCCACAGCGGCACTTTCGTTCCCATACCTGGCACGGCGCGGATGGCCTGGTTCGGCTGCACATCGCCGAGCAGCGCCTGCAATTCCAGCACGTCGTGCGGAAAATTCTCGGAACTCGTCGCGAGATCGCGCCGGAGCGCCCGCGCGGTGAACTGGTCGGTGCCCGGCGCGCGGCCGAGCCCGAGATCGATCCGTCCAGGGTACAGCGACTCCAGCGTGCCGAACTGCTCGGCGATGATCAGCGGCGAATGGTTCGGCAGCATGATCCCGCCGGACCCGACGCGGATCGTTTTGGTGCCGCCCGCCACGTGCCCGATCACCACCGATGTCGCCGCACTCGCGATGCCCGTCATGTTGTGGTGCTCGGCCAGCCAGAACCGCTTGAAGCCCCAGGCTTCCGCATGCTGGGCAAGATCGACCGAATTGCGAAACGCCTGCGACGCATCGGAGCCCTGTTTGATGGGAGCGAGGTCGAGCACGGAGAAGGGGATCATGTGGGGGATACCGGAGTGGAGGAGCTGCGTGTCTGAGAGAGCCACATGTAGTGTCACCGCGCAGGATGGGTAGAGCACCGATCACAACCCTGTTATGGCGACCCATGGCGCCCTCCGTCTCAACTGGGCGTTTTGCGCGTGTTGTTGTACCCTCTGCCGAGCCGCTGCACCGCCGCCAGGAGGACCTGACATGACCATCGTCGTACTCAGCCGCCGCACCCTCCTCGCTGCCGGCGGCTCCGTCGTTGCAACCGGTGTTTTGGCAGGCGCAGGTTCCGGCCTGCTACTGCCGGCCCGCGCGGATGGCCTCGCGCCGACCGAAACGATGACGGGCGGGGCGAACAATTACCGCAAGGGCGCGGCGATCGTGGATCGGATCGGCAAGGGCGGATTCTGGATGAGCGGCACCGTGCGCCGCGCCGGCGACGGGGCGCCGCTTGCCGGACAGCGCATCCAGATCTGGGCGCACACGGTCGAAGGGCAGGAGCACGAACCGCAGAGTCACGGCGCCACGCTCACCGACAAGGACGGCGCGTTCCGGCTGGAGATGCCGCAGATCATTCCCATCTTCGGCCAGCCGCATGGTCACCTCGCCTATGACAGCGGTGAGTTCAAGACCGTCTTCCTGCGGCCGATCATGCGGAGCGTTAAGGAAACCAGCCTCGAGGCGCACTTCGTGCTTCAGCCGGCCTGATCGGATTGCAAATGACGGGGTGGAGATCGGCCTTCAAACCCCTGATCTGGGCCGTCTTCGCCTTGGCCATTGGTGTGCCGATCGCGCTCGCAGCAGAGAGCGAGCAGCTCGCATGGCGCGGCCCGGTCTACATCCTGGCCGGATTCGCAGGAATCATCGCCCTCGGTCTCGTGCTGGCTCAGCCGCTGCTGATCGGCGGATATTTGCCGGGTCTGTCGCCCTATCGTGGACGGCGCGCCCATCACTGGATCGGCGGCGCGCTGGCTCTGGCGGTGGTGATCCACGTCGCCGGCCTCTGGATCACCAGTCCGCCCGACATGATCGACGCTCTCACCTTCTCATCGCCGACGCCGTTCTCCCCCTTTGGCGTGATCGCGATGTGGGCCATCTTCGCGGTCGCGCTTCTCGCGCGACTTCGCCGGCGCTTGGGACTGCGGCTGCGAACCTGGCGCATCGTCCATCTTCCGCTCGCAATCGTCATCGTCGCCTGCAGCGTGGTCCATTGCCTGCTGATCGAAGGGACGATGGAGACGAACTCGAAGGCGTTGCTTTGCGCAGCTGCGCTCGCGGCAACCGTCAAGGTCATGATAGACCTTTGGCGAAAGCGGACGCTGCGCGGCGAGAGCGCTGTGCGGCAGTGAAATGGCCGTGTCGGTTGAGGTTCGTAGCCCGGATGGAGCGAAGCGCAATCCGGGACGACTTCGTCCGTGGTTGATAACCCCGGATTACGCTTACGCTCCATCCGGGCTACGCCACTGACCTCATCCTGCGGGCTGATTGCCGCTATCAGCGACGGGAGGTATGCTCACGCGATGACTGTCAGTGCCCCCGATCTGAAAGCGTTCCTGCTTGCGACGCCGTTCTTCGGCGGTCTCACGAACCCAAGCCTCGAACTCCTGATATCGATGCTGGTCGAACGCAACTTCGACATCGGTGCAACCGTCGTGGCGGAAGGCGAGCCGGGACGCTCGATGTTCATCGTCAAATCCGGCCGGCTCGCGGTGAGCAAGCGCGCGAATTCCGGGAGCGTCGTCCCGATTTCCACTCTGGGGCCCGGCGATTTCTTCGGCGAAATGACGCTGATCGAAATGCAAAACCGCTCCGCCACCGTCATCGCGGCGAGCCCGACCGTGCTGTACGAGCTGACGGCCCAAAAGCTCTACGCCTGCTATAAGGCCGACATCCACGCCTATGTGATCGTCCTGCAGAACATCAATCGCGAACTCTGCCGGCGGCTGCGCCGTGCCGACGATCGGATTGCGGGTCATCAGATGGGTGAAGAAGATTGATCGCGCGTCGTGCGTAGGATGGGGAGAGCGCAGCGAAACCCATCATGCCTCGGCACCGAATGAGCCCCCGACGGGTTTCGCTGCGCTCTACCCATCCTACAAGCCGGCCCGACTACAGCAGCGCCAATGAGTGCAGCGAGTTTCTATGAAGGCCGAAGGCAACGACGCCGGACAGAAGCAGCGCAGTCCCAGTCACGATCAGGCAACACGCAAACACTGTTGGAGCCTCTGGTTCGTCATTAATGACCAGAACGATAATAGATAAATTTTTACCGACAATCGAAAGGAAGAATTAACCTTACCTGGGCGGCCCAACAGGTGGGAACCTCGGAATCACGCCTGCCGACGTGTCGGCGGGCTTGTGTTCGCCACGCACGCCAATTTGCCCGTCGGGCAAAACACCCACCTCCCGCCAAACCCCCGTCAACCCCTCTCCACAAAAATATTCCACTTTACCGAAATTCGGAATTGCGGCATATTCTCGCCATCCCGGCCCGAGGAGAGGGGCGATCGTACGTCGTGTCGAACGTGGGCTGGGGATGCGGTGGACGCGGCAGCGCCGGCGCGGATGTGGGGGCAGGGCGGGTAGAGGATTGAGCCGAACCCCGTGAGCTCACCACAAGCCGTGTCGTACGAACGGCGCCTTGCCCGGCGAAGCCCCTTGGCGAAGTCGGGTCGCTGCGTACGGCCAAACCGTGTGGTCCCGGCTGTCGTTGCTACAGCCAAGCTTTCGCGACGACGCATCGCCCCAACCGGGCGCGGTGCATCAACTTTCGCGGAGTGACGGTGACAACAGGAACTCGTCGCCGGGGAGAGCGCGGCATACGCCGTCAACCCATCGCGCAGGGAAGGCCGAGTGTTCGGCGTCACCTGTATGCTGCTGTGCGGTTTCCTTGCGCTACACCTTCGCGCAGCGGACCGCGGGTGCCCGTCGGCACCCGGTCTTCCCTGCGCCCTCTTCACGGAGGAGGGCGAAAGAAGGAAGCAAAACTCGGGCGTTTCGAGCCGCGAGAATGCCGCTTCATGCGCAATTTGAGAGTGGTGCTGCCAGACAGGATTGATGGAGACGCGCGCGCCTGTCGCTCAGAATCCACACGGCGTTGGAGATCTCCAGCGGACGGCTGAAACGATGGTCTGCGTCGATGCGATAGCTTTGCGATGTCCCGGCCTGACTCCATAGTGGCAGCCAATGATTCGTAACCAGGGGGCGGGATCTCAAATGACAGCGCGCAAGTGTTTTATCGTGGCGGCGGGCTTGATGGCGGCGGGTGCCGCCCAGGCCGAGGAGGTTCCATCCAACGCTGAGCTGTTTCGCATGCTGAAGGCGCAACAGCAGACCATTTCCGAGTTGCGCGCCGAGTTGAAGCAGGCAAAACAGGAGCGGCGCGCTGCCACTCCGCGAGAGGCCCGCGAGGCGACACCGGCAGCCAGGCCGGCCGGACGCGATGCCGCGAAGGAGACGGTGGTGGCGACTCCGCCCGCGCAGGCCTATGCGATGTACACCAAGGGGCCCGCAGTCTTGCCGGCTTCCAACCGCAGCGCCTATGTCGGCGTTTTCGGTGGCGGGGGTAGTCGCGGCAGCACCGGCGTCAGCCAGTTCGGCACCGCCTTTTTCACCGAGGCCGTCGGAGGCCCCATGGCCATCAATGCCACGGGGCAGACCGGCAGTGGCGGCGTCGGGTTCGGCGGCGCGCATCTCGGTTATGAGTGGTCGTATGGCGCTTATTTGCGTCCCGCACTGGAGATCGAGGGTTTCTATCTTGCAAGTAACCAGCAGCGCGCGACGCTGGTAAATCCCACGGACCGGCTTCCCGAACACACCTTCGACAATACGTTCCCGACCCGCACCACGGTGCTTCTGGCAAATATGGTTGTTGGCTTCCAGACGCCCTATCAGAACTTCACGCCCTATATCGGCGGCGGGTTCGGCGCGGCCCGAGTCTCCATCAACGGCGCTACGTCCACCCAGACCGACCCGGCGGAACCTGGCATCAATCATTTCAACTCGAACCCCGACTCCTCCGCCTGGACCTTTGCGGCACAGGCAAAGGCCGGCGCGCGCTTCGCCCTTGGTGACAGCGGCGCATACCTGTTTGGCGAGTACCGCTATTTGTATGTCGGCGACGTGGGCCAGGTGTTTGGTTCGACCGTGGATCCCACGCATGTTCCGACCAGCGCATGGACGACCGGTTTCGGTGGGACGTCCCACCATCTGGCTGCCGGCGGCGTCGGCTTCAGCTTCTGAGTTTGAGCGGCGCTTGATTTCCGCGAGAACCGGAGAGGGGCGGACGACAAGTCCTGCCCCTCTTGCGCCGCGCAATGGGCTGCAAGGAGATCGCTCTTCAGAAGCTGGCGATGCGTTGATGTGTCTGAGGAAATGGTGCTGCCAGACAGGATTGAACTGTCGACCTCTCCATTACCAATGGAGTGCTCTACCACTGAGCTACGGCAGCAATGCTGGGATAAGAATCGGCCGCCACAAAGGGGGCCTACCGAGCGGGCCGATATCTGCCACAGGCCTCCCCGCTGTGCAAGCTTGCAGGCCCCGCCAAAACGAGAAAATCGGGGCGATATCAGGGGTAACACGGCTGTTTCGGCTCGAAACGACTGACTTTCGCCAATTTTGGTTCCGCTTCCCCCGCCAACTGGCCAGTTGGCCGCCGAAGCGGATTCGCTTCATTTTGAGTTTCGCACGATCGGGACCGCGCGGGCCTCTTGAGCTGCCGCATTCTCTGGGCATGTTATCGCCAACCGCTGTATTGGACCCGTGATGGCTGACAGGAACGACGAGAACGCAAGGCAAGCGAGGGGATCGCGGGACGATCGCCTGAAATCGGCGCTGCGAGAGAATCTGAAGCGGCGCAAGGCGCAGGCGCGCGAACGCGCCGCAAGCGCCGACCCCTCGCAAGCTGACGATGGTTCCCTAGATGAGGGGACCGCCGGCAAGGCCGACGGCTAAGAAATTTTGGAGTGAATGGACGTGACAATGGGGCAGGACGAATCGCAACGAAGCAAAGGTGATGCGCAGATGTCGCGTTTCACCCGCCCCGAGCAGACGTTCCCGGCGTTGACGCCGGCCGAGATCGAGCGTGTCAGCCATTTCGGAGAGCTCCGCACCTACAAGCATGGCGAGCTGCTGTTCGAAACCGGCAAGCCGGGACCGGGCATGTTCGTCGTGCTGACGGGCCATGTCGCCATAACCCAGCGCGACGGGCTCGGAAATGTCACCCCATTGATCGACCAGGGGCCGGGTCAATTTCTGGCCGAGCTCAGTCAGCTGTCCGGCCGTCCGGCGCTGGTCGACGGCCGCGCCGAAGGCGATGTCGAGACGCTGCTGCTGGCGCCGGAGCGGCTGCGCGCGCTGCTGGTCGCCGAGGCCGAGCTTGGCGAGCGCATCATGCGCGCGCTGATCCTGCGCCGGGTCAATCTGCTGCAGGCCGGCGTCGGCGGCATCGTGCTGATCGGTCCCTCGCATTCGGCCGGCGTGGTGCGGTTGCAGGGCTTCCTCACCCGCAACGGCCAGCCGCATCATCTGCTCGATCCGGATCGCGATCGCGATGCCGCCGAGGTGATCGCACGCTATTCGCCGAAGCCCGAGGACTGGCCGCTGATCGTCACGTCCGACGGCGCGGTGCTGCGCAATCCGGGCGAGACCGAGCTTGCGCGCGCGATCGGCATGATCGGCGGCCCGCGCAATGACCGCATCTACGATGTCGCGATCGTCGGCTGCGGACCGGCGGGGCTCGCGACCGCCGTGTATGCGGCCTCCGAAGGCCTTTCGGTCGCCGTGCTCGACACCCGCGCCTTCGGCGGCCAGGCCGGCGCCAGCGCACGCATCGAAAACTATCTGGGCTTCCCGACCGGGATTTCCGGACAGGCCCTCACGGCGCGCGCGTTCAACCAGGCGCAGAAGTTTGGCGCGGATATCATGATCCCGGTGACGGTGCAGTCGCTCGACTGCACGCAAAAGGATGGCGCGTTTTCGGTCGCGCTCGACGGCAACGATCCCTTGCGCTCGCGCGCGGTGGTGGTCGCGAGCGGCGCGCGCTATCGCCGGCCTGACATCGAGAATCTCGACAAGTTCGAGGGACGCGGCGTCTGGTATTGGGCTTCTCCGGTCGAGGCGAAGCTGTGCGCCGGCGAGGAAGTGGCGCTGGTCGGCGCCGGCAATTCGGCGGGACAGGCCGCCGTGTTTTTGTCGGGCCACGCCAGACGCGTGCTCATGATCATCCGCGGCGGCGGCCTCGGGGCCAGCATGTCGCGCTATCTGATCGAGCGCATCGAGGCGACGCCGAACATCGAGCTGATGTTCAATACCGAGATCTCGGCGCTCGAGGGCGACGAGGCTTCGCTGCTGCGGCGCATTCGCTTGAAGAGCCGCTTGTCGAACGACGAAGAGTCCGCCGACATCCGCAATATGTTCCTGTTCGTCGGCGCCGATCCCGCCACCGGCTGGCTCGACGGCTGCGGCGTGACGCTCGATCGTGGCGGCTTCGTCGTGACAGGCGCGCAGTCCGAGCTGAACCAGGGCAAGCTGGTGGCGCCGCTCGAGACCTCCGTGCCCGGCGTCTACGCCGTCGGCGACGTCCGCTCCGGCTCGGTCAAGCGCGTCGGCGGCGCCATCGGCGAAGGCGCGCAGGTCGTGGCCTCGCTCCACGGCTATCTCGGCGACGCCGCAAAACCGGCGCTTTAGTCAAGGACAAGACAAGTAAATGGCAAGTCGATTGTGACTTGCCATCTTGCCGTGTCCCGCGGACTATCCCCTCGTCGCGAGGTCAATCGCGCGCGGAAGAACAAGATTCAACGGGAGGACTAAATGGCCGAACTCGTCGTGCTCTACAAGACGCCCAAAGACGCTGCCGCTTTCGACAAGCATTATGCCGAGACCCACATTCCGCTCGCCAAGAAACTTCCCGGCCTGAAGAAATACGCCGTGAGCACGGGCGCGGTCGGTTCGCCCGCCGGACCATCAGGAGTCCATCTCGTCGCCATTCTCAGCTTCGACAGCGTGGGCGACATCCAGAAGGCCTTCGGCAGCGAAGCGGGCAAGGCGGCCGCCGGCGACGTGTCGAAATTCGCCAGCGGCGGTGCGGATCTTTTGATCTTCGACACCAAGGAAGTGTGATTCAACTTTCGTCGAAGACTGCAAGCCCATAGCCCGGATGGAGCGAAGCGTAATCCGGGGCCGCTGCATTTACACGCAAGAACCCCGGATTTCGCGGAGCCTGTCATCGGGCGGCGCTTCGCGCCGACCCGGTGGCTCCATCCGGACTACAAACTACAAACTGCTGTCCTGTGTGACAGCGCTGCAAAAAATTCAGCCATGCGTTTGCCGATTCGCACGATGACGCATGGCTGCGCGCGCATGTGTGATCGTGCCGCATGTGGCAATCCGATGAGGACCGTAATATCAATCTCCTGATCTCAATGCAGAGAGTAGGAGAGAGATGCCATGGTTCTCGGGATGAGCCTGCAAGCCTTCACACTGGTCCATGTCATCATCAGCCTGATCGCAATCGTCGCCGGTCTCGTCGTGATGTTTGGCCTGCTCGGCTCGAAGCCGATGCCGGGTCTCACCGCGATCTTTCTGCTGTTCACCATTCTGACCAACGCGACCGGCTTCCTGTTTCCGTTCAAGGAGCTGCTGCCGTCGTACATCATCGCCGGCATCTCGCTGGTACTGCTCGCGATCGCCTGCATCGCGCTCTACGGCATGAAGCTCAAAGGCGCGTGGCGGCCGGTCTACATCGTGACCGCGATGATCTCGCTGTACTTCAACGTCTTCGTGCTGGTGATCCAGTCGTTCCTGAAGGTCCCGGCGCTGGCCGCGCTCGCGCCGGCTGTGCCGCCGGCACCGCCGGGCGGTCCCGTGTTCGCCGTGGTGCAGGGCATCGTGCTGCTGTTCTTCGTGGTCGTCACCATTGGCGCCTGGCGCCGCTACAAGTCGATGGCGTTCGCCTGATCGTTTCCGACTAAGGGAGTCTCCCAATGCCCACCATCACCACAAAGGACGGTGTCGATATTTTCTATAAGGATTGGGGCTCGGGCCAGCCGATCGTGTTCAGCCATGGCTGGCCGCTGTCGGCCGACGACTGGGACGCGCAGATGTTGTTCTTCGCAGCGCACGGCTACCGCGTCATCGCCCATGACCGCCGCGGCCACGGTCGCTCGTCGCAGGTCTCCGACGGCCACGACATGGATCACTACGCCGACGATCTCGCGGCGGTGACCGCGCATCTCGACCTCAAGAGCGCCATCCATGTCGGCCATTCCACCGGCGGCGGCGAGGTCGTGCACTACATCGCGCGCCACGGCGAGAGCCGGGTGGCGAAGGCAGCGATCATCTCCGCGGTGCCGCCGTTGATGGTGCAGACGGCTGCCAATCCCGGTGGCCTGCCGAAGAAGGTGTTCGACGATTTCCAGGTCGCGCTCGCCGCCGGCCGTTCGCAATTCTATCGCGATGTCGCCGCAGGCCCGTTCTACAATTACAACCGTCCGGGCGCGAAACCCTCGGAAGCCGTGATCCAGAACTGGTGGCGGCAAGGCATGATGGGCGGCGCCAAGGCGCATTACGACGGCATCGTCGCGTTCTCGCAGACAGACTTCACCGAGGACTTGAAGAAGATCACCGTGCCGGTGCTGGTGATGCACAGCGAGGACGACCAGATTGTGCCTTACGCTGACGCCGGCCCGCTGTCGGCCAAGCTGCTCAAGAACGGTACGCTGAAGACCTACAAGGGCTTTCCGCACGGCATGCCGACCACGCACGCCGAAACCATCAATGCGGACCTGCTCGCGTTCTTCAAGGGCTGAGGCGAGACCTCACCCCAGGATCGCCCTGATCGCATCGAAGGTGCGCTTGACGAAAGCTTCCGGCTTGTCGCGCGTGCCTTCGCTGAGCCAGCTTTCGCCACCGACGCGCATCGCGCCGGTGGCGATCATGGCGACGAGCCGGGCCTTCAGCCGGTCCGACTTGCGGCCGGAGCGTTGCGCAAGCCCGTCCGCCAGCGCCCGTTCGAGCTTTTCGTATTTGAGCCGGTCGCGGGCCTGAAGCGCGGGATTGTCGTGCTTGAGCCGCGACATCGCGGCCGCCTCGGTCGGATTGATCCGCTTGATGGCCGCGGCGATGGCGTTCTCCGCCGCCGTGAGCATGGATTCCTCCGCAGGCCGCGCGAGAATCTCGGTGACCAGCGCCGCCGCCGCATCCTCCTGCCAGGCGGCGACCACGTCCTCCTTGGACGCGAAATAATGGAAGAAGCTGCGCCGCGACATGTCGGCAGCAGTCGCGATGTCGTCGATGGTCGTGGCCTCGAAGCCGCGCGCCAGGAACAGCGCCATCGCCGCGCGCTTCAACCGCTCGCGAGTTTCCTGCTGCTTGCGCTGGCGCAGGCCCGGGGTGACGGGGGATTTTACCTCTGCCGGCAATGGCTTGGGACGTGTCCTGACCGAAGTCGCGGCGGGCTTCGAAGCCTTCAAATTATTTCACCTCTTGCAAACTTGCACTCAGTGCACATTTAGACCCGTCGCGGCTCTCATTCCAGCCCCGACGGAGATATGGCATGACTGACTGGACCACGGCAGACATCCCCTCGCTCAGCGGCAAGACTGTCGTCGTCACCGGGGCCACTGGCGGCCTTGGCTATGAGACGGCACTGGCGCTGGCAGGCGCTGGAGCCATCGTCATACTCACCGGGCGCAACGACGCAAAGGGCCTGCGGGCGATCGAGGGCATTTGCGGCCGGTTTCCAAACGCCCTGATCGCCTATGAGCATCTCGACGTCGCCAGCCTGTCGTCGGTCGCCGATTTCGCCAAGCGCTTTTCCGCGAGCAACGACCAGCTCGACCTCCTCGTCAACAATGCCGGCGTGATGGCGCTGCCGAAGCGGCAGGAGACCGAGGATGGTTTCGAGATGCAGCTCGGCACCAACTATCTCGGCCATTACGCCCTGACGGCGCATCTGCTGCCGCGGCTTCGCCGCGCCAAGGCGCCCCGGATCGTCAATCTCTCGAGCCTCGCGCATCGCTCCGGCGCGATCAATTTCGACGATCTGCAGAGCCAGCGGTCCTATCGCCCCTGGCGGGCTTATTGCCAGTCCAAGCTCGCGATGCTGATGTTCTCGCTCGAACTGCAGCGGCGCAGCGATGCGGCGGGCTGGGGCTTGCAGAGTGTTGCCGCGCATCCGGGCTACGCGCGCACCGATCTCATTCCGAACGGGCCGGGCACCAACACCTTGCAGTGGCGGGTCGGCCGGTTGCTGCAGCCATTGATCAGCCAGTCCGCGGCTGAAGGCGCGCTGCCGACCCTGTTTGCGGCGACGTCCGAGGACGCGGAGCCCGGCGGCTATTACGGCCCGAACTGGTACTACGAATTGAAGGGGCCGCCCGTGGCGGCGAGGATCATGCCGCAGGCGAAGGATCTCGCTTCGGTTGCCATGCTGTGGGATGTCTCGACGACGCTGACCGGTGTATCGTTCGACGAGATCGCTGCCGCCGCATGAGCCGCGACTTCGGCGGGGACGTCCCGATGCGGGTCATTATTTTCGGCGCGACCGGCATGGTCGGGCAATAGCCTCTAGCCCGTAGACCCGTTAGTTTGCGGAAATTTCGGCAGCCCGGCGCGTTGAGCCGTATCAGCCCCCGAGGAGAAGTGCCGGTGATGTCTCCCCAGCTCAAACTGATCGCGCTCGATGCCGATGATCTCGCGGTGATCTCGACCCACGTGCAGGACGCCCGTGTGCAGCCTTCCGATATCATCTGGCGACAGGGCGAGAAGCGCCTTGTCGTCGGCATGAGCAGACTCGATTGGGAGCAGACGCTGGACGGCGAGGCCGAGCCGCGTCGGCTGGTTTCAGCGCTTCGCTTCGACCGCGTGCTCGCCTGCAAGTCGCGCAACATCGATCTTGCGACACCTGAGTCGGTTCTGGACCTCGTCGGCATCGAGTTTCATCCCCGGGACGGCCGCGACGAGGAGCCCGGAGGCAGCGCACTCTTGCTGTTTGCCCAGGGCGGCGCCATCCGCCTCGACGTCGAATGCCTGGAATGCGAGCTGACCGACCTGGGGGCGGACGAATTGGGAACGGGGCTGGGGATCGAGGAGGAGGGATGAGGTTGTCTGTATACCAGCCGACCCGACTCGGGCCGGAGCATGGGGCTGGCAAGGGTTGACGCAGCTTCCCCGCCGCGCCATTGAGCAGGGGGGCTGTGAGCCAGACTGCGCCCCTTAAACCAGCAGAAGCCAAGCCAAAAAATGCCCGTTCGTCTCGACCGCAGCAGCGCCGATTTTGACCAGCGATTCCAGGCCTTCCTGGCCGCCAAGCGCGAGGTCTCGGCCGATGTCGAGGCCGCGGCGCGCGCCATTGTCGACGACGTTGCCAGGCGCGGTGACGCCGCCCTGCTCGAGGCGACGGCGAAGTTCGACCGGCTGAAGCTGGATGCATCGGGCCTTCGCGTCTCAGCCGCCGAGATCGAAGCCGCGAAAAAGGCCTGCGATCCCGCGACGCTGGATGCGCTCAAGCTCGCGCACGACCGCATCGAGACCTATCATCGCCGCCAGCTGCCGAAGGACGAACGCTTCACCGACCCGCTCGGCGTCGAGCTCGGCTGGCGTTACACTGCAATCGAATCCGCGGGCCTCTATGTGCCCGGCGGCACCGCGGCCTATCCGTCGTCGGTGCTGATGAACGCGGTGCCGGCCAAGGTTGCCGGCGTCTCGCGGCTCGTGATGGTCGTGCCTTCGCCCGACGGCAAGCTCAATCCGCTGGTGTTGGCGGCTGCGCATCTCGGCGGCGTCAGCGAGATCTATCGCGTCGGCGGCGCGCAGGCTGTCGCCGCGCTCGCGCACGGCACCGCGACGATCGCACCGGTGGCAAAGATCGTCGGCCCCGGCAATGCCTATGTCGCCGCCGCAAAACGGCTGGTGTTCGGCAAGGTCGGCATCGACATGATCGCCGGCCCCTCCGAGGTGCTGGTGATCGCCGACGACACCGGCAATGCCGACTGGATTGCAGCGGATCTCTTGGCGCAGGCCGAGCACGATGCCAGCGCACAATCGATCCTGATCACCGATTCCGTGCGCCTCGCCGCCGATGTCGGGAAGGCCGTCGAAGCGCAGCTGAAGACGCTGCCGCGCGCGGCGATCGCGGGGCGCTCTTGGGCCGATTTCGGCGCCATCATCATGGTGAAGAACCTCACTGAGGCCATTCCGCTTGCGGACGCGATCGCCGCCGAGCATCTGGAAATCATGACCACCGATCCCGACGCGCTCGCCGCAAAGATCCGCAATGCCGGCGCTGTCTTCCTCGGTGCGCATACGCCGGAGGCGATCGGCGATTATGTCGGCGGCTCCAACCACGTGCTGCCGACGGCGCGCTCGGCGCGATTCTCCTCAGGGCTCGGGGTCGCTGATTTCATGAAGCGCACTTCGATCCTGAAATGCGGCCCGGACCAGCTGCGTGCGCTGGGCCCGGCGGCGATGACGCTCGGACAAGCGGAGGGGCTGGATGCCCATTCGCGCTCGATTGGATTGCGCCTCAATCTGTCATGACCCAGCCGCCCGAACAGGACGACTCGACCAATCGCATTGTCGCGGTGACCCTCGACGAGGACTCGATCGGCCGTTCCGGGCCCGACATCGAGCATGAGCGCGCGATCGCGATCTACGATCTGATCGAGCAGAATCTGTTCGCGCCCGACGGTGCGGACGGCAAGGGGCCGTTCACGCTGCATATCGGCATCACCGGCAGCCGGCTGATGTTCGACATCCGCCGCGAGGAAGGCACGCCGGTGGTTGCGCATCTGTTGTCGCTGACGCCGTTCCGGCGAATCGTGAAGGACTATTTCATGATCTGCGACAGCTATTACCAGGCGATCCGCACTGCGACCCCGGACAAGATCGAGGCCATCGACATGGGACGCCGCGGCATTCATGACGAGGGATCGCGCACGTTGCAGGAGCGGCTGAAGGGCAAGGTGCGGGTCGATTTCGAGACCTCGCGCCGGCTGTTCACGCTCATCACTGTCCTTCATTGGAAGGGTTAAACGCGGATGGCTGCGCCCCCACGCGCACGCGATCCACAATCGGTGCTGTTCGCCTGCGCGATGAACAGCGTGCGCTCACCGATGGCCGCGAGTCTGCTGCAGCACATGTTTCCGCAAGGCCTCTACGTGAAATCGGCCGGCGCCAGGAAGGGCGAGCTCGATCCCTTCGCGGTCGCGGTGATGGACGAGCTGGGGCAAGACATCTCCAGCCACAAGCCGCAGACCTTCGAGGAACTGGAGGACTGGGAGGGGCTGAATTTCGATCTCATCATCACGCTCTCGCCGGAAGCGCACCACAAGGCGCTGGAGCTGACCCGCACGCTCGCCTCCGACGTCGAATATTGGCCGACGCAGGATCCCACCACCATCGAGGGCAGCCGCGACCAGAAGCTCGCCGCCTATCGTGAGGTCTGCGACCAGCTCTTGATGCGCATCCGCCGGCGGTTCGCCAAGGTGGGCGCGGCGAGCGGGTAGCACAGGGCGGACGTAACACCCGCGTCACAGACTGAGGGCACACGCATGTCGGACACCTCGAATCACCAAACCTGGGTTCCCGGGTTGTGAAATCAGCCCCCTTCCGATAGGTTCCGCGCGCAATTCACCCCCTGCCTGATCCCCAAATCACCTGATGCTCGGCCGCCCCAAATTCGTTCTTGCCTCCGGTTCGCCGCGGCGCCTCTCGCTGCTCAACCAGGCGGGCATCGACCCCGACGCGCTCCGGCCGGCCGACGTCGACGAGACGCCGAAGCGGGGCGAACTGCCGCGCGCCTGCGCCAATCGCCTCGCGAGGGCCAAGGCCGATGCGGCGCTGAAGTCAGTCCATCTCGACGACGAGCTGCGCGGCGCCTTCATCCTGTCCGCCGACACCGTGGTGGCGGTCGGCCGCCGCATCCTGCCCAAGGCCAATCTCGTGGACGAGGCCGCGCAGTGCCTGCGGCTGCTGTCGGGCCGCAACCACCGCGTCTATACCGCGATCTGCCTGGTGACGCCGCGCGAGGCCTTCCGCCAGCGCCTGGTCGAGACCCGCGTCCGCTTCAAGCGTCTCTCGGAGGACGACATCCAAGCCTATATCGGCTCCGGCGAATGGCGCGGCAAGGCCGGCGGCTACGCCGTGCAGGGCATCGCCGGCTCGTTCGTGGTGAAGATGGTGGGGTCCTACACCAACGTGGTCGGCCTGCCGCTCTACGAGACCACGACGCTGCTCGGCGGCGAGGGCTTTCCGATCCGCTTCGGCTGGCTCAACGCCACGGCCGTCTGAGCAGGTCTCGACAAAAATCTCGAAAACAACCCCATGCACAGTAGAATCGGCTGGCGGGGAGTATGCGCCTCCGCCGCAGGAACCCGTTCGCAGACAGGCTCTTGAACCTCATCACCTCGTGTAAGCCGCCGCCATCATGGACGACCACGTCAAAAAGCCCGCCGGACCCCTCAAAACCTGCCCGATCTGCGGCAAGCCGCAGGTGCAGGCCACCCGTCCGTTCTGCTCCTCGCGCTGCCGCGACGTCGATTTGAACCGCTGGCTGAAAGGCTCGTATGTCATCCCCGGCCGGGACGACGAGGCAGATGGCGAAGAATAGTTGATATATATCAATTATTTACTTGAGCGATCGAAGCGCCGCGCGCCAGCCGCGGCAATCCCGTCCCACCTTGTACACAGCCGCGCCGCGCCCCGCGAAGCCGAAGGCGAAGCGTGGGTGGACAGGCAGCCCCCGGCCCACTATAAACCGCCCGCTCGATGGGCCTTGACCTTCTCTTTGGGTCGTTCCCTCAGCACGCCCAGGTAGCTCAGTTGGTAGAGCATGCGACTGAAAATCGCAGTGTCGGTGGTTCGATTCCGCCCCTGGGCACCATTTTCCCGTATTTTTTCAAATACTTAATTGGACGAGCGCCCGGTTACGCTGGATGCTTTTCCGTCAGGGACGCGCTGGGGGCGTAAACTTGTTGGCCGGCCACTTCTGCAAAAGGCATCCCATGGGAGGCTGCAGCACGCTTGTGGTCTCGCTTTGTACCAGCTTCACTAGCGATCATTAGCGTTCAATAGGCCCGTTTTGCTCCGCAAGGACGTTGATCACGCTGGCTGTGTCGCCGACCGAAAGTGCTGGCTCGGCTTTTTTCTGTGTTTCGCGGGCCTTTATCCATACCGCGAAGGACCGGGTCGGGAGCCGGTACTCACCCCGCGCCCTTGGATTGGACAGGATGATTTTTCTTTCTCGCAGAGCGCTGAGGGCATTGTTGACGATGGATTCTTTCACGCCTGAATTGTTAATGATCGTCTGCCTGCCAACCCAATCGTCCATATGGTCCGCCATTGCGATCAGGACTCGCCGATAATCTTCTGAGCCGATCTGGTCGATGTAGAGGTCAGCGAAATATTTCCTGCCGAGCTGGTTTAAGGCCCCGTGCTCGTTGAACGTCCCCTGAAGCACATCCGAAACACTGATTATGTTGTCGCTGTCCGTTGCAAAAGAGCAATGAGCGAACTCTTGTAGAAAGTGGGGGTACCCCTCTGAGAGGTTGGCAATCAGACGCTTTGCGTCTTCCAGAATTTCGATCTCGGTGCCGCTGGATTTGTTTGCTTGCTCGATCCCTGTATCGATGACCCTCATCCGCTCTCCGAACTCTAGCGGCTTGAGTTCCAAAATATTGAAAATTCTCAAACTCGATTCATGAGACTCGCGAAGTTTCTGCATCAGGTCCGGCAATCCGCTTAGGCCTATACAAACCCGTTCGCACCGACGCCGAGAAAGTCTCTCCGTCAGCAGCTTGCATAGCTGTCCCAAGTGAGCGTCGCTGGGTGGACGATCCGCTTCGTCGATCAAAATCAGAACGCCTTCAATCGCTCCCATGGATTCTTCGATCAAGTTCACCAGTACGTCGGTAAGCTCGTCGAGGCGTCTACTGTTCGTAGCAACCGGCTGAGGGCGATCATACTTGATCCCAGATATTTGAAAGCGGCTCAGAAATTCCCAAGCCTTTTTGCAATTTTCTAAAAGGGAATCTCGCGTAGAAATCTGCCTCTTTAGTTCTCCCAATATCGCGTCAACAATATCGTCGTACCCCATTGCAGCGTGGAGTTCGATGTTCACAACGACAAAGCTGAGCCGATTTTTGCCATCATAAGTCGTGTCACCTTTGGCTAAGTAGTCCACCCAAAGGCACAACGACGACTTGCCGATGCCCCTTTCTCCCTCGATTATGAAATGCTGAGGATTGCCATCGCGAGCCTGTAATAAGGATTGCTCTACGACCTCGATTTCTTCGATCCGCCCGACAAACATGCCAGGTGACACGACGCTTCCTGGGCGAAACGGATTAAGCTTTGGCATGGGCTACCCTAGCACGACTATCTCTTCGCTTCCGGCCGGCGTGTTGCACCTATTTTTGATACAGCGCGGGTTTCGCTTGGATGCTCGGCCAAAGTTCCCTGACCTGTCGACACGCAGCGCGGATGGCTCGCAAGCGTGCAGTATGGTCTGGCGCTGGTCCGATTTGCTCCGCAAGGCGGAGATCGGCCACAAAGCACGAGTCCCGATCAACAGTTCCGAGGCTTTTGTCCTGGGCTTCAAGCAAGATCTGCATCAAAGCGACCAAGTATCGCGCCAACTCTCGGCGGTGTTCCCCGCGGCGCTCTTTCGTTGCCTGCATTTTGCAAGCTTCTGGATCAGGAGCTTTGGCAACCCGCAACATGCCTGCCCCCAACCGCTGCCCGCTTCCGCCGCCACCGACGAGGAAGTCTGGCCGGATCGAAACGGTCACGCCCTCAATATCGACAGCTTCGAAATTCGGAGCCGCCGCGAGAGACATTCTGCGCATCCCCAGCGCATTTTCTCGCTGCTCGAATAGTTGAACGATTTCAATGCATCGCAGTGCGTCTTCGCGGGCCTTTGGCTTGATGCCAGGCTCCGCGGCTTTTATGGTTAACTCTTCCTTAACCCGGATCAGAATCTCTGGGGAACGTCGAGGGTCTGCATTGTACTCACGTAGCGCTCTCACCGCGTCGCCATTGGCTGTCACGATCGGAGGTCGCGAAAATTTGCAATCGTGCAGCACGTTCTGCTGCCCGTCCGGCCGCATTATCAAGTATTCGGCCAAGGCTGCTGCCGACATCCGCGGCTCTGGTCGCACTCGCACGGATTGATGAAGAACAGGACTCATCGACATGGACGAAGACCTTTCTGTCGCGATCGACAATCACAGAACACTGTGGCTCACGGAAATTTCGCGAGTCACGTATGAAGATCAAGCTCTCGACCAACTTGGGGGGGATGGGGGGCTGTTTGTTGTTCTGGAGGACTGCGCAGAAGGTACCTTTGAGGTGCTCGCTAAAGCCGCTTCAACCTGGGCCGGACAATCCCTCTTGAACCTGTTTGCATCACGCCTTCGAAACCCGAATCACCTCGTGGTCGTCTCTCAATAATTACTACCAAAGGGTAAAAATCGAGTTAATCGCTTAACACTTTATTAGCATTGCCTTGGCTTGACTCCCCGCAAGTAGGCCCAAAGTCAGGTTCGATTCTTAGGCGGCGGTCTTGTCCACAACCACGATGCGCAGCGCCTCGCTCATGATTTGAGCCACTAGGGCGGATAATCTGACTCTCGCGCGTTGATAGCGCCATTAAAAAGCAGAGAACAGAGCGGCGGCGAAGGCCACTCGCCTTCGCCTTCGTGGCTTACGAGACGTCGCCCCTCTCGAACCGGCGCACGATGTTTTCGTAGACCTCCTGTGCGAACTCTTGGAAGTCGAAGAGCATGAACATGGGGGCACACACGCGCTGCACCTCTTCGACCAGAGTATCACGAAGGGCGCCGAGTACGATGACGGTCTCCGTCTCCGACATCTGCTCGTGCGAGGCCGGCGTATCGAACAAGATGCGGTTGCCTCCGACGCTCTTGAGAGTGCGTCCGCGAAGGCCCCGGTGCGTCACGCGAACGCTGAGCTTGGCTTCAGTCGTTGCGCCCAGGGCGGTATAGAACCTGCCGGCGAACATCAGCGCTTCTGTCAAACGAACGATGCGCGTGTTGAAGAACAAGGCATCCGGCGCGCCCTGTTGATCCTCGAAGTACCCTTGCATCGCGTAGAAATCGCCGTTCTTGCGCGCTGCCCAGTAGTCGTACGATTTCCGCTCCTTGATCGATATTTCGGCGCGAATACCGTCGCCGAAGGGTCTCGGCTTGCTGTCCTCCCGGTTCTCGAGCGTCACAGCAAACGGCCAGCCGAACGTCTTGATCTCCGAAGCGCGCACCGCATTGAAGAGTTCCATCTGGGTCTTGTTCAGTCCGGCATGCAGCCCCATGCGAATTTCCATCCCACCGACATCGTCGATGGGCGGCATTTGGCCGGCGTCGCTAATGAAGAGCGTTGTGATCCCGCTCGCTGCCGTGTTGTGTTGCGCCTCGAACCACGGACCGCTCAGGATCGGCTCGCCTGCCGCGGTCGCGCCGCTCGGCCCCGCAACCCGCACCGGTTCGCCGGCTTCGATCACTTCGGCCTTGAACGGGTTCTCGCCGAGCCCTGGCTTGATCAAGGCCGGCGCGGCGTGGATCTCGCGCGCCAGTTCCTCCAGCTTCGGGCCGTACTGCGCGTCGTCAGAGAAGTCGATGTACAGTCGCGGCCCTAGAAAAATCGGTACCTTGCGCTCGCCGGCGTTGTTCCGGACGATGGGAATGAACTTGATGGTGTCGATCTTGGCGACAACCTCGGCTGTGACGATCAGGCGCTCGTAGCCGACACCGCCCTTGCCGCCTTCCGCCTTGGCAACGTACGCATCCGTGCAGATCATCACCACGCGATCGGCAGTGCGGATGCCATCGGCCATGAATGCAGCGACATCCTGTCCCGGCACCAAATCCCATTGATCGAGCGTCGCGTCGACCCCGAACTCTCGCAGCGAAGCGGCCACGCGCAGCGCCCATGCCTTGTGGTCCGACGAGTCGTGCGAATACGAGATAAAGACCTTGGGCGCGGGCATCTGCTACTCCGAATCGGCAGGGGAGATTACAGCGCGTCAGCGACTGCAGCGAGTAGCCGATTACCTAGATCAGGACGAAAGCCGCTGTTCGTCTCGACTGCTTTCGCTTGCGCACGCCCCAAGGTTGCGGAACAATATACTGCAAGGGGGCCTTCCAAAATGGCTATTCGACGCCGGTCGGGTTTACTCACGATGCTGCTCTTGGTCGCAGCATTTTCAAACCGCGGCGAATCCGCGGAGGTCAAAATAGGGGTCGGCAAGTCCGGCCAAGCCACCATCTGGATCACTGGTGAAATTGTTCCCGGCGACGCCGACAAGTTCTCTCAATCGGTTCGTCAGGCAAACGATTCTGGGAAGTTCGTCGCGAACGTGAGGCTAGACTCTCCCGGCGGCAATTTGCTTGAGGGAGTGAAAATTGCCGACGCGATAAGGTACGGAAAGACATCTACGAATGTGGGCAAGACGGCAGTCTGCGCGTCGGCATGCTTTCTGATGTTTGCGGCTGGTTCGACCAAGAACGCCGGTTATGGCGCTCAGATTGGAGTGCATGGAGCTTCCGGCGAAAACGGCGAGGAGACAGCCGCGTCCGGTGCCGCCACAGTGTCTATGGCTAAGATATCAAAGGAGCTTGGCGTCCCATCCGCGATAATTGGTCGGATGGTCGTCACATCTCCCCAAGATATGGTTTGGCTAAGCCCTCAGGAACTTCAGTCGATGGGCGTCACGATGATGGGCCGTCCATCCCAATCAGGTCCGGCAGTAACCAACCTGCAGCAAACTCCCGCAAAGGAGCCCTTGCCGCTCTTGCCGTCGAATAACGGGGTCACCGCTTCTCAAACTCCCAAGCCAAGCGCTACGCCGACCTGGGCCGAGGTCGTAAATCGAGCCATGGAACGTTCTGCTAGTCAAAATAACGGCAAGCCGCTTTTCAGTCGCTCCTGCCAGCCCGAACTAAAGGTTTGCAACATCGGTGTGAGCTACGTCGATAATCAGGGCAAAGTCGCTTTTGTGAAGACTGTTGAGGATATGACGGGCAAGGTGATCGTGCGCGAAGCCTGCACGTTGAACGACTTCAATGATGTTCGCACTTGCATCAACTGGGACAACGGCACCTCTCACCGCGACATGAAAGACAGCAATGGCGCCTGGTCTAAGGTGGCCGACGAGTAGACGGCGAGCAACAGAGACCGCCAGCGTGAACCGGCGGGCCCTGCTGTAGGAGCTAGTTTTCCTTGCTGGTCACGAGAGGATCCCTGGTCTCGGTGTCGATTTCCAGGCTCTTCCGTACGGCACGAGGGCGTGTGGGGACGCCTCTTTCATTAGGGTCTCACGCGAACTGCTCGCCCAGATCCTTGGCTGGCGTACCGCCTACGAACTCAATCATCAGCTTTCGAGCCATCTCGATATCCCAGTCAGCATCCTTGTCGGTGTCCGTCCAGCCGCCTCGCATGACGCAAGCGAGCAGCACCAGTAACTTCGAACGGCGCCCCTCAGGCGTGCGGGCGGGTATCGTCCACATTCGCTTGATCAGCTCATCCCGCTCAACTGCATACGGTTCAGTGAGCTTGACGAGGCGATTGTGTTCCTTCGATTCGGGCATGGCTTTTACGGCTTCCCACCTTTCTTTGGCCGTTGAGTGGACGCCTTCAGTCCACCGCAGATCCTCGAGCCGATGAAGTTCGCCCACCCAAGCCTCTTGGAGCCGATATATTTCCTCGGCATGTTCGTTGGCGCTTTCATCGAGTTCAAAAATTTTCTCCTCCAGCGCAAGCAATTCAGTATCGATTGCCATGTTCGCCCAATCCGAATGGCGCGCGCCCCCGCAAATCATCCCAATGGGATTTCCGTCATGGACCCAGTCGAGGCTCTGGCCATGCGAGCTGAGAAATTGCTGAGCTTGGTATAATGCCGCCGTGTCCTCATCCTCATCTTTGAAGGCGGGTCCGTGGACCTGCCGGCGGAAGTAATCCAGGGTGAGCGTCGCACCCTGCTCATCCATTTTCCACCCTTCGTGGATGTAGCATGTGCGTAGGAAGCCCACGATTTGCTCGACGCGAGCCAAGATAGTTTCATTGTCGATAGCAAGCGGGGGCTCAGTGTGGGCCTTAGCGACGACGGCTGGTGCGGCAGCGGCGACTGCCGCGGACGAGACAAACATATTCATGACTGACCTCCTGCTGATCTGTGCCCCGGCCTGAAGAATGTTTGAGCGGATGGATGGTTCTGGCCGCCCTGATCCGGGCTGGCATGCGTCGGGCCGCCTTTCCAGATGAGAGAAAGATGTTGAAAATTGTCCGGCGCCTTGGGCGCCTTTAGCCACCGCGTTGCTCATGTGTTTTCTCGAGGTTGTGGGTTCAATTGGACTGAGCACCGCCCGTGCTCAGTTTGTCGTTGGGCAGGCAAGCTTACGGTTGCTTCACCTCCTTCCGGGCTTGCCAACCAAACAGTTGGGGCCAAAGGGGATCGAAGCATTCGCACAAGGCCTGAAAGGCAGCCTGAGCGGCACTCTCGATCAGCTCGATATGCAGACGCGGCCAAACGGCCGTCGCCTGAACCTGCGGCGTCCAATGACTGGAGCTGAAACCCTTCCGGACGCCGTCAATGCTTTCGTGGAAGTAGCCTTCGCACTGCCCTACCGTGCCGAACCTCAGCGCTAGTACGCCTATGGCTCGCTGTTGCTCAGGTGAGAGCCGATCCCACGCCTTGCCAGCGTCAAACGACGCAAGCTCGTGGAACGTGGGCAGGCGATCTGAAAGCGGGATTTCGGCGCACGCGTTTTCGTTTGTCGCAGTGTGGCTGTCACGGCGGACTACGATGATTGTGCCGGCGTTCCAGACCGCCACGCGGCCGAAATGGCCCTTGCTCAGAGAGACCTCGACCTTTCCGCGCGGCGTAGCAACGCCAGTGCTCACGCCGAGGACGGTTTCGCCCGAGCTGGTGATGTCGCCGCTCATGAGGGCGCGGGCCGGTACGCGGACGCGCTGGGCATTTTGGGTGATGGACAGCATGGGTTGCTCCTCAGAAGGCCGAACGGCGCACGCCATCGCGGGCGGTGCCATAGGGGGTGATGGTGGACATTGCGACGGGCAGCCCGTGGCGCTGCCGCCAAGCGCACTGCATCTCGGGAATCGTATCGGCGATCATGCGGACGGCGCTGCGAAGGGAACGAGGGCTAATCTCGCCCCAGGTCAGCATCGCCTCCCGGTGAGCGAGCCCCTTCAGGACCCACATCTTCACTTCGCCGGTTTCCTCGTCGATCAAGTTGCGGATGGTGAGGGTGGCCGCGGGCGCAGCTCCGCCGTTCACCGGGAAGGCGTTGTTTCTCATCGGGGTTGCCTTTGGGCTTCTGTCTTGATACAAAATGGATCATAGTCATGATCCAAAAAGTGTCAAGCGGGATTTGCAATGATTTCGATCGAACAAATAAGAGCGGCTCGCGGCCTGCTCGGCTGGTCTCAGACGCAGCTGGCAGAAGCCGCCGAGCGTTCGTTGCCTACGATCAAGCGCCTAGAACGTGAGGCAGAGGATGGCCCTGCTGTTTCCGATGATGTTCGTGAAGCGGTTCGAAAGGCACTCGAGAAAGCTGGGATCGAGTTCATCCCCGAGAACGGTGGAGGTGCTGGCGTGAGGATGAAGAAGCGGAAGCGCTGATTTTTTATCCGGAAGTACCCCACCCATTTTGGGGCCCCAGCCGTTAAACTTGCGAGAGACAAAAGAGGTTTTTCGGGCAAGGGCTGGCTGGAAAACGTCAGGCAACTTACCCACCCCATAAAAGGGGAATTATTTGCTGCCGAAAATGCGAGTTAGGCCGGATTCTAAAGGGCGAGAAATGGATGGGAAAATCCAAATAATTCGAATTTTCCGGCTCTTAAAGGTTGGAGATGCGATGCAGTTCGTTCCGTCGATGCCGGTTAAATCGACGGGTCCCACGCCAAGGTTATGGCTTCGACCGCACCGCTGGGGGAATCTTCGATCCGCTCAATAAACCCCGCATGCTCAGCAATCTTCATGCATCCGTAGTCCATCCGCTTGGCCACTCTACCTAGGGTCAAGAAGTTAATCGGAAGCGTCCTCGTCCCTGTCTGTTCAGCGAGGCGAACCAGATTTCTATAGAACGCCGACTGACGACCCGTTTGCTTGGCCGGAGCATCCGCGAATTGAGCTGCGGGCCGCGGGTTGCCAGGATTGCTCAGAGTCTTTGCGCCCGGCGCTTCTTCCCATTCGAAATTCAAAGTAACGGTCATGGTTTTGGTTGTCCTCTAAATCAACGCTCGCATGGCCACTAAGTTGACGGCGTAGCGCGCGACAAGGTGTCTGCGTTTGTAGGATAGTTGCGCTCCTCTGAGCACCGCATGTTGTCACGACCGAGAGCATTCCAAGCCGCTAGGGGTTACGTTAAGTTACCTCGCGCAGTCCGAGAAGTTCTTCAAGGTTGGAGATTTCGAGACGAAAGCCATCTACTGATGGATGTGTCAGCCCAGTTGGGCCGCCACGAAATCCACCGTATGTCCCGGTCGTCGAGCATTGCCTTAACTTCGGCGGGTGTGGCCTTGCCCATCGCCACGAGCTCATCAGTCTTGAACTCATCCAGGACGAACGGCTTGCCCGCCTGGCGGCAAACCATCTTGACGAAGCAAGCCACATCTCCCGGCATAGCCGCCACTGAGCTAGCCTCGCTTAAGAGGTCTCTTTCACTGTCGTAGAGCGATTGCCGAAACTCCGAACTCAACAGCAGCAGCGCGGTTTCTTGACGATCAGAGAGGACCAGCCGCAACAACAGCGCCGCGACCATGGCATCTCTGCATCTGTTCGCGCCGATCCTCATCGCAAGCCAGCCCTCACCGACACGGTTGAACGTTGCCCCTAACCCAATGGCCAGGGCGAAAATCAGATCGAACTCGGCATTGCCGAATATGCCATGCCCAAGCCATTGAACGATGCAGGCGGCAAGAGCGACCCCAATATGAAGGGCGGTGAACTGCGCCGGGCGGGATTTCCGATCGAACATGGCCCAGGCGGCCCATATCAGCAACGCCAACGCGCACCACTGCAGATGCCCAAGATTGCCCATGATGTTCGACCAGGCGTATTGGCGCGGCGCCAGCAGATTAGGGATGAAGTTTGAACCAAAGATCAGAACGCACACGGCGAGCCCGACCAAGACGGCTTCTGCACTAGCTCTAAAAGCGTGCAGCGCGAACTTGCTGCGGACCGCGTACAGCCATGCGAGCGACACCAGCGGGACCGCGATATTGTTGTGCTTCCAAAACCCGCCCACGACCATCAAGAGCACTGCCGGTATCGGAGAGGCGCCTCGTTCGTTTCGCCGCAAGAACCAAATCAAACCGGCGCCCATGATTGCGAGGCCGGCTATCTGCGGATCGTTGGCGCCGATGTAGATTGTCGAATTGCGCGCCATGATGGCGAGATACCAGAGCGAGGCCACCATGGCACCGAGACGCCCGCCCGTCAGTATCCGAACCGCGGCGAACACCTCGATAGCGAGCGCTCCCAAGCCGACCAGCGAGAGCCAGCGTCCAACGTAAAGGCTATCTACGTGGAGCACCTTGCCGAGGAGACCGACCACGTAGAATGACAGCGGCGGATAGTTATTCCCGATCAGACTCTCTGGTGATGGATAGAGAGGCGCCCACCCCGCAGCTGCGTCCTGCCAGAAGGCATTCCAAGACTCGGTGAACCATATCTCCATGAGAAATTGAGCCCGCCAAATCGGCCAAGCCAAGAAGTACGCTGCCGCAACGGAAAGCAGCGCAACGTACACTATCGAGCGCGCATCCACCCGCGAGACTGGGTGTGCGCCAGCAATTGAATAAGACAATAAGGAGCCCCCCGGCCCTTGTGATATAAAAGGGAGCATTAGCGCTCCCCTACAACTTGAGCAAGTACCAAAAAGTCGGATGTCAGCGTGCTGGGTAGGTGGGGGAGGCTATCTACATCAATCAGGGAGACGACGAGGAATACTGACAAGTCGATGACGACGGCTGAGACATCATTGCCCGCGGTCCCGGAAGTCTCTGACCACCATAGCGTCTATTTGGGGTCCTCAAACGAGGGCCTGCCAATCTTCGCCGTCAACTCGGCAATCCGCGTGTCGTCCTTCGCTTTTATCGCCTTGCGAAGCTCTTTCAGGTCGGCGTGGCTAAATCCAGTACTTCGGTTCGCCCCTCTGCGGTGAGAAGCGTCTATCGCTGCGGCAAGCCGCTCCCCTAATCTCCGCTTGGAGGTCTCCGGTGGACCGAGGTCCACATCGTCCCAGCTGGCTGCCAGCCCTTTCTTTATTCGAGGTTGCGGCTTGGGTGGTGGCGGGGGACGCTTCAATTCCTCGAGCGTCTTGATCCCTTGCTCGATCACTCTTTCGGAATGCATACCGCCAAAGGCCGGCTCTTCGCCGAGAACCTTGTGCGCTGCCAGGCGGAGCGCTCCCTTCACAATGTCATCGAAGCCATCTGCGCGGAGCCAGCGCCGACGGCGCCATTCATCGTCGTTCGAATAGTCCATTTCGGCTCTGGGTACGAGAAGCGCTTCCCGAAGCTCTGGAACCGACATCCCCCGGTCCGACTGCTTCTGGAATTTGTTGATCGCCTCCACGAGTATGGAAAGCCGGCGCACTAGATAGGCGGCTTCCGTATCGTTGCCCGCCATCGCCCGAAGCAGTGCTGCGGCAAACTGGGATAATGCGCGCTGCGCCTCGTCCTTGGCCCACTCAATCTCTCGATCGGCTCGAGCGCGCGGGTTATCGCTGACCACTCTCAGAGAAGGCGGCTTGTCCTCATCATCGTCCTGCACCGAGCGGCCTCCCCCTTCCTCACCAGACCCTCCAGAGGATCAGACCAAGAAGTACTGCTTGCAGGACTAGAACCGCAAGCAATACGCCGAACCGCGCGCCGGCCTCGGATTCTATGTCGTCAAGGTTCTCACACACGTAGCGACGGAAGTTTTCCTCGCTTTGAAGAACCTCATATTGTGCGTTGAAGGACCATCGTAGAAAATTCGATCGTGTCATGAGCCCTAGCCCCCCACGGACATCCAACCGCAACCCACAAGCGAGATCAAGGGGCACACTCGGGACTTTCGTCGAGCCTGTGGTATCAATCAGATGACGCGCGGTCGAGTTTAGTGCAGTAATCCATCGGTCGAGCAGTGCCGCGCCTGCCATTCCTCGACGGAGAGGGGGTGTCGCCGACCTCCATCGTAGAGCACAACGTGTCCTCTAAAGGCGATATGAGCCAGACCGGCCGCCAGCCACTGTTCGACGGTCTCGAGGCGCAACGGGAGATCGGTCTCCGGTATGGGGCAGATAGCGACGACGACGTTAGGGGTGCCCTGACCCCGGCCACCCTCGAGCTTTTCGATCCTCTGCCTAAGCTTCCGAGTCATAGATCAGCCCTCAGACCGGCGGCAACGGCCGCAGCACGCTGTTGGGGGCTGGCCTGGGTAATCCGCCGCTGATGCAGGTTGAGTTCCTGCAGCGCCCCGTGGTCGCCCGCCACGGCGCGATCAGTGAGGCATTTCCGGCGTTCGGACGAGAAGTCTGGCAGGCGACGATGACGCTGCTCAAGCTTGGCAACGCGACCTTCAAAATTTGCGACGCTGCGCGTCAATGGACGGGGTACCAGCCGGTCAGCGAAAGAAAGCCATCGCGCGGGCCGACTTTCCCTGTTGCGACCAGTTCGGCAATCTGCCGCTCTCTGTCGGCGCGATCCGCGGCCCTGATGAAATGCACCACTCGATCACCGACAGACTTCCGTCGCTCCAGCAGTGCAATGCGCTTATCGATGGATCCTCGCGTCATGTCGCCACTCCGAAAACTATATGCAGCAGATCGCTGTCGGCCAACTCTCGCAGCCCGCGCGCTGAAACCGGAGGGGTCTGCGCAAATCCAGGATCACGCGGACAAGCGCCTTCTACTGCGCGGCCAAGGGAACGCGAGAGATATTCGTTTTCGACGGCGCCGAGTTCTGATGACAGCCGATTGTTATACCATCGTGGCTCAGGTAGCGGGTCGTCGCCGAACCATTCGGCGCAGATAACCCGATCGCCGGATGCAAACCTCGCACCGCTGATAGCTGCCCTCACGTCGGTATCGGGTCGACGCCAAACCAGCAGCAATTCGTCGGGTCGCTGGCGGCTGGCTTCCAGCTTAACGATCCGGTTTTCAATGTTCCGCGCGATCATTGCGAGGTCATCCTCTCCAAACGCTCCAGCCGTTCGGCCAGTTCGGCGGTCTCAAACGCCTTCACATAGCTGTCGATCAGTTTGCCGATCTCGGCAGCGTCGGATGGGGTAAGCTCGCCGGACGCGACCGCAGCGAGGATAGCAGAGACGACGGCCGCGGCATCTTGGGCGCTCTTGATATCGGGCAGCGTGAATGTCACGGGCCTGTCCTTGCGAGGGGGCATGATGCGATCGAGACACAAACGGAGGGCGCCCATGTCACCGGTAAGGGCGAGGTCAATCGCCTTCTGGGTCAGGGCGGTGGCCTGGCCGTCTAGTAGGACTTCGAGCGCCAACGTTGTGGCATTGCGGGCACCCTTGGGGCGCCCACTGGGGTTCCCGGATTGCCCCTTCTGAAACGGGCGGCCCCGCTGTTTCTCAACTGTTTTATCAGCTTCGGTCATCGGGAGCCGGCGCCGCTTCAACGATCAAGCGGAAGTTCTCATCCAGCCCGTAGCGCTGAGACTGACCAACTTCATGGTTCACATCACTGTCGGCCCAGATCACCGAACCGTCAGCATTGTTTCCCGCCTTGTTTTGGAAGCGAACGACGAATTGCTCGCCGTTGCCCGACGTAATGGTCAAGGTGATCATGTCGCCTCACATTTTGATGTAGGTCGTGGCGAGGATGGTCGGCTGGACGGTTCGGTGTGCTTGGCTGCCCGTCCCGGAAACGGAGCCGGAGACGCTCAGTGTGCCGGAAGCCGTACCGCTGACGGACAGCGAACCACCGATCCCGAACGCACCACCGCCGCCAACGCCGCTGCCAGAACCCGAAACAATCGCGTTACTACCTGTTGAGCCAGAAACGGACATCACGCCGCTTGTCGAACCGGTAATGCCTAGTGACGGCAATTGAGCCGCAGTCAGCGTCACGTTTTCGCTGCCTCCGCTGGCGCCCAATGTCGTGCTCAACGCGCCGAAATAAGATGACGTGAGCCGTCCCGCTGCGCTGTTGCCCATGTCGTCAAGACCGGCAACAACGCGGCCTCGGCAATCGGGCAACGCTAAGGTTTTGTTTGCACCGAAGTCAGCGGCTGCTGAGGCGCCCCGACCTCCAGCGACCGCAAGGCTGCTGTCGGCCCCCCAAAGATAAGCAAAAAGCGCTTGGGTGTCGGGATTGGCCCGCTCAGTAGCGCCAGAACCTGCGTTTCCGATCGTTCGACCGTTGCAACGAACCCAGCCAGTCAAAATCCCAGATCCGTAGAACTGCATAAATGCGCCGGTCTGAAAGGTGGTCGTCGGGTCAATCGTGCCGCCGCCACCCCCGCCGCCTCCCGATGGACCAACCACCAGCAGGTTGTCGCCGATGAAGATCTGAGCGCCGGCCGAGTTCGTCAAACGAAGTTTGATGAGCCCATCTGATACGAACCATTGGGGCAAGCGAGCCGCGGCGTCGCAGGCCAAAGGGTTCGGAAGTACTTGGGTCAGGCCCGAATCCGAATAGGCGTTTTGCGGCGTCGCGACCGTACCTGCTGCGATGATGAAGAGCCGGCACCCAGGCGCCGCCTTGCCCGTTAGGTCGAACTGTGGGGTAAGATTGAAGCCCGGGACGGTGCCGGCTCCCATAGCGAACGACGTCGAGAGGATCAGGGACGATACGGCAATCGTTGCTAGTCCAATCCGTCGAGCCAATTTGATGCGCATCGATCTTCTCGCAGCATTTAATGTGCTGAGAGCCTAAGAGTCTGGCGCTTTGCTGGTCCACGCGAGGTCTGTGGCTTTCGCGATGACTGTTCGTCCTGCGAAGTTTGTTAAGTCTGTTGATTTTGTGCGACGTGGGCAAAGCCTGCTCTCCGTCGTCCAACCCCGGACGGACAGTTGCGAGGCAAGCAGACACCAGATAGCAGGGCGGCATCAATTGGTCGGTCGAAAATGGACCCGTTGCGGACATTGCAGAGAATTGGCATCCTCTCGCGATGATCAATAATTGGCTTGCCGATACCCGATGTCAGGCTCAATTGACCTCAGCAACTAATACCAGCTTAGCGCGCGATCCAGTCCGCAATCCGCGCAATACACTCGCCATCGGTATAATATGCGGCATGAACAAGAGACTGATCAGCCTCAATTTGCCGAAGCAGTAAATTCAAGTCATCTTGCGTGATCACGGCGCTAGAGAACGTTTCGGAGATCACACTCAAGTTGTGTCTTATCCAATCACCTCTCCTTGCTAAAGCGCGCTCCTCAACTGCTTTCGGTATGTCTTCATACAGCCATAAGTCACTTCGCAGGGGCGGCTCCCTTTCGACAGCGGGAAGCCGCAGTTGATAACCTTCGAGCCCCATCGTCATCGCCTGCAAGACTGCCCAAGCGGAACGACGGATTCCGTATGTCAACATTTGACGTGGAATGATCTTCAAGCAAGATACTCTGTACCAACACCAACGAAGAGGCGACCAAAGCGATGAATGAAAATGATGTCCAAACAAAGCTGTTGCGGCCGCCGCCACCAAGGGTATCAGGCCTATGCTTCCGCCAATGATCAAAAGAACACTTGGGTCCTTCAAGCTAAATTCAGGGAATACGACGAATCCGCAAACTACTGCCAATAGGAAACCAAAGACGGCGTGTACGCAGAAGAAAATTGGCTTTTCTGCGGCTGGGAGATCGAAAAAGGATTTGGCCCCTCCAATGCGAGCCAAATTCTCCGACAATGAAATCCGACCACCTAGCGAGGAGATTATGTATTTGAAGATACCTGTCTTGACCGCGATCGGGTCTTCTAGACTTCGAATGTGGTGAAGTATTTGCCAAGCTTCGTCCTTTGGACTCCCGAGCGCGAGCAGTATCCCCCCGGTAGTGGTGATCGAATTTAAGAAACTTCCAACTTGGCCCGATTGTGCCCAAAAGGCATCGAGGCTTCCTGAACTTGGCTTTTTGGTTTGCCTGATCCCGCGAGAAATTATCACGAGTATAAGAAGTACGAATAGTCCAACCGGCGCCGTCAAGATTGCAGCAAGTAAGCATAGTGCTCGCCAAGACGCCTGACCAATTTCTATCGAGTTGTTTGTTGCTCGTTGAACTCGTTCTCTCATAGGAGAACTCGTATCTATGAACGGCGTGCCAATGGTTACGAATTTACCAAGTGTTTGGTTTGGTCCAAGGGAAACGATTATGTTGGGTAGTGCCTGGCGCAAAACATTGCCACCATGACTGTGCGCGACAATGTGACAGCGCCAGCCGCGAGCATGGAGCTTTCCGACATATTCGGCCAATTCAGATGCCGCTTGTGTGCGCGCAATCCAACTGTTGTCGCCGGACCACTGGAATATTGTATCTGAAGGGCAGTGCGCCCAGCACTTAGCTTGTGAACCTTTCCTCTGCAGAGCGAAGTCGAGTTTGGAAATGAACCCCTCGGGCGCGGAAGCATCACCGGGATGGTACCATGGAATGTTGCCCGGCTCTGGTGCGGCAAACGTGCCGTGGACGATGATTACGGTTTCCCTTACGCTCCCGTCGGGGTTCGTATGCGTGAGCGCACGTGGTCGCGACGTGGCCTCAGGTCTTGTCTTAGAGCCGGATGCGAGAGATCTGCTTATCCACTTCATATGAAGCAGCCGCAGGGAAATCAGCACGGCTAAAGCCAAGAACATATCGGTGTAATTATCCACCTCGGTTTTCGCTTTCTTGGTCACCTAATCCGGCCGGGGCCGACATCATCGACTTTCGTCCAGAAGGCGTCAAATCATGCACTCAATATTTCGCTGATTGTCGTGTTGCCTATGGCCCATCGCGTCATTTCGCTGCTGAACGGCAATCGGTCGTTTTAGGCGCAAAGCGGAAGTCAGCTGGATTGACCGGAGGTGCGCGCCTAGGCGAGGCACTTGATACCGAGGCGCTCGAAATACATCGCAACGACGGGGTGAGCCCGATTGCCCGTGTGGTATTCGAACAGCGCCTCGGTCTCCCCATCAAGCAACAGCTGAAAAGCAACCCGGGACACGACCCAATTCCCTCCAGCTATACGCCGGCCAATGCCGTGCACCTCGCACCAATTCCGCATGGTGGAGGCGGATCGGCCGGCATGCTTGGCCGCGGCACTGAGACTCATGCCCTCGCGCTTGTCGAACGGGCGGAGAATGAAACGGGGATCATTCTCCATAGGTCAGCACCTTATTTAAGAGCGTCGCCAAGGGGCCGGCTGAGCCCCCCGACCTTGCCAAGGCGTGCTGGATTGTTTCAACCGAGCAACCATGCTGGAGGGCCAAGGACGCGACAATCGCCGCGTCCTGAGCGTTGGTCTCGGCAGCCGTGCCGACCTTGGTGCCGTTGATGAACACCTCCGCGATCTGGCCATCCTCGAACCGGCCGATGCCGCCGGTGTAGGACTGGCCGTCGCAATCGAACCGGAAGAGCCAGTGGGCTCTCCGATCCTTCAAGCGGGATCTGAGGCCCGTCATTGCGCACCTCCGACCTCTCCATGGGCGCCCAAATCATCCATAGGCGCCCTTGTTTGGGAGGGGGCGCCCATGGGGTTTTCGGGCGCCCATGGTGCGTCCGGTAACTCCAACACGTACCGGGAACCGGGCCCGAAACCGTCCCTGGTGGACTTGATGCCCAGCTCGGTCCGGGCATCGCGGAAGGCCTTGCTCTTGCTCAGCCGCTTGTCGTCCTCCAGCAGTGCAGCCGCTCGGGCCTGACGCTCGACGTCCAGAACGTCCACCGGACCGGCCGATAGGATGTCCCTCAGGAACTGCATGACGTCCTCTTTGCCGCCGCCCGACTGGCCCTTCTTGGCGCCCCGGTTTTCGGATGCAGACAGCGCTTCGTCGATCGACTCGCTGACGTAGTCGCCCTCGAACATGACATTCGATGACATGACGTCATCGCCAACCAGGCGCTGCTCGAGCCGGAAGGCCAGCCCTTTGCACTTCTTGCCGAGGTTATTTTTGGCCTGGAGCAAGAACCGTCGCTCGTCGTCCTCCGGATCCTCGATCACGGCGAACGCGGCTCGGGCCGCAGCCACGAACGCGATCGATCCTGCGAACCGGTTCAAGGCGCTCTGGTTGCCCCCACCTCCACCCTTATTGAGGTGCGTCACGGCGACCACAGCGATGCGCAGACGGTTAGCCATGTCAGCCAACGGCTCCAGGACTTCCCGGGTCTCCACGTTCCCATTGCCGTCGCTGCCGCCCATATACGCCGAGATCGGATCGACGATGATCAGCCTGACCGTGCCGATTTTCCTCGCCATCTCCTCCAAGAGATCGACGTCCGTTTTCAGGCTGAACGTCTTCCGACCGGTCCCGTCCGGCTTCGTCGCCGCCGAGACGATGTGAACGCGCTCACGGTCAGCCCCCGCCGCCATGAGGCGCGGGATGATGGTGTCCTGCACGCCATCCTCTGCCGACATGAAGATGACATCTCCCGGGAGCGTCGAGCCTTCACCGCACGGCCAGTGACCACCGTTCGAGACAGTGGCCGACATGAACGCGGTGAGCTGGCTCTTGCCGAGACCTGGCGGACCGCCGAGCAACACGAGCTTGCCCTCGGGGATGCGGCCCGGCCAGACCCACACCAACTTCTCGGGCTCGAGGTCGCTGGCGCGGTGCGCGATCAACCGGCGCTTTAGTGGTTTTGAGCCAGACGGCGCTTGTTCCGGCTTTTGCGTCGAGGTGGAAGCCCTATCAGCATACTGGCCAATCAGTTCTTCGATCTCACGTTGATCGCGACCGAAGTGTCCGTGAGCGACTGCGATTTCAGACAGGCGATCGACCATTACGTTTTTGGGCACCCACTGGCTCGCCACGGCATCGGCCAGCGTTGCTGCCGCTTCCGTGAACACGGCCAGCTTGGCATCCTGAGATGCCAATGCCACGCTGCGCTTTACCTCGCGCAAGATTTTAGCGGCCGTGGGTCCATATTGCCGCTCGTCACTGTGGGGCGTGTCGGCTGCTTCGTCTCCGGGATGGGTCTGAGAATGATCCGAGGCCTGGGCGTTAGCTGACAGAGCTTCGGCCCGGCGCTTCAGCTCGTCTGCGGTCAGGGGCGCGCGTGATTGATGGAAGTTCATTACGCAGCCTCTGCAACAACAACGACGGGGGTTTCGAGCCGATATCGGCCGTGCATGCCGGGAAATGCCCCTGCGTGCGGTTCGCTCGTGGTCGTGATGTTCAATCCAGCCTTCCTGAGCATGTAGATGTAGTGCGAACACCTCGGACCGGGGGTCTCCAAGAGGGTGATCCCCGCTGATCCTGCGTCGATCAGCCTTCGGAGCATCCAAGCTTGGCGGCCCGTGAAGGTCCGACGTGATCCATCTGACTTCTGGATGGTGATGCTGCTCATTGCTCCACCCCCGATCCGATGCCGGCAAGGTTTGCAATCAGATCGGCTACCGCCGGGTGGACGCGGTACCGCCGCGCGACGTAGCTGCCGGCCCTCGTGCTGGGATGCACCACTACGATGCGCCAATTGAACAAGGGCAAATCGGAAACCGATTGTGCTTTGAGACGTCGTTTGCTACAGGTTTTCAAGTTCAGAGACTCCTAGAGAGCCCGGTGCGCACGACCAGATCCGCCAAGATGAGGATCGTGCAGCCGGGTTTTCGTTTTGGGGGTGGTGGGTTTAAGCAGCGCGCCGTGCGTCATCGATCCGGGGCAGGTTTGCTGCCCAGGCGTTCAGATCGTCGGCATTGATGAGGGTCCGCTTGCCGAGCTTCCTTGCGACGAGGCGCTTGGCTCGGATTTCTTCGCGCAGCTTAGTCAGGCCGATACCGGCTGCCTTTGCTGCCTCGTGTACACTGTACGATATGCGGTGTTCGGGCATCTGAGTTTTCCTTCTGCTCTCGTTCTCCACCGCTGCGGCAATGGCGGGCTATGGCGAACGATGACGACGGATTTACTCAGGCAGACGCCCTCAAAATAGCTGTCACGATTAATCGGTGTTTCGATTACCGTATCGATTACCGTTGCGATTAATTCCGGGTCTTGCGGCCGGCCGACTTGCGCTTCTCGTTACCTGGCTTGGACGTTGCGTCGTCCCAAGCCCGCTGAAAGGCTCGGACCCCTAGACCGCTCCCAAATTTCTCAGTGGCGGCTTTGCGGAATGCTTCCTTGTTCCAATCCGCTGTATTGGGCTCTTTAAACTGTTGCCCGAGCCAACGGCTACATTGGGTCTGAAGATTCGCTGTTTGCTTTATGGGTGTTGATCCAAACGCAGCCGATAGCGACCGTCGATCAATGAAGATCCACCAAAAACGGTCTCCGCCGCTGGCAGGGCTGAACGGGTCTTCCGGATTGATCTGACACAGTTGAAACCGGCGAGTCAGCCCCTCTGCGTTCCAAGCCCAAGCAGGAAGATCAACAATTGCTCCACCTGCTCTCGGCCTCGCCGCTGTGATGAGCTTTCCGGATTCAGCCCAGCTAATGAATTTTTCTTGCACTTCACTTAGACGGCGTAACGCAGGCAGCTTTTCGGCGTGGTCTCTCTCAACGATTGCACGAGCCAGATGCCATTCGTTTTCCGTTGCCTTCGGCGGAGGTCCTCCGGCGAAGCCGCCAGCGCGAGCGTTGCGCGTTGGTTTGTCGGGGAATGAGAGTGGATTCAATACTCTATGGATCCGGAAATCTGAGCTTGCATCTCTGGTCTCGGGTATCGCAGGCATCAGTTCAATCGACGTTTCATCGCCGGTCCATTCGGCGGGAAACAAATGAGTGCCGAGGGCGGAGAGTGCTCGAGCGAGGAAGATGTGCGTAGAGGAATCGCGCGGCCAATGCTGAGGGTTCTTCCAGAAATCAATGCGCAGGTTCATGCCGTTTCTCCTGTTGCTAGGATATCGGCGAGTTGTTGAGACCAGGCATCAAGCGCCTTTCGCTTCTCGGCCGCTCGGTCGTACTGATCGTAGTGTCGTTTACCGACGTCGGTTGGAGTGTGATTGAAAATGGCATCCCGGTCCTCCTTCGGAACGCCAAGAGCGGCCAAGCGGGTTGAAACGGTCCGGCGTAAGTCGTGCGGAGAAGGTGGATCAGCCTTCCAAGTCTGCAGAGCCTCGCCTCTGATCTTCTCAATCATGCGTCGCATGGCGACAGTGAGGGCATGCCCGGTGATTGGCCCTCCGGTCTCGATTGGGGAGGGGAAGACGAACTCGTCGTCGTCGGAGATTAATTCGATCGCTGAAAGGAGGGTGGAGCGGGCGAGATCGGAGAGGGGCACATAGTGCGCGCGACCGTTTTTCGATCGCTCTGGCGGGAGGAGCCATCCTGAGCCATCGGCTGCTTTCAGGTCTAATAGTTCTTTCCGACTTATGCCCGCTGCTTCCCCAGGGCGGCAGCCGGTCAGCAAAGTGAGCCTCAAAGCCAACCCCACGCGGCGGGTCACGGGCGGCAACACCGCTTGTCGCCAGAACTCGCGGATCTCGTTGTTGGCGAGAACTCTGGTCTCCCGATTTTCGGCACCGCGCTTTCGGAGGCGCGAACAGGGGTTGAACTCCATTAGGCCGGCATCGATGGCGAAGCTGAAGACCATCGATATCAGCGCTTGCACTCGATTGGCCTGAACGGGAGAGCCGGCCTTGACGATGCCCTCAACGAGCTCGATTACGTCCGCCCGCTCTATGTGGTCGTATCGGCGCTTGGCCCACTTAGGGAGGACGTGCAGCCGGAGGTTCCTTTCGTCAGCATCGGCCGAGCGTTTGAACCTTCTTGCGTGTTCCTCGAGATATCGATCAGCGAGGGCCTGAAACGTCTTACTGCTTGCGTCGGCACGGTTGCGGCGCTTCTCAACGATAGGATTGACGCCGTCGGCGACTTTTCCCCTTAGCGCATCCGCGGCCTTCCTAGCGTCTCCCAAGGAAATGTCAGGGTAGTGCCCGATTGTCGAGCGTGCGTCCCGTCCAGATACTGGATCCCTAAATCGGAAGCTCCAAGAGCGGATGCCAGCGGCCGTGATACGAAAGGAAAGGCCGGCGCAACGGAGGTCGGCCACCTCAACTCGTCCGGACGCCGGAGCCTTGATGCCCTTGATCGTCGAATCAGTCAGAGCGCGAGCCAATGCCAAGTCCAATTGCGTCCCCGGAGCGGGCCGCTGTCCCCAATTTTGGGCTGGGGACGCGCTGGGGACGACGATGGGTCCGGTTCATGACGACCGCAAGCGACCGTGTGCGACCGTAGAAACCCTTATAAACATAGAGTAAACGGTGGCAAGAAGTTATCGCTGACGGTCGCTGAGAAACGCCCAAGACTTTAGTCAAACGACTGAAAATCGCAGTGTCGGTGGTTCGATTCCGCCCCTGGGCACCATTTCCATGCTGAAGCGTGAACTTTCCAGAGATATTCGAGCTTGAGAAGATTGCTTCGCGTGACACGGTCTGCCGTGTCCAGCACCTCAAGCTCGGTCCAGCAAGCTCTGTCCAGAATGGCTTAAGGAGCTTAGGCTGCACCGGTGGTGCGTACGCCACCCAGAAAATCGAGATATCTTGCGAGGGATGACGACCATGGATGTCGACAAGGCCACTGCATTGATTTCTGCGGCCGGCATGGAACTCACTGATCGGCGCCGGAACGGCACGGATGACGGTTGGACTCTGAGTTTCTCCAACGGCGCCGTCCTCGAAGTCGGGGACAAGGGAGACGTGTCCGCCTCCGGCAAGGGAGCCGACGCGGTCGCAAATCTTCTCGGTCTGCGCAGCAAAAGCTGAGGCTGCGACCCGAAGAACGGGCGACGGCGGAGGCTTCTGAGCGCTTACTTCGCCGGTTCATATCCGTCGGTGAGCGTGCCAAGAAAGGCGACGACATCGTCGATGTCGGCCGGCGTTAACGCTGGCGCATCATCAGCTTTGCGATCAAACGGCGGCTCCATGTTGACATTGGCCTTGGGCCCTTCGGGCAGGTCGTCGTATTTTTCGATGCTGCCGTCGGCTCTGCGGGGATACCAATTTTCGGGCCGGGTTTCCCTCTCGACGTAGAACCGCACGGCGTCGCGCAAGGAACGTACAGCGCCGTTGTGAAAGAAGGTCTGACGGAGCGCGACATTGCGGAGGGTCGGCGTACGAAACAGGCCGCAATAGTCCTCGCGCTTCAGGAAGTCCGTGCGCAGGGGACCGCACAAGCCGAGATCGAAATAGGCCGGGTCCTTGTTGGCGGGAATGTCGCGATTGCGCGGGACGCCGAGCGCAATCAGCCCGTAATCCGTGAACTGCGGCGGGGTGCCATCATTGCCTCGTCGGCTGATATGGCACGATGCGCAATTGCCCTTGTTCGGCGCATTGAACAATTCGAGCCCGCGCGTTTCCCGAGCGGTGAGCTCAGCCTTTCCAGCCAGTACCGCGTCATATTTGCTCGAATAGGGATAAAAGGTTCGGTGGTCCTGCTGGTAGACTTCGAGCGCCTTGAGAACCGTCTTGTAGACGGCGTCTGGATTGGCCACCGCCCTGGACCCGGCAATGGCGGCAATATCCTTGCCATGGCCCGCGGCGAGCGCCCGGCGAGCCACCTCGGTCTTGTCCCGATTGCCCATCTCGAAATCCGAGAGCAGGGGAATTGCGGCCTGGTCGGCGCCACGGTCGACCCGTCCATCCCAGGTGAGGCCTCCTGTGGGGCCATTGTCGATGCTTTCGTCGGCCTCGTCCTCTGAGTCGTGGAAATGCTCGGTAAAGAACGGCACCGCCTGCAAATATTTCAAGGAGGGGACGGCTCGCCCCCCGGGCTGCTGCATGTCGCCACCCCCCAGTTGAACTGCGCGGTCGTTGGCCGGGCCGAAGCCGTACGCGGGATCGTGGCAAGATGAACAGGCAAGTTTCCCCGATCCCGAGAGAGAAGGATCGAAAAACAAGGCCTGACCCAGAGCCCCGAGCAGCTCGGCCTGCCGACGCGCCTGGCTACGTGACATCTCCGCACTGGTCTGGGCGGGACCAACGGTCAAAGCCGTGAGGACAATCGCGGCTGCGAAAACCCAATGCTCAATTCGCATATTGCAAACCGGGTCGATGGCTGGACATCGTCATAGCGATCCGACGTGCCTTCGGTGATCGTCTGGGCTATGACACATAGAACGATAGCAACAATCAGCTGGGAGCAGGGGGCTTGAATGCGAGCGAAATCGGCAGTTGTCGTTTGTGCATCGAGTGTCTTCATCGGTGCGTTCGGTCCGGCGCTGGCAGCGGGAAACGGTCCAGGCCCCAGGAAGAATGCCGCCGACGATCTGACATTGATCGACACGGTGGTGGTGATTTACGCCGAGAACCGCAGCTTCGACAATCTCTACGGCAGTTTCCCGGGCGCGAACGGCGTGGCGAAGGCGCCAGCCTCGACGCGGATTCAGCGCGATCGCGACGGCAAGCCATTCCGTGAACTGCCGCCGATCTGGGACGGCCTGACCGCAAAGGGCGTGACGCCGCCGGTCACCCAGGCCCAGACCGAGCATCTGCCCAATCGCCCCTTCTATCTGGACGACCCGAAGGGCTTCAATCTCAGCTACGGCACGGTTACGCACGACCTCTGGCACCGTTTCTATCAGAACCAGATGCAGATCAATGGCGGACGCAACGACAGATTCGTCGCTCAGGCCGACTCCGGTGCGCTCGTGATGAGCCTCTGGGATGGATCGAAGATGGCGATGTGGAAGGTTGCCCAGAAATATGTGCTGGCCGACAATTTTTTCATGGGAGCGTTCGGCGGCTCCTTCCTCAACCACCAATGGCTGGTGTGCGCCTGCATACCCACCTATCCCAAGGCCGACACGAGCGCCGCCAAGCCGTCGATCTCCGTGGTGGAGCCCGATGGCGTGACGTTGAAGGAAGCCGCGAACTCGCCGAAGTCGGCGATGGACGGCATTCCGAAATATGTCAGCGACGGCAATCTCACGCCCGACTTCTACGCCGTGAATACCATGCAGCCGCCCTATCAGCCGAGCGGCAACGAACCGGCGAAGGATGGCGACAAGGCTTATGCGGATCCCATGAAGCCGACGACGCTGCCGCCGCAGACGGAACCGACGATCGGCGATTTACTCAGTCTCAAGCGTGTTGATTGGGCCTGGTACGGCGGCGCGTGGCAGGACGTACTCGATCATGGCAACAAGTCGCCAGTCCCGAGCTTCCAGTATCATCACCAGGCGCTGAACTATTATGCCAGCTTCGCCCCCGGCACCGCTGCGCGTGCCGAGCATCTGCGCGACGGCGGCCTCGCGGGCACCGAGTTCATCAAGGCGATCGACGACGGCAAGCTGCCGCAGGTCAGCTTCTACAAGCCGCAGGGCGATCTCAACGAGCATTCGGGCTATGCCGATATCAAGGCCGGCGATGCCCATATCGCCGATGTGGTCGCGCATCTCGAGAAGAGCCCGCAATGGCCGCATATGCTGGTCGTCGTGACCTATGACGAGAATGGCGGCCTGTGGGATCACGTACCGCCGCCGAAGGGCGACCGCTGGGGCCCGGGCTCCCGCATTCCCGCCATCATCATTTCTCCCTATGCGCGCCGCGGCTATGTCGACCACACGCCGATGGACACGACCTCGATCCTGCGCTTCATCACGCGACGCTTCGAATTGCCAACCCTGCACGGCATCACCGTGCGCGACGCTGGGATCGCCGCCCACGAGCAGAGGCCGCTTGGCGACCTGACCAGCGCGCTCGTGCTCAAGGGGAAGTGAGCCGGAGGCTGCGCGGCCTCTCTGCCTGAATGCGTCCGCTGGGAACGTAGCAGCCGGAGTGATGACGCCTGCTGTCGGCCCTTGGCCACCTGAGAACCATCCTTTCCTCAAACAGCCGGGCATGGCTCAGCTTTCTGCTGATTTTGGAGCCGGATCGGGCCTGCCCTTATTGGCACTCCGTTTGCTCAGTCAGGCCCAAAGCCAGGCCTCAGCTGGGAGGCCGTTTCAGGTTGAGGCAAATGATGCAGGAAGTGTCCCGTTCTGGTGCTGCCGGAGAACTCCGGCTCGACGCGCTGATCGCCGATTTGTGGTGGCGCGTTCGGCTGCTCAACACCGACATTCTCGAGGAAGAGGCCCGCGCCGCAGTGTTCGACGCACAGCAGCCGACCTATCCGGTGCTCGCGGCGAACCTTCGCGCGCGGCGCGACAATCTGGTCGCGACGATCGGCGTGCTTGAGCAACGTGCGAGATCGACGTCGGAAGCGGCTTGAGGGCGGGTCTCCGCTTCACACCTCAGCCTTAGCCCCCGCCTTCGTCCCGCGCCCGAGCGCAAACTGCCCGACTGCGCCCTCGATGTGGAATTCGAGCCCCGTCGTTTTCGCAAACAGATCGATGTTGCCGGTTCCGATGGAGCAGCCGCCAAGGCCCATATCGGTCGCCGCCAGATAGAATGTCTGGATCAGGCAGCCGACATCCTTCAGGACCAGCGAATACGCGATCGAACTGTATTTCCAGGAGATCCGCCCGAAGCGCGCGGCGATCGTGATCAGGATCTGCGGCGGAGCGTATGCACCCATGGCAAACTCGGCGGCCATTGAAAGCGCCTGGAGTTGGTTCGCGGAAGCATCGATCGCGACCAGCGCGTGGCCGCCGGCATCGTAGTGATAAAGCCCGCGCGCCAGCCCGTCGCAGTTCGAGACCGCCAGGTACAACTCAAGCTCATACGCGCTGCCTGCCGCCGGATACGGCCGCGAGCTATAGGTGACTTCCGGACCACCGTCGAAATCTGCCTCGCTCTTCCACTCCGACAACACGCGGGCGGTCGTGTCGAGAAACTGCGCGAGCTCGGGCAGGGTGATCGGATGCCGGTCGTCGAAATCCCGCGTCGAATGGCGCTCGCGCAACAGCTTCGCGAACGGAGATTTCGGCTCGGGCGCGGCGCGTTTGCCGAGGGCGATGGTCTTGCCGGGCCAGCGCGGGCGCACCGCGGGCAGCGGCGGAACAGCCCGCGCATGGAGGTAAGTGCCGCCAACCGGTTCGACGTGCCGGCCCTCCGTGCTCCGCGTGTGAAACACGAGATCGTGGAAATCCCAGAGAACGAGATTGCGGTCGCCTTCGGTCACCCCACCGCCGTCTGCGTCATTCGCACCGAGCTTGATCAGCATCTCGCTGTCGAGCAGCAAGCCGAGCAGGTCGAGGTTCGGGGAAGCCCCGTGCTTGCGAAGCCTGCTGATCTTTTGAGGCCGCGACAGGGCGGCCAGCGTGGCGGCGATGGCGGGATCGCAAATCCGGAACAGTGCGCCGGCGCGCGGCGATTCCAGCACCATCTCATTGCCGCGCCGGCGCAGATACGCGAAGCGCGACAACACGATCGTATCGCTGCTCGATAGCTTTGCGCGTTGCGGCCAGTATTCGGCGATCTGTGGTTCGATGACCACCAGATCTTGCGCATCGCGGGGAGAGAACAGGCGGTAGTCGAGAAGCCCGTGCCGCGCCAGTCGCTGCACCAGAGCATGGACCTGCTTCGCGAGCACGCTCTTGCCCGCAAGGGAGGCGAGCGGAAGGCCGGTGGCGAGATGTCCGGCACGGTCGATCGCCGCCGCGCTGAACTGTCCGAGGCTGACCGAATAATCGCTGGAGACAGCGGCAATGCTTCCGTCGGCTTGCATTTGCAGGGAGAAACGGCCGTTCAATCGAGCAGCGATGATCGGTGCGCTTGTCCTCGTCGGCTTTTTCCGGGGCGCGCGCAACGAGGCCAGCCTTCAGGTGTGTGGCAGGAACGGCGTCAGCTCGCTTTCGAGTCGCGGGCGGTTCAACAGTCCAAGCTTCACCGGGACGTCGTAAAGCCGGCCCGGCCCGAAGCGGCGATAGAAATGCCGCAAGCCCGGAACGAGCACTCTGACGACGGGGACCTCGACGTCGGGCCGCGTCTGGTCGAGCACGAGGAAATCGTATCCTGCCCGGACCGCAATCTCGACGCAGGCATCGACCTGGTCGCGTGTGTTGTCGTGAACCTTGAGACCCGGCGCCGGCGGGAGAAGCGGATTGTCGTCGGGGATCAGGAACGGATGATCGTCCAGCCGCAGCGGTGTGACACCGTCAAGCGACGGTTTCTCGCCGCTTCCGCCGCCCATCATGCCGATCGACATGAACTGGGTCAGCTCCGTGAGGGACCGCAGCAGGGCGATGCGGCGATCGAAATGCGAACCGGACCCGAATTCGATATTCTCGTGCCCATTCTGCACCCAGTGCATGATCGCAACGTAGGAGGGAATGCCGAGATCGCTGGTGATGTCGAGCACCCAGAGACGGCGCCCCGCATCGGCAAACTGGCTCTGGAGATCCCGCACATAGGAATCCTCGAATTGCGAGAGATCGAGTTCGGCGCGCCGAACGCGGTTGTACCACCAGATCGCGTAGGCATCGCGTTCGACCAGTTCGAGGAAGCCTTGAACGATGGCCTCCTCGCGGGTGTTGCCGGCCGCGCATCCGTTGGAATCAGTGTGGAAGCCGCCATAGAAGAAATACAAAAGGCCGGTCGGAAGATATCTGAAACGCTTGTCGCGCAACGACCAGACCGGCGACCATTCGGTCCTGGTCGAGGGATCGAACGGCTCGGGAACCGGATGTGAATCGTCCGGCAGCGGGACATGCCTGTTTTGAAACTGCATGTCGCTGAAGAACTGGACGTCGTTGGGAAGCAGCGCGTCACCGGGGGCGAAATCGGCGAAGCGGCGCTTCGCCCTGATCTCGTCGCCCTGGAAAATGCCGGAGTAGCGCTCGATCGCTTCCATCAGCGCGCTGGCTTCGCCTTGCTCGGCCGTGGAGCCTTTGCCGAAGCTGCCGCCGCTCAGGCCGGACCTGAGCTGGTCGACGTTCCAGGCCGGCGCAGAGAAATTGTGATGAGCGAAGAAATTCGTGTTCATCGGCAGATCGGCTTCTATCCGCTCGAGCCGCGACACCACGCCGGTCAGCGGACTGACGTGCTTGCGAAACCGGGCCACGGTCGCCCGCGACGTCACGGTGCGGTATCCACCGCTGGTCATGACGAGCTTTCTGCCCTCGGCTATCTCGATTGGCATTGCTGCCCGTCGAGGATTCCTCAGCTTCTTGCTGCCGCAGGCCGAACATTGCGGGCGCTTCGCGACGTAGTGCTTGGCGATGGCGGCCCCGGTCAGGTCGAAGCTTGCGACGTGATCGTTGAGATCGGTACGAAATCCCGAGGCGATCGCCTTCGCGATTTCAACGGCAGCGAAGTGAATCGCGGTCTGTCCGACGGTGTCGCTCACCAGCGGCGATATGGCGACAGCTTGCGCCGCTCCGCGGTCAAGAAATCCCTTGATCTCGCGGTTGCGGATCATGCGATCGTGCAGGCAGGTCCAGCAGGCGCTCTCGCCCGGCTTGAACACGGGTCCCACCAGCGGAAACACTCCGGACGGCTGGACCAGCAGCCAGGGCGTCCCGTTGGCGACACGCTCCCCATTCACGTCAGCGAGCCTGCGCTCGAGATAGTCATTCACAAGCGTGATGGTGAGGCGGGGCGATCGCTTGGTGATTTGAACCCCGAGCTTGCTCAACGCCGCGCTCAGTTCGGTCGCGCCCTTGACGTCGATCGATTCGACCCGCACCGGCCAATTGCGCAGATTCTCCTCGGCGATCTCCGGAGGCAGGCCGAGGCTCGCCCAATATCCGTCAACGGCGCCTGTATGCGATGCGCCGCTGACGACGTAGCGGCGCTCGAGCAGCCGCCTGATCGCTTCCTCGATTTCGGCTGTGGGAAAACTCTTCGAAAGCTGGCGAATGATGTCCAGCGCGGCCTTGCCGTTTTTCCCGATCGCACTTGCCACGGCGCAATAGAGATCGCCGTGCAGGAAGAACTTGCGGTTCTCGGAGTAGAGACAGACCACATTGGGAGGAAGCAGATAGGCGGTGAAGTTCGGCGCGAATCGCAAAATGCCCTTGCGGGTCCGCTTCGCAGCGCTGCTCGTTCGCTTGACTGTCATCGGGGCAGCACGCTGATCCTGTTCCCGTCATGTCTCGATTGCCGGCGCGCGACGGACGCTTGGCGCGGCCCGACTTGTGCGCCGAGCTCGACCGGCTTCTTCCAATGAGTTGGAACACACTCGCTCGCCATCGGCAAGCTGAGGAGCCGTTCGAAACGAACCCTGTCGCGATGACAGCAAATGGGCCGGGTCGTTAGCGAGCCCGGCCAATGAAATCGCGACCTGTCGATGTCCGGTCAAAAAGCGCCAACGCCTAGCACCAGCGGCAGCGGCCCCATGATGCGCAGCACCCTGTGCATGCCACCGGCGCAACAATGGCACAGCCAATGCCAACGCCACAGCCAACGCCACAGCCAACGCCGCAGCGGCAGGACCTGCAGCCTGCGCAGCTTCTGCAGCCACGGCAACCTCTGCAACCGCCGCAACCTCTGCAGCCACCGCATCCGCGCGCAAGCAGCACGCCGCTGAAGGTTTTTTCATCGCCGGCAAGATGGAAGGTCGCGAGGTTCACGTCGGCGAGTTCCTCCTCGCTGAGCGCGCTGAACTGGCCGGGCGTGATGTTCAATCTCTGTTGAGGCTCGTCTGCCGGCACCGCGGACGCCATCGCGCTCCCCGCCAGCGAAAAAGTCAGCCCGGCGAATCCGAGCGCCGGTACTGCAGCTCTGGTCAATCGCTTCTTGTTCGGCGCTTGCTTCGTCCGCTGCATGGCCGCATCCTCCATGGTTGGAAGCACGATCTTCTCCGATGATCGTACGCCGTGCAATCAAACTGGGCAAGATTCACGTGAACACGAAATGGTATGGCGCTCGTTCAGATTGTATTCATCTTCATGAACAACATCGCGGCAAATTCTTGTCGATGAAGCCGAATCGGGGACGCTAGCTTGGTCGATCAGCGCGGGCGCTTCGTTTGGTATGAGCTTCTGACGACGGACATGCCGTCGGCCGCTGCTTTTTACGCCGACGTCGTCGGGTGGGCCGTGAAAGATGCGTCGAGCCCCGGGCTGGCCTACACGCTGCTGACTGCAGGCAACGCTCCGGTCGTCGGTCTCATGAATCTCCCGGACGAGGGCGTGCGCATGGGAGCAATGCCGAGATGGCTCGGCTATGTTGCCGTCGATGACATGGATGCGACGATCGCACAGATCCGCCAGCTTGGGGGCGCCATCCTGGTCGCGCCGACCGACAGCAACATCGGCCGCATTGCAGTGATCGCCGATCCGCAAGGCGCGACGTTTGCGTTGGTCACCGGGCTGACATATGGCCAATCGCAACCGGGCGGAACCGACGAGCCCGGGCGCGTGGGCTGGCACGAACTGCTGGCTGAAGACCAACGCAGAATCTTTCCGTTTTATGGCGAGCTTCTTGGTTGGCAAAAGCTGCCCGCTGGAACCGATCCGGCAGGCGTCTACGACGTGTTTTCCGTGGCCGGGCAGGCGATCGGCGGCATACTCACCAAGCTTCCAAGCGTATCGCAGGCGTGCTGGCTGCATTACTTCAATGTCGGCGACGTCGGCGCGGCGGCGAGGCGGGTCAATGCCGGTAGAGGGCGGGTTCTTCAGGGACCGATCGAACTGCCCGATGATTGCTGGATCGTGCGGTGTGTCGACCCCCAAGGCGCCCTGTTTACGCTGCAGGGGGCATGGGACCGGAAGGCCGTCGAGCGATCCTCGGCATCGGAGGTCAGTTGGTCCGCCAAATGGGGCGGCATTGCTTCACAGGGCAGAATGGTGCTTCCGAAGACAAAGCGGTGAGCTGCGATGCAAGCCAGCCTCGACTCACGCAGCCGGACGAGCCCTACCGCCCGACCTTCGCGAGGTTCGCCAGGCTCGCCGCCAGCTCATCACTTCGGAATGGCTTTGTCAGCCGCGACAAATCCGGCGTGATGCCTTCGTTGTTGGCGTAGCCGGACACGACGAGGACCTGGAGCTCGGGATATTGATTGCGCAGCGCCAGCCCGAGATCCGTTCCGCTCATGCCGGGCATAAGATGATCCGTGACCAGCAGGTTCGGCCGCAGCCCGTCTTTGACGCGCTGGAGCGCGTCCTCCGCGGAGTCGGCTTCGACGACCCTGTAACCGAACTCGCTCAGCATCTCGGCGGTGCTCATGCGGACCAGCGGTTCGTCGTCCACCAGCAATGCCGTGCCTGCGGGTAGCGGCCGCAGTCTGAATTGCGGGACAGTCTCGATTGCGCCCGCGGCGGCTTTGCTGACCGGCAGCCACAATTCCGCCGTGGTGCCCGCCCCCACGGCGCTCTTGATCGTCAGCGCGCCGCCGAGCTGCGAGGCGAGACCGTGGACCATCGAGAGGCCGAGACCGGTGCCTTGCCCGATGCCCTTGGTCGAGAAGAACGGTTCGACGGCGTGAGCCAGTGTCTCTTCGTTCATGCCGATGCCGTCATCGGCGACCGAGATGCAGACATAGTCGCCCGGCGCCAGACGATAGGCGTGTGAGGCGTCAATCGTCCGGGCCTTGGCCGAGATGCGCAGCTTGCCGCCGTCGGGCATGGCATCGCGGGCATTCACGCTGAGGTTCAGGATCGCCATCTCAAGCTGGTTGGGATCCGCCAGCGCGTTGGGAAGGCGTTCCGGCGTGTCCACCGTCACCTGGATCTGCGGACCGGTCGTGCTGGAGATCAGGTCTCCCATGTCGGCCACGAGCTGGCCGATATTGACCGGGACGGCCTGAAGCGGTTGCCGGCGTGCGAACGCAAGCAGGCGCTGCACCAGTGTCTTGGCACGGTCGGCGGCCTGTGCGGCTCCGGCAACGAGGCGATGTTCTCGTTCGCCGCCGATGCCCTTGCGCTGAAACAGGTCGAGCAGGCCGACGATCGGCGTCAGCAGATTGTTGAAATCGTGCGCGACGCCGCCAGTGAGCTGGCCCATGGCCTCCATCTTCTGAGCGTGGCGCAGCGCTTCTTCGGCCTGCGCGAGCCTCGCCTGCTCCTCGAGACGATCCGTCACGTCTGTCCCGGTCAGGAAGGCGCCGATCCGCGTGCCATCAGGGGCGCGCAGCGACTCGAACTTCATCTCGTAGACGCGGCGCTCGAACTTGGGATCGCCGAACTCCTCGATGTTAGTGAAAGCTTCGCCCGCCAGTGCGCGCCCCCAGATCGCCGTGGCTGCAACCAGATGCTCGGGCCGGTCGGCCAGGAATTCGTGCAGGGAATCGCCGACCTTCGGCCGCGTGCCGTAGATGCGCTCATAAGCGTCGGCGCAAGATGTGTTGATCGCCAGCCAGCGGTAATCGAGATCGAGTGCCTGAATCTGTCCGTCGGTGGTCTCGACAATGGTTGCGAGCAAATGACGCTCGGCCGTGCGTTCAGCGACGCGCTGCTCAAGCGTCGTGGTCAGCTCCCGGTAACGCGCTTCACTCGCCCGCAGTCGCTTCTCGCCCAGAACACGTTCGGTCGTCTCGGACACGATGCAAAGGACGCCGCCGACCGATCCATCGTCATCCGACACGGCTGAATAAGAGACGTCCCAGTAGCTGGTCTCGCCATAGCCATGACGCTCGACGTAAAAGGGACGATCCTTGGCGGCGAATGTCTGTCTCGTCTGGCGCACGCCCGCGAGGAGGGGTTCGAGATCGTCCCACAACTCGCCCCAGTTCTCGATCGCGGGGCGGCCGAGGGCGCGGGGGTGATTGGCGCCGATGCCCGGCGCGTAGGCGTCGTTGTAGAGCGCGACGAAGTCAGGTCCCCAGAACAATACGATCTGGGCTTGCGCGGCCAGCATCATGCCGACTGTCGTCTTCAGGGCCTGGGACCATTGCAGGGGAGGGCCGAGCGGCGAGTCCGACCAGTCGAGTGTGCGCATCATCGCGCCGAGCTCGCCGCCGTCGGCGAGAAAGCCCACATCAGTTGACTGCCGAGCAGCCTTCTTCGACAGCACCGGACCCCCTCGCGACGCATGACATGGGCACCTTTGCCCATTCGAGCCTGGACGTCGACGGCTCGTACACAAGGCCTCATAACGCGCAGTCAATCCTCCGGTTCCATTACGCTCGATTCGTGCCTCCCCTGTGCTATTGCTGCCCCCACAACGATGCGAGGTCTCCATGCTGCCCATTCCCGCCGACATCTTTACCGAGCCCGAGGACGTCTCGCCGGATAGTCTTGCCAATCTCGGGCCGCTCCGCCGGCTCGCCGGCACCTGGCAGGCGAACAAGGGCATCGATATCAATCCGAAGGCGGAGGGGCCGGAGCGGCGGACGTTCATCGAGCATATCCGGATGGACCCGATCGATCCGCAGGCCAACGGGCCGCAACTGCTCTATGGCTTGCGCTATCACATCCACATCAACACGCCCGAGGAAGACATCACCTTCCACGACCAGGTCGGCTATTGGCTGTGGGAGCCCGCGACCGGGCTGATCATGCAGACGCTGGCGATCCCGCGGGGGCAGGTGCTGCTGGCCTCGGGACAGGCCAGGCCGGATGACAAGACAATCTCCGTCACGGCGAAGCGCGGCGACACGGCGTACGGGATCTGCTCGACCGACTTCCTGGAACAAGCCTTCCGTACCGACAGTTACCGCTGCGACATCACCTTCAATGACGACGGCGGCTGGAGCTATGAGATCCGGACCGAGTTGTTCGTGCGTGGCGCGCCGTTCGATCATCACGACAGCAACACGCTCAGGCTCGTGGCACCGCCGAAGCTCAATCCGCTCGCGGTGATCGTGAACGATCGCGCCAAAAGTGGCGGACCGGCCTGAGAAGCGGTTGGGAGAATTTGCATGAAGCCCTACGTCATTTGTCTGATGCATTCGAGCCTCGACGGCCGCACCCATCCGAGCCGCTGGCGCCCGAAGGGGGCCGGCACCGACTGGTTCGAGAAGATTCATGACGAGCTCGGCGGCGATGCCTGGGTGATCGGCCGCGTCACCGGCTCCGAGTTTGCCAAGGGCAAACCCTATCCGGAGACGTCGAGCGAAAAATTCCCGCGCGAAAACTGGTTCGCGCGGCGCGATGCGAAAACCTATGGCGTGGTGCTCGACGCGCACGGCAAGATCGGCTGGGGCCGCTCCGACATCGGCGGCGATCCGATCGTCGTGGTGCTGACCGAGAGCGTGCCGGATTCGCATCTTGGCGGCCTGCGCGGCGAGGGCGTGTCCTACATCTTTGCAGGCAAGTCCGCGATCGACCTCGCATTGGCGGTTGACATCCTCAATCGCGAGCTTGGCGTGAAGCGCCTGCTGGTGGAGGGTGGCGGCGTCGCCAATGGTGCGTTCCTGCGCGCCGGCCTGATCGACGAGTTCAACCTGATCCTCAGCCCCGCGATCGACGGCGCCAAGGGCGCGCCCTTCGTATTCGATTCGAGCGAGGCCGACAGCGACAAGCGCGCGCCGCTCACCGCAATGACGCTGGAGAGCACACGGGATCTCGGCGGCGGTGTGCTGTTGCTGCGCTATCTGATCCAGAACGATTCCGCGCGCCAATAGTCACCTGCATGCCGGACACATCAGAGCATATCGTCATCGTCGGCGCGGGCGCCGCCGGCCTGATGGCGGCCCGCGAGTTCGCGCGCGCCGGCAAGCGGGTCACGGTGCTGGAAGCGCGCGACCGCTGCGGCGGGCGCATCCATCCGCTGCCGACATCCCGGTTCGGCTATCCCGCCGATGGCGGTGCCGAGTTCGTCCATGGCGAGGCGCCGGTCACGCGCGGTCTGCTGAGCGAGGCGGGGCTGTCGCTGCAGACCATCGAAGGCACGCGATGGAGCTTTGACGGCACAAGGCTCTCGCGTGAGGGCCGGGACAATCCGCATGAGGCCGAGCTTCATGCCGCACTGGGGGACCTGAACGACGACCTCACCGTCGCCGAGTTCCTGCGCCGACATTTTGCAGGCGATGAATATGCGCCGATGCGGCACGCGATCGAACGGATGGTCGAAGGCTACGACGCCGCCGACCCCGAGCGCGCCTCGACGCTGGCGTTGCGTGAGGAGTGGATGGACGGCGGGCACCATTCACAGGGGCGCGTCGTCGGCGGCTACGGCGCGTTGATTGCGTTTCTGGCGGCCGAATGCTGCAAGCATGGCGTTGTGATCCGCCTCGATTGCGCGGTGGTGGCGATCGAAGAGAGCACCGCCGTCGTGGTCCGTTGCGCGGGCGGCGAGGCGATCGCCTGTGACAGGGTGATCCTCACCGTACCGCTACCGCTGCTGCGCGAGATCGCGTTGCCGCAAGCCGCACGCGAACTCGCAGCCGCGGCGGCCGACATCGGCTTCGGCAATGTCATCAAAATCCTGTTGCGCTTCAGCCGGCCATGGTGGCGCGGCAAGACGGGGGATCTCGCCGATCTCACTTTTCTGCTGTCGGATGAGACGATCCCGGTGTGGTGGACGCAGAATCCATCCGAGCATCCCGTGCTGACTGGCTGGTTTGGCGGGCCGCGCACCGCAGCGCTGACCGGACTCAATCGACAAGCGTTGATCGACGCCGGCATCGATTCGCTCGCCACGATCTTCGGCCTGACGCGCGATGATCTCGAACGCGACCTCGTTGCGGCCGAAGCCGCCAACTGGGCGCATGATGCTTTCGCCCGCGGCGCCTATTCCTGGGCGACGCCGCGGACGCGCGCGGCGCAGGAGCGTCTCGCGCGCGCCGATGGCACAGTGTTGTTCTCAGGCGAAGCGCTTTATCGTGGCCGCGACATGGGAACGGTTGAGGCTGCGCTCGCGAGTGGGCTGGAGACGGCTGGCCTCATCTTGCAGCGTTGAGAAAAAGGCCCGCATCTCCGCGGGCCTCTTGTCTCACCAGCGATTGCCGCCGAAGCTGAACGTCACGCCGGGTCGGCCGCCGCCATAATAGCCGTAGGGTCCGCCGCCGTAATAGCCGTGGTGCCGGGGGTAATAGCCGTAGTTGCGATAGTGCGGCCGATAGTAGCCGTGGTGGTGCGGCCGCCAGTGCTGATGGCGATGGCCATGATGGGAGTGCCTGTGCTGCGCGCTGATGTCGGTCGATTGACGCGTCTGCGCATTCGGCTTGGCCTTGCCGCCGGCCGCGTTGGCTGTCGATGCTGTGAGCGCAGCCGCACCGATGGCCATCGCGACAAAGAGATATTTCATGTCATCACTCCAGTTGAGATGTCGAGTGACAACAGATGGGCGTTGGCTGCGTTCCGGCGAGAGCGGGCGTCGAAACGACGCAGACGCCAGGTCTGACCAACAAGTCTGATCAACCCGTGTGAATGATCGGGTGTCGCGCGATCTATTGTCGCAGTGAAGCGATCACGTCGGCCGTGGTCACGATGCGGGCGAATTCGCCGTTCAGATTCGACAGCGTCATCGCGTGGATGTCCTCGGCCGAATGCGTGTCGCCATCGGGGCCGACGCGGTCGAACGTCCAGGTCGCATCGCGCACGAGGGCCGCGTCGAAACCGAGATTGCCCGCCATCCGCGTCGTCGTCTCGACGCAATGATTGGTGGTGGCGCCGCAGATGATGAGCGTGGCGATGTCGCCTGCGCGCAATCGCGTCTCGAGGTCGGTGCCGATGAAGGCGCTGTTGACGCGCTTGACGATCACGGGCTCGCCGGCCCGCTCGCGCGCCTCGTCCTTGACGGCGTAGCCGGCGCGCGAGGGCAGGAATGTCGAGTTCGGCTTGGTGCCTTCGTGGCGGATGTGAAAGATCGTCGCGCCGTGTGTCCTGAATGCTGCGAGCAGATCAGCGATGCGCGCCACCGCATCCGGATTGTTGCGCCGCTTGCCCGCCGCCTCCCATTCATCGAATGCGCGCTGGACGTCGACGACGATGAGGGCCGGGAGGGGATGGGGCATGGGAAGGAAGCTTTCGAATTGCGTGCTGAGCCAAATATGCGAGGCGATCGCGAAAGCGCGCAATGCCGATCTTCCCTCGTTTCGGGACAGTGCGGTATCTCGTAGCCCGGATGGAGCGAAGCGCAATCCGGGACAGACATGGCTTGAGGCGGGATCCCGGATTTCGCTTCGCTCCATCCGGGCTACAGAATTCATGGATGCGGCTCGGGAAAATCATGCCGCTCGGAGAGCGCGGCGAGGATGGCGTCCTTGTCGGCGATGAAAGCGCGCCCCTGATGACTGCCGGTCTGGTGGGGCGACGTTGTCCCGTCAGCGAGCACGAGCAGCGGCAGCCACTGGTTGGAAGTCTCCGAGCCTGCCGTTTCTCACCTCAACAATGAGACGAAATGCTGGCGTACCATATGTAGCAGAGCTTGCGCGGTGCGCGACAGCGGCCGGTCGCGCCGGGTGATGACGCCGAGGCTGCGATGAATGCTGGGGTTGCGCAGCGGCACGGCGGCAAGGCCTGTCACACCGGGCATGTTGCCGGCGATCTTGGGCACGATCGCGATGCCGACGTGCGACAGCACCATCCCGACCGCGGTCTGGAGATGCTGGACCTCGTAGCGCCAGTTCAGTTTCTCGCGGCGGTGTCCGAGCGCATCGTCGATCAGCACGCGATTGCCCGCCTGCGGACTGATCCGGATCAGTGGCGTAGTGCCGAGCTGCGACCAGTTGATGAAGCGGCGCTTGGCGAGCGAGTCATCCTTGGCGCACAACAGCACGAAGGGCTCCTTGGCCAAAACCTTGACCTCGACGTCGGCGACGTTCGGCGACACGATGGTCAGGCCGAACTCGGCGGTGCCGGATTGCACGAGCTGCGCGATCTCGCGTGCCGAATTGTCATAGATCTTCACCGATACGTTCGGGTAGGCGGCGCTGAAGTCGTGCAACACCCGCGGCAGCTGATAGGCTGCAATCGTCGGCAGGCATCCGATGGTGACGCGCTCGACCTTCTTGGCGCCTTGTCCGCGCACGCCTTCGAGCGTGTCGGACAATTCGTCGAGCAGAGCGCAGGCTTTCGGCAGCAATTCGAGGCCGACCGTCGTGAGCGAGACCTGCCGTGTCGTGCGCACGAACAGCGCGACGCCGAGATCCTCCTCGAACTTCTTCATCCGGTGGCTCAGCGCCGTCTGCGACAGATTGAGATGAGCCGCGGCGCGCAGAAAGCTGCCGCGTTCGGCCACGCTGACGAAGGCCTGCAAGCCCAGAAAATCGATCCGCATTCCCGCCCCCCGGCACCGTCTGTCGCCGGGCTTTACTCCGCCGGCGTTTGCGCTGGCCACACTGCACGCGGGGGGCAAAACATTCAACTCATGCGGGAGGGGCGCGAAGACCGGGCACGCTGCAACTAATGCGATACGGCTTCGCCTTGCCGCAGGATCGAGGTCCAGTCGAAGGCGGCGACGGGCGTGGGCGCGGGCGTTCTCGGCCGTGCTGCTGCCGGCTCCGCGGCGAGCTCAGGGACGGACGCGGGGAGGGCAGAGGCCGCGGGAGGCGCGCTGTCCCGGGGCGCCAGCACCAGCGTCACACGCGTGCCGTTCTTTTCCAGAACGACGCGGCGGCGCTGCACGCGCCGGAGAGCCCAGCCATCATATTGGTCGCCGGCCTTGAGACGCATCGCACGTTTGGCGATATCGTCGGTGAAGATGCCGATCCCTCCGGCTCCATCCGCTTGCGTCACCGTTCCGAGCAGTGAGAGAGCGGGCTTGTCCGGCGTCGTCTGCGTCTGCTGCGGCGTGGACGTTGCCGGAGCGTCGGTCGCCTGGGGCCGAGGCGGACGGCGTGCGGGCGTAAAGATCGGGCGTTGGCCGGTAGCGCTGAGCGCGGCGAGCGGCACCGACCAGAGAGGATTGCCGCCGCCTCGCGCCTGCACAGGGGCCAGATCCTGGCTGGGGTCAGCCCCCGGCGATGCGAGACCCAAACTGGCTTGGCCGATGACGAGCAGGGCCGTCAGCACGAGCACCGGGAAACGCATCGTCACTTCCGTGCCATGCGAGAATGCTGCAAAGACGCTGCGCGCCAACCCTGCCCGGGCATGGCGCGCAGCGCGATGGCGTCACCTCTGGGCTTCGTCGTGGTGTCCGTCGTCGCCGTGCCCGTTATCGTGGCGTTTGTCGTTGGTGCAGACGAGCGTGGTCCCCTCGGCATGACACTTCGCCTGCGGGTAATCGGGCGAGAACAGATAATTCCCGACGAACTCGCTGACCGGCGGCTCCTTCTTCGGCGTATAGGCGACGAAGTTGGCGGCGACCTTGGGATCGAGTCCGGGTGCCTTCAGCCGCGCCACGGCCGGATACGGATAGACCGGGCGCGAAGTCGCGGTCGTCGTGTTGGCGGCGACGATCGCATTCGGCGCGGAGTTGGTCTCGACCCAGGACATCAGCGGCGTGACGATGTCGAAGGTGTTCGGTCCGAGCCCGCCGCCGCAATGCGCCATGCCGGGGAAGAGATAGAACCTGGCGAACCGATTGACTTGATCGTCGCCCAGCAACTCGTTCACCGCATGCCAGTACTTGATGGTGCCGCGCGGCGGGATGTGCTGATCCGCCCAGCCGTGCCACAGCAGCAGCTTGCCGCCGAGACGCGCGAACCGCCCAAGGTCCGGATCGTTGGCGGCATAGACGGTCGAACTCGCCACCGTGTTGTTGAAGCCCGGCACGGTGAGCTTGAGGTCGTTCAGTGTCCAGCTCGCATTGTAGGTATTGAAGAAGGTCTTGTAGGCGGCCCACGAGGTCACGAAATTCTCGCTGCCGACGGAGGCACCTTGGACTGCCGGCACGAACAGGCTCCAGTCGAGCTCGCCGCCCCATTCGGAATTGGCTGTGGGCTCGAGTCGCTGGCCGTCGGCCGTCACCGCGCCGTCGTGGATGCGGCGGACGACGTCGGCCTCTGCCTGGGTCAAGCAGCCGGTCTCGTTGCCATTGTTGCTGCACACCAGCGTCCTGGTGTCGAAGTTGCAGGCTCTGGGATCGTCGATCACGCCGTCGACGACGCCGTCGATCGCATCACAGGCCGCCACCGTCTTGGCGTGGACATAAGCGAGCTTGGAAGCCAGCAGGACATAGGTGTTCCTGGCCGGAATCGGGATCGTGCCGGGCGTGGTCTGGTTGGTGAGAACGCGCCAGCCGTGGTGATAAGTGTTTTGGACGTCCATGTCGCTCGCCGGCGCGCCGGCTGCGATGCCATCGAAATCGTGCGGATAGCGCTGCGCCGCCATCAGCGCCTCGCGACCGCCGTCCGAGCAGCCGCTGAAATAGGAGTAGGCCGGCTTCTTGCCGTAGAATTTGGCGATCACCGCCTTGGCGACCTCCGAGGCGACATGCACGCCGCGATAGGCGAAGTCGATCTGCGCCTGCGGATTGTTGACGGACCAGGTCGGCCCTTGCGAGCCGGTGTGGCCCATATTGGTCGTGGCGCTCGCGATCGTGCCGTTGGTGATCGGCACACAGCCGGTCGATTGCGTGTAGCCGATGTTGTCGTTGCCGCACTCGCCGCCGCAGCCGGTCTGGAGATAGCGCTGCGTCCAGGCGTTGGTCGGCAGTCGCATCACGATGGAGTTGGTGCCCGGCCCGATATTGCCGCGCACGCCGCAATAGTCGGCCGGATTCGTCGCCGACGCCGGCACGATTGCGGCGGAGGTGATGGTGACGGTGCCGCCAACCTTCCTGCCGACGTCGCTCAGATCGACGCCGACGAGCGAGCTGCACGTCATCACCGGGGCGATCGACGGCAGATCCTTCAGGCCCGCGGCGCTGACGTGAGTAGCGGGCGCAAGCAGCATCGCGGCCGCTGCAAGAGCGAGCGCGATCCTTGCGGTGGATCTCGATGAAACACGGGCACGCTTGACTGTCATGAATGGTCCCCTCTCTTGGTTCGGTACGTCGGACAGCAGATGGCGGCGTCGCATCCGGTCATGACGCATCGATCCGGCAGTCCAGCAAGCGCGTTGCCGGATCGTCAGCGTCGGACGTCTGATCGGAGAGCGAGATCGATGAAATGGTGCGCGGGAGAGTCGGGCGCAGCATCCCCCCGGATTGTGTCGTGTTATTTCATACGAAAGTCGGTTGTGGCGGCCGACAAAGCAAATGAATTGTTTGGCGGGATTTATGAGCGCCGTGCATGTTCAGCGGCCGTGCAAAGGCTGACGACAATGCAAAGGGTGTAAGCGAACCTCTCCGATGTCGTCCTCGCGAAAGCCATTACCCCAGGGAGAGGTTTGGCGAAGACTCGTTGTCCGGTGCTGCTGTCGATCTCTACTTAGGGATCACGCGGTACGGGTCCTCGCTTTCGCCAGGACGACGCCGGAGAATTCTGGGAGAGTCTTGTCGCGCGCGTGAAACGCTACGCCGCGATCGATCGCCTACTTGAACGGATCCTGGACCGAGGGCGATGACTGCCTGATGCGGCGCACGCTCACCGGCGTGCCGTCGGAGACGAACAGCAACTCGTACTTGCGGCCTTCACTGTCGGTCGCGGAGCAGGTGACGTCGTTCACCTTCCTGGCGGCGAAATTGCCGGTCTGGCGACAGGACCCGGTGGAGGTCTGCGCAGCCGGCACTGGCAGGCCATCGACTTTCGGCCGGTTCTTGGAGTTGAGCAGCATGCGGTCGACCGGCAGGTCGTAGGAATTGTCGTCGGCCCGCTTGCCGTTCTCGCCGGAGAACGACACGACGTGGTTCTCGTCGCTGGGGTCGTCGACGGCGACCGCGAAATTGACCCGGCCCTTGTCGTCATGGGCGAAGGCCACGGTCTTGCAGGCAAAGGGGCGCCCGGCGACCTTGAGCGTTTTGCAATGGCCCGACATCAGCGCCAGCACGTCCATGAGGGAGTTCTGCTGCGCTGGCGGATTGTTCACCGGTATCGTGCCGGAAGACTCGGCAAAACAAGGACTTGTGAGGAAGACGAGGATTGCAGCCAAGACCGGTCGGCGGAGGCGCATCGTCAGGCTCATGTGCCAGAGGGCCAAGGACGGGCGAAAGTTCCGTCCAATAACCATCGAATCGCAAATTGGTTGCGATCCCGTTTGCTCCGCCAATCCGGACTGGAATACCACCGCGCCACCCATCGGCGATTCACCCCATCACCCCAACTCATCCCGGCAGGCACTTGCCGCCAGACCGGTGTTTTTTTCGTGGCAGAACTAGCCCATCGCCGCCTGCCAGCGCGTATCGCGCAAGGACGGGCGGCGGTGCAGGCGGGCGTCGAGAAGGCTGCGGGCGCGCGGCAGCTCACCGCCGCGCATCAGGGCGACGAGGAAAGTGTCCTCGATCAACTCGCGCTGGGCGTGGCTGCCACCGATGCGCACGACCTCGCTGAGGACAGGCGCGAGCTCGCGCACGCAAGCTGTGTAATTCTCGTCCGCGAAGGCCGCGAGCGCGCGGCAGATCGCGGGCACCACGGGGCCGGCCGGCAGCTTGCCCTCGCTGAGCCGCTGCTCGATCACGGCAAGGCGCGCGGCGAGTGCCTCCTGATTTTGCGTCGCGGCCGCAAGCAGCGCCATGTGGACGTCGGCGAAGGGCAGGCCCGGTTTCGGGAACAGTTTTTGCGCAATGGCGTCAGCCTCGACCCAGAGCGCCCTTGGCACGGCATGGCCATAGGCCGAAAGGCGCCAGAGTAGCGAGGCGCTGTCAGTAATGACATTGAGTGGCGGCGCCTGCGTGGCGGAGGGCTGCAGCACGTCGGCATGGATTGCGAGGGCGCGGGCCGCATCGCCGTGCTCGAGCGCGCCGAGCGCCTGGTGCCAGAGGATATGGCCGTGCAGGATGCCGGCGCGGTCATAAGTCGGAATCCACGCGTCGACGAGACGGTCGGCGTCCTCGATCGAGCCGTCCTCGAACATCGCGTGCAACACGGCATGCGCGGCGTGGGCATTGGCCCGGCGCAAATTGAAGCCGCGCTCGGTGACGGCACGGCCGCGGGTGACGTCGCCATTCTCGGTCATCGCCCAGCCGGACATGGTGAGGAACCACCAGTCCTCGCCGTAGTGATGTGCGACGCGTTCGCAGAGCTCATGCCGCGCGCGGTCGTGATCAGTCATGCCGGAGAAGGCGAACAGGCCGAACGCGCCGAGGGGCAGCGATAGCACCACGGCATCGCGCGGCCAGCTCTGGACGTGTTTCAGCATGGCCGCAATCGCGTCGGGCCCGCGTCCCTCGATCGCAAGCGCCAGCGTCTCGACATGGGAGCGCTCGCGCTCGGTGCCGCGTTTGGCGACGATCTCGCGCGCGAGCGCCGCCTTCTGCCGCGCAAGTTCGCTTTGCTGGTAGAACGCATGGACGCGGGCACGGGCGATATGGGCCAGCGCAAAATCCGGATCGGCCGCAATCGCGCGCTCCAGCGCTTCCGCCGTACCGGTCCAGCCGGCGAGCATGAGATCGACGCCTTCGCGATAGGCGGACGCGGCCTGATCGGAGATGGTGGAGAGCGGCAGGCCGTAGCGGTCTTCATGCGCCATCGTCGTCTCCGGAGTTCAAGCCGTCCGCGCGCGGCGTCCCTCGATCGGATAGGCCGGGTCATTGTAGCCTGGCGTCGAGGGATGGCCGGGCACGACCAGGCGGTCGATCAGCGCCTCGTCGTCCGCGGTGAAGCGGTAGTCGAGCGCGCGGATGTAACCGTCCCACTGCTCCTCGGTGCGCGGGCCCGCAACGATGGAGGAGACGAAGGAGGAGTTGAGCACCCAGGCGACCGCGAACTGGCCGGCGGTGATGCCGTTCTTCTCGGCGTGCGTCCTGATCTCCTGTGCAAGCTGCAGCGATTCCGGCCGCCACTCGGTCTGCATCATGCGGGTGTCGTTGCGGCCCGCGCGCGTCTCCTTGTCTGGAGCCGCATCGGGCTTGTACTTGCCGGTGAGCACGCCGCGCGCCAGTGGGCTATAGGGCACGATGCCGAGGCCGTAATAGGAGCAGGCGGGAAAGTGCTCGACCTCGGGCATGCGATTCATCGCGTTGTAATAAGGCTGGCTCGCCACCGGACGGTCGATGCCGAGCCGGTCGCAGATGTTGCAGATCTCGGCGACGCGCCAGGCGCGGTAGTTGGAGACGCCGAAATAGCGGATCTTGCCGGCGCGGATCAGATCGCCCATCGCGCGCACCGTCTCCTCGAGCGGTGTCGCATGGTCTTCCTTGTGCAGATAGTAGATGTCGATGTGGTCGGTGCCGAGCCGCTTCAGGCTCTCCTCGGCCGCCTGCAACACCCAGCGCCGCGACAGGCCGACGCGATTGGGATCGTTGCCCGTCCCAGTGTTCATGGGATTGGCGAGCTTGGTGGCGAGCACCCAGGCGTGGCGGTTGTTGCCGATCGCGCGCCCCACGACCTCCTCCGAGCCGCCTTTCGAATAGGCATCCGCGGTGTCGATGAAATTGATGCCGGCCTCATGTGCCCTGGCAATGATCCGCGTTGATGCCGCCTCATCCGTCGGGCCGCCGAACATCATGGTGCCCAAACAGATCGGCGACACTTTCAGGCCGCTGCGGCCGAGTTGGCGGTATTGCATGGGCTGTTTCCTCAAGGCTTCGGTTGGGAGCAGCATAGCCAGCTACTCCCGTCATTGCGAGCGCAGCGAAGCAATCCAGAACTGCGTCCGCGGAACGATTCTGGATTGCTTCGTCGCGAGGGCTCCTCGCAATGACGAGGAGAGGGAGGTGGCAGCCTGACGGCGTACAGCTACTCCGGTCCCTTCAGAATCTTGAACACGCCGTTCGCCATCACCACGCAGCGGTTGTCCACGCTGACCTCCGTACTCATGAAAATCAGGCTGCGCGTCGAGCGCACAACGCGGGGGCGGGAGATCAGGATGTCGCCGATCTTGCCCGCTTCCACAAAATGCGTGTCGAGCTGCACCGTGGCCATGTACTCCTTGCCGGAGACATAGCGGGCGGTCATGCCGCAGGTGCGGTCCGCGAAGGTCATCATCACGCCGCCCTGGACCATGCCGCGGCGGTTGTGGTGCTTGTCGTCGGTCGCGAGCGCGAATTCGTACTGGCCGTCGACCTTGCGCTCCCACAAGGGGCCGACCAGGTGCATGAAGCCCGTGGTTTCCAGGATGGTCCAGCCGTCTGATTTGAGCTTTGCGGCGGTCTTGCTGGTCATCGCTCCGTCCATCCTTGCAACGCTTGATCTCTCCTCGTTTCATCGAGCGCAGTCCTGGTGTAGTCAAGCATCATGAGAGCTTTCGGCGATGCCACCAGACGGAATATCGCGGAGGCCTGCGCGGCATTCGCACGGCTGCCTGATGCGGCCGAGCCGTCGGCGCTGAAGCGCGCCGCGGTGGTGCTCGCGCTGACCGCATCCAATGACGGCGACGACACTGCGTTTCTGCTGACCAAGCGTGCTTCACACCTGCGCGCGCATCGCGGCCAATGGGCGTTGCCGGGTGGACGCTGCGATGCCGGCGAGACGCCGGTGCAGGCGGCGCTGCGCGAGCTCGACGAGGAGCTCGCGCTCGGGCTTCCGTCCGACGCCGTGCTCGGCCTGCTCGACGATTATCCGACGCGCTCCGGCTATCTGATCACGCCTGTCGTGGTCTGGGCCTCGAACAATGACTCCATCGTGCCGAACCCGGACGAGGTCGCCTCCGTCCATCGCATCGCGCTCGATACGATCGAGCGCGACGACGCCTTCGACTTCACCGCGATCCCCGAAAGCAGCCGTCGCGTCATCCGCTTCCATCACCAGATGAGCCTGATTCACGCGCCGACGGCGGCCTTGATTTATCAGTTCCGCGAGGTGCTGGCGGGGCGGCAGACCCGCGTCACCGACTTGGAACAGCCGGTGTTCGCCTGGAAATAGTGATGGTAAACGGCGCGTTAACGTGACGGTTACCGGATGCCTGCTAAGAGGGCGGCATGCATCATTCGATTCGAACACATCTGGCGCTGGTTCCACTCGCGCTCGTCCTGCTCGTCCCCACCGCGCGTGGCGGCGAGTCCGACGCGCTGCCGCCCGCCGTCAGCAATGCCAACGCCCAGCTCCTGTCGCAGTTTTTCGCGCAAGGCGGGGGCGCGTCGCCGGCCGTACTCGAATATCGCCGCAAGCTGGCCGAATATCAGCAGATCCGCGGCGCCTTCGACGCCGAGGCCAGCGCCTATTGGGGCCAGGTCACGGAAAAGCGGCGCGGCCGCAACGCCAAGCGGCGCAGCGGCCAGCAGATCACGCTCGACGATTACGTGCTGGAGCAGGCGCCGCTCTATAACGGACCGAAGCGGCCGGTGAACCCCGAGCCGGAAGAAACGCCGGAGCGCCCCACGCGCAAGCCGCTTCCAGTGGCGTCTGATCTCGTGCGCGCCGCGCAGGATCTTTATCAATTCACGCCGCAGCGGCCGTCGAGCGAGGTCGAGTTCAAGCGGGTCTATGCGCGCTACGCGCTCGCTTCCGGACTGACGCGCGAGCAGGCGGTGCGGGTCTATTCGTTCGAGACCGGCGGCACCGGCAATTACGATGTGCAGGCGGGCATCGAGCACGGCGGCAAGCGCGCGATCTCGACCGCGATGGGCTACAACCAGCTGCTCACCACCAACAGCGTCGAGCTGCTGGCCGAGCAGGGCCATGAGTTCATCCGCGCACTTTCCGACAAGGTGGCGCGCACCTCAGGGCCGGCGCGCCAATCGCTCGAGCACAAGCTCAGCGTTCTGAAGAAAATGGTGGCGCGTGCGAAGTCGGTGCCGGACTCCTGGTCGGAGCATGAGAAGATCGGCGACACCGCGCAGGGCTGGGCCATGCATGCGATGGTGCTGGACATCGACATCGGACCGATGCTGCAGACCCACAAGCTGCTGACGTCGGTGCTGTTCGCCCGCGCCAAGGGCTACACCCGTCCGCTCACTGCGGCAGAGCTCGAGATGATGAATCTCACCGGCGACGGCACCGGCCTCGACATGGTGACGATGCCGCAGGCGATGCGCGAGCAGGTGCCGACCTCGAACTTCTTCCAGCGCGGCGGCTACGAGCGCAACCCGGTCGCGATCCGCCACAACACGGTAGCGAAGCTGCTCGCGGTAACGGATACGCGGATGGACAGCAACAGCAACAATGCCGGCGCAAGGGAGCTGGCGGCGGCGTTTTAGGACGGTGTTCGAGCTGCCTCTTTACCTCGCCCCGCTTGCGGGGAGAGGTCGGATTGCATCGAAGATGCAATCCGGGTGAGGGGGTACAGGTCCCTCGACAAAATCTTACACGCGGAGAGAGGCCCCTCACCCCAATCCTCTCCCCGTAAGAACGGGGCGAGGGAGCGCACCGTCAGCGCCTTACTGATCCGCCCCGAACTTGAACTTGCCGTCGCCTTCCAGATACTGACCGCTGCGCATGTAGAGCTGGCCGTTCTGGCCGATGAAAAACAGCGTGCCTTTGGGTACCTTCTTGGCACCCTTCAGCAGCTCGCCGGCATTGCTGGTGCCCATCTTGTAGGAGAAGGTCTTGCCTCCCTTGTCATAGGCATAGCCGGTGTCCGGCTTGATCTCCCACGGCGTTGCCGCGTTTTGCGCGAATGCGGGAGCAGCGAGCGCGCAAAGCGCGACCGCAATTGCAAATGTCTTGATTGTAAATGCCATCGATCCATCCTCCCCGTCGTTGGGGGTGCCCGCTTGAACAAATCACGAACGGCGCTTCCGGGTCAACCCGCGATGACGCCGCAGCGCATCACGTCTTGCCCAGCAGTTTGTGATTTTCCCTTCGTCCCCTCGCGACTATGTTCCGCTTTCAGTCTAGAACGCAACACGACAAAGATATTGGTGGGGATGATTCGAATGCGCCATGTCATTAAATTCTGCTGGGCTGCTGTGTTGTCGCTGACGGCGCTCGCGCCGGCCGCCCGGGCAGATGATTACCAGCTCAGCCACAACCAGCGGATTTCGTGCAGCCGCGGCCTTGCCCCGGGCAAGCTCAACACCGCGACCTGCAAGTCCTACACCTATCTCTTCAATAGCAAGACCTCGGAATATTTCCGCTGCCAGGTCTCGCTGGCGCTGACCCGCGACAACAAGGAAGTCATCAACGTCCAGACCGACGGCGGCTGCACCAAGAAGCCGCGCATCTTCGAGGCTGACGGCAAATACGATTTCGACGCGACCGAGACCGAGCCGCCGAACACCAACTCGTTCTTCGGGCCCGGCGGCTACTCGATCTGGGCCGCCGACATGACCGCGCAGAAGATCCGCGGCTGCATCACCATCTCCTCCGGCCTCGGCTCCGACATCTCCAAGTGCCTGGACATGACGTTCCAGTGACGGCTTGCCAGTGACGACTTGCCGGTGACGGCTTTCTACGACGGCGAGGCGCACGCCAGCAATCTGGCTGCGCCACGTCGCCGCACCCGCCGGGTTCCATCAAAAGCCAGCTAAAACAGGGGCTTCCGCAGCCCTGTTGTGCCTTTTGGATGGGTTGACCCGCACCCCTCATCCGGCCAATTTCCCCGCCGGTTTGGGGAGAATAACAACCATGAAACGGACGATTTTCGGCGTGGCCGCGGCTTTTGCTCTGGCGACGTCGGCACCTTGCGCGCATGCGGAATCCTTCATCAACGTGCTGACCGGCGGCACCTCCGGCGTCTACTATCCGCTCGGCGTCGCGATCGGGAAGATCTACGGCGACAAGATTCCGAACGTGAAGACGCAGGTGCAGGCCACCAAGGCGTCGGTCGAAAATCTCATTCTGCTGCAGCAGGGCCGCGGCGAGCTGGCGTTCACGCTGGGTGACTCGCTGAAAGCCGCCTGGGAAGGCGACGAGGAGGCCGGCTTCAAGACCAAGCTGGATAAGCTGCGCACGATCGGTGCGATCTATCCGAACTACATTCAGATCGTCGCGACTGCCGAGAGCGGCATCAAGACGCTCGCCGACCTCAAGGGCAAGAGCCTCTCGGTCGGCGCGCCGAAGTCGGGCACGGAGCTGAACTCGCGCGCGATCCTGGCTGCCGCCGGCATGACCTACAAGGACCTCGGCAAGGTGGAGTACCTCCCGTTCGCCGAATCCGTCGACCTTATGAAGAACCGCCAGCTCGGCGCCACGCTTCAGTCGGCCGGCCTCGGTGTCGCCTCGCTGAAGGACCTCTCGACCTCGGCCCCCATTACGGTGGTGGCCGTGCCGAAGGAAACCGTCGACAAGATCGGCCCGCCCTTCGTCTCGGCGGTGATCCCGGCCAACACCTATGCCGGCCAGGACAAGGACGTTCCGACCGCGGCTGTCATCAATTATCTCGTGACGAGCACGGCTGTCTCCGACGATCTCGCCTATCAGATGACCAAGTTGGTCTATGAATCGCTTCCGGAGCTCGCCAACGCCCATGCGGCGGGCAGGGAGATCAAGCTCGAGACGGCAGCCACCGGCAGCCCGATCCCGCTGCATCCCGGCGCGATCCGCTATTACAAGGAAAAAGGCCTGATCAAGTAGGGGCAGCTCTGGCTGCAGGACGTCATGGCCGGGCATCAGCGCGAAGCGCGTCTTCGCGCAGATGTCCCTGCCATCCACGTTCTCCGGCCATGCATGGAAGTTTCGCAGGTGCCCGGGACAAGCCCGGGCATGACGGCGCGGGCAGACCGTGCCAAGCTATGAGCGCTGGACGGCTGAGGACGAGTTTAGAATGCTGGAAAAGGCAGGGGGCGCCGACGCGGCGCCCATCAAGGTTGAATTCGACAATTTCGAGCATGGTTTTCCGGAAGGCTTTGGTCCGGGCTGGTGGGGCATGCTCGCCTACTGGATCGGCATCGCGTTTGCGACCTTCCAGCTCTATGTCGCTGCGTTCAACTATCTGCCGAGCCAGGTGGTGCGCGGCGTCCATGTCGGCTTCCTGGTCCTGCTCACCTTCGGCCTGATCGCCAACTTCACCGCGAAGAGCAATTTTGGCCGCGCGCTCGGCTGGGCGATCGGCGCGGCCGGCTTCTTCTGTGGCCTCTATCAATGGATATTCTACGCCGATCTGATCGCGCGCGACGGCGATCCGACCAGGCTCGACCTTGCGGTCGGCACGCTGCTCGCGGTGCTGATCTTCGAGGGCACGCGGCGTCTGATGGGTGCGGCACTGCCGCTGATGTGCGGCGCGTGTCTCGTCTACTGGTTCTTCGGACAATATCTGCCGTCGCCGCTCAACCATCGCGGCTATGATTTCGACCAGATCATCACTCACCTGTCCTACGGCACCGAGGGCTTTTACGGCGTGCCGATCTACGTCTCGGCGACCTACATCTTCCTGTTCATCCTGTTCGGCTCGTTCCTGGAGCGCGCCGGCATGATCCAGCTCTTCACCGACGTCTCGCTTGGCCTGTTCGGCCGCACCCGCGGCGGCCCGGCGAAGGTCGCCGTGTTTGCCTCGGGCATGATGGGCACGATCTCCGGCTCCGGCGTCGCCAACGTCGTCACCGTCGGCCAGTTCACAATTCCCCTGATGATCAGGTTCGGCTACCGCCGCGCGTTTGCCGCGGGCGTCGAGGCCACCGCCTCGATGGGCGGCCAGATCATGCCGCCGGTGATGGGCGCGGTCGCCTTCATCATGGCCGAGACGCTCGGCGTCCAATACTCGGAGATCGTCAAGGCGGCCGCGATCCCTGCGATGCTCTATTTCGCCTCGGCGTTCTGGATGGTGCATCTCGAAGCCGGCAAGCACGGCCTCGTCGGCATGAAGCGCTCGGAAATTCCGAGCGCCTGGAAGGCGCTGGTGACGCGCTGGTACCTCGTGCTGCCGCTTGCCGCGCTGGTCTACATGCTGTTCGAAGGCTTTACCCCGCTCTATGCCGGCAGCATGGGCCTCGCGCTCACCGTGACGCTGATCCTCGGGGCCAGCATCACAGCCGGCGCCTCCTCGATGCTGATCCGCTACATCTTCTGGATTGGCCTTGCGCTCGTCGTTGCCGCGCTGTCGCATGACGGCCTTCAGATCGTGCCGGTTGCAGGCGTCGTCGTCGCGCTGATCGTGATCACCGCTTTCATCCGTGGTGGTCTCAAAGCCTTGCGCGAGTGCCGTGACTCGCTTGCCGAGAGTGCAAAATCCGCGATCACCGTCGGCATGGCCTGTGCCATCGTGGGCGTCATCATCGGCATGATGTCGCAGACCGGCGTCGGCACCATTTTCGGCAGCTGGGTGATCGGGCTCGGCGAGAAGAGCCTGTTCCTGGCGCTGATCATGACCATGCTGTTGTCGATCCTGCTCGGCACCGGCATCCCGACCATCCCGACCTATATCATCACGGCCGCGCTCGCAGCACCGGCGCTGGCGAAACTCGGCGTGCCCCTGATCGCGAGCCACATGTTCGCGTTCTATTACGGCATCATGGCCGACCTCTCGCCGCCGGTCGCGCTCGCAGCGCTGGCGGCAGCTCCAATCGCGAAGGAAAATCCGGACAAGATCGGTTGGGAAGCGATGCGTATCGCTCTCGCCGGCTACGTCATCCCCTTCATCTTCGTCTATTCGCCGGCGCTGATGCTGCAGGCCGGCGATCCCACGGCGGCCACGCTCGGCTTCTACGGCGCGGTAGCGCTCGCGACCTTCAAGGCGTTGGTGGCGATTGCGCTGTTCGGCATGGTCGCGATCGGCTTCCTGTTTACCCGGATGACGCTGCTCGAACGTGTTGTTGCGCTCGGCGCAGCGATGTGCCTGCTCGGCGACTTCCCGTTCAGCGACACCGCGGGCTTCGTGCTCTCGGCCGCGATCGTGCTGTGGCAATGGCGGCAGCGCCCGCCGGCCGTGGTCGAGGCGGTGTGAGCCTCTGCTTCGCCACAGCCGGCGGGGTGAAGGCGCTGGCACTATCCGCGTTCACGCTGGTGTGGACGCATTCGATCGCGAAGGTCGACTGGCAGGAAGACTGGCGCGTCACGCCGGCGGGCCTCGAGCTGGTGCAGGCCCGCGTCAAGGGCACCGGCCCCGGCATGGAGCCGCCGCCCGAGGCACGGCTCGTCGATGGCTGGTTTCAATGGCAGCCGAACCGCGCGCCGATGCCCGAGGTCGTGCTCGGCAATTCCGGCGCGGCCGGTGAATGGCGGCTATGCCATGACGGGACCTGCCGGACGCTTTCGGAGATTGTCGGCCATCCCATCGGTGCTAACGTCACCAAGATGAAGGCTTGCAACGATCCGTAGCCCGGATGGAGCGCAGCGCAATCCGGGACCACTGTCCCCGGATTACGCTGCGCTCCATCCGGGCTACAAGAAGAACAACAACACGGGAGACACGCGATGGACCGGCTCAAGGGCAAGGTTGCGATGGTGGTGGGTGCCGGCTCGATCGGACCCGGCTGGGGTAACGGCAAAGCGACCGCGGTGACTTTTGCGCGCGAGGGCGCGCAGGTGTTTTGCGTCGATCGCAACGGCGCCGCCGCCGAGGAGACCGCGAAGATCATCACCGGCGAAGGCGGCAAGGCGATCGCGTTCACAGCTGATGTTTCGCGTGCAGCTGAGATCGAGGCGATGGTCGCGGCGTGCCTCAGCGCTTATGGCCGCATCGACGTGCTCGACAACAATGTCGGCATCGCCGAGATGGGCAGCGTGGTCGAGGTCACCGAGGAAAGCTGGGACCGCGTCTTCTCCGTCAACCTCAAGAGCGCCTATTTCGCCATGAAGCACGTCATTCCCGTGATGGCTCAGCAGGGCGGCGGCTCGATCATCAACATCTCCTCGATCGCCTCGATCCGTCACATGGGCATCTCGTATGTCACCTACGGCACCTCAAAGGCGGCGATGAACCAGATGACCCGCACCACCGCGATCGAGTTCGCGCGTCACCATGTGCGGGTGAACGCGATCCTGCCCGGCCTGATGAAAACGCCGATGGTGGAGCATTCGGCAGGTCTTGCCGCGAGCTACGCCAAGGGCGACGTCGAGGCGATGTGGCGTGCCCGCGACGCGCAGGTGCCGATGGGCCACATGGGTGACGCCTTCGACGTCGCCAACGCCGCGCTGTTTCTGGCGTCGGACGAATCGAAATATGTGACGGGAATCGAGCTCGTGGTGGACGGCGGGATCACGTGCAAGGCGGGGGCGTAGGCGTCGCCTCACACTCTGCTGTTTGCGGATCTATCCCCCCGCGCTCAATTCTGCGCGATCCAGCTCTTCCTCAACCCGGTGAAATGCGTCGTCGCCGATCACTTCGGTGGCGCGCAGGCCGAAGATCGATTTGCGCGCGGCTTCGATGGCGCGGCGGCGTAAGGGATCGGCGGGCAGTTCGCCGTTGGCTATGCCACCGTGCGGATCGTCGTCGGCCTGCATCAGGAGGGCGCGATATTCGAGCCTGAGGATTTCGGCCTCCTCTGACGGATCGTCCTCGATCGCATCGAGCGCGGCGCGATAGGCGATGGCGCGGGCGCGCGCGACCTCGATGCCGACAGGATCGTCGTCCTTGAGGCCGAACGCCAGGATCAGCGGCCGCAAGGTCAGGCCCTGGATCACCAGCGAGCCCAGCACGACAGCAAAGGCAATGAACACGATGAAGTCACGATAGGGGAAGTTTTCCGGCAGCGCGAAGGCGGTCGCAAGCGTGACCAGGCCGCGCATGCCGCACCAGGAGATGATGAGGCCGCCCTTGGACGAAGCAACTTGCTTCGGATCCTTCGGATGATAGATCCCGTGTGCGATCAGAACGCGCAGCGTCGTGCGGTAGAATGTGATCCAGAGCAGCCGTACGAGGACCACCGTGAGCAGGATCCAGGCCGCGGCCATGCAATATTCCCAGCGCACGTCCGCGTCCAACTTCGTCCAGATCGGCCGCATCTGCATGCCGATCAGCATGAAGGCGAGCACGTTGAGCACGAACACCATCGTCTCCCACACCGCGTAGGATGGCACCCGCAGCCGTGCCGGCATGCGTGCCCCTGCCGTGCGCGCGATAGTGATGGCGTAGACGACGATGGTGAGGATGCCGGAGAGGCCGAGATGCTCGGCCCCAATCCAGACCATGAAGGTGGTGGCGAATTGCACGATGATCGCACTCGGCACTTGCCTCACGCGTTCCAGGAACAGCGGGATGATGCGCCCCGCCAGAAAGCCGGCAAGCACGCTGCCGACGAGCCCGAGGGCGATCGTTGGCGCAACCTCGCTCCACTTGAGGTGCTCCATCACGACCGCGCCGACCGCAATGCGATAGATCAGCAGCGAGCTGGCGTCGTTGAGCAGGCTCTCGCCTTCCAGCACTTTCACCATGCGGTAGGGGAGCTTGACCTGGCTCAGGATCGCAACCGCGGCTGCGGCATCCGGCGGTGCCACGATGGCGCCGAGTGCGATGGCGGCGGCCCAGGGCATGTCCGGCATCAGCCGGTGCGCGACGAAGGCCACGCCGACCGTGGTCAGGCCGACCGCCGCCACGACCAGGGTTGAGACCGGAACCCAATTGTTGCGGAGATCGCGCAGCGAGGTGTCGAAGGCGGCGTCCATCAGCACCGGTGCGACAAAAAGCGCCAATGCCAGATCGGGTTCGAGCGTCCAGGACGGGCTGTTTGGCACGAACGCGATCAGCGCGCCGCCGATCGCGAGAAAGGTCGGGTAGGGGACCTTGATCCGCCGCGCCAGCGCCGATAATGCAACGGCGCCGAGCAGAAGCACGATGATCCATTCGAATGTCGACACGACGTTCCCCGAAACCGATTTGAGCGGCGCTACAAGCTAGCACCAATCCAGCCGTATGATGGATAGTGCGGCTCTGAGGCAAGACCCTAAGACAAGACTTTCCGGCTGCGACGAACATGCGTTTTCAGAAACTCATTCAATTGTCAGGAGCCGTGGTGCTCTCGGCGCTTTCGCTCGGTGCGGCCCAGGCCGCGACAGGGGGCGAGCCGGCCGCCGTCGCGCAGGTCGACGTCGCGGCATGCCTGGCTGCTGCCGCAGCCGATGACGTGGACAAAGCTGCCCCGGCCTGTGCCGCCGTCATCGACAACGAGAAGACCGCAAAGCCAGATCTGATCAAGGCGCTGATCGCGCGCGGTGCGCTTTATGCGCGTCATGACCAGACTGACCGCGCCATCGCCGACGATAGCCGCGCCGTGCTGCTCGATCCCACGCTTGCCGATGTCTTCAACGCCCGTGGCGAGCTTTGGCTGAAGAAGGGCGACAAGCCCAAGGCCGTGCAGGATTTCGGCGCCGCGCTCCGGATCGATCCGAACCACGAAAAGGCCAAGGCCAATCACAAGGCGATGGCCCGCGAACTCGAGCGGATCGGTGCGCAGATGGCGGTCGCCGGCAAGCCCAGCTTCAATTGCGCGAGCGCCCGCCGCCCGGTCGAGAAGGCGATCTGCGGAAATCACGAACTCTCCGACCTCGACCGCGAGGTTTATGCAGCCAATGCGCGCGTGCTGCGCGAGGCGCGGAACGAGGGGGAGGCCAGGAAACTCCAGCGCGAGCAGGATGATTTCATCGCCCGCCGGAATGCCGGGTTTGGCCGCCCGGGGTATGATTTGAAGAAGGCGATGCAGGAGCGGCTGCAACGGCTGAATGGGGTGGACGGGTATTGAGGTTCTTAACCTCACCGCGAATCCAACTGCCACTGTCGATGCGGAAGCCGCCCCCCACCCCGCCCTCTTCCCGTAAGAACGGGGCGAGGGAGCGAGGCAGTCTTCGGCCCTTACGATCGGCCCCATTTGAACCCGCTCCCCTGCCGCCGCGACAACGGAGAGAACCCGATGTCACGGAGCCTTCCCAATGTGCGGCACGCGTCCTTCCGCGCAAATGTTCCCGCTTGCAAGAATCTTCTTCCTCAGCGCCGCGATGAGCCTTGTCCTCGCCGCCCCGGCATCGGCCGCCGATTGCGTGATGGGGAGCAAGGCCGCGCCGGCTGACATCATCTCGGCGTGCAGCGCCATCATCGACCAGACTTCGAATCCGGGTTCAGATCGGGTCGCGGCGCTGCTGGTTCGGGCCGATGCGAACGCGCGGACCTCCGGCGGGCTCACCCAGGCGCTGCGGGATATCGACCGCGCCATCGCGCTCGACGGCAAGAACGCGCGCACCTGGCGCTTGCGCGGCGATCTGTTGCGAGAGGCGGGCGGTGATCTCAATCGCGCCACGGCCGATCTCAGCAAGGCGATCGAGCTCGATCCGCAGGATCCAGAGGCGTATGAGCTGCGCGGCGTCGCCTACACCAACCAGCGCCGGCTCGATCGTGCGATCGCCGACTACGACCAGGCGATCAAGCTGAAGCCGGATTATGCGCAAGCCTGGTCCGACCGCGGCGCGACCTACTATCTCAACGGCGACAACGACAAGGCGGTGAGCGATCTCAGCGAAGCGCTGCGGCTCGATCCGAACCGGCCGCGCAGCTATACCAACCGCGGCGCTGCCTACAAGAAGCTCGGCCAACTCGACAAGTCGATTACCGACGACAGCGAGGCGATCAGGCTCGATCCGAAAGTGCCGGAATATTACGACAATCGCGGGCTCTCCTATGCCGCGATGAAAGACTACGACAAGGCGATCGCTGATTACGACCAGGCGCTGCGACTGGCCCCGCGGCCGAACTTCTTCACCAACCGTGGTGATTCCTACCAGTTCAAGGGCGAGTTCGGCGCGGCGCTCAGTGACTACAATGACGCGCTGAAGCTCGATCCGAATTTCGCGAAGACCTACAACAACCGCGCCGTGCTTTATTCCAAGATGGGCGACCGCAAGAAGGCGCTGGCCGATTACGAGACGGCGCTGCGGCTCGACCCCGGCAACACCAACGCCGCGGACGGCCGCCGCACCATGATGGCGGAGATCGCGAAGTTCGGCGCCGCGCCACCGCAGCCGCTGGCTGCGAACTCCGGCAACGGCCCGTCATTCGATTGCGCGGATGCCAAGCGCGAGGTGGAGAAGGTGATCTGCGCCGATCCGCAGCTTGGCATGCTCGACCGCCAGCTCGCCGAGGTCTACGACCGCGTGCTGAAATCGATGAGCCGGCGCTCGGCCGCTGACCTGCGTAAATCCCAGCACGATTTCCTCGCTACCCGCGACGCCAGCTTCCGCCGCCCCGGCTACGATCTGAAGAAGGTCATGCAGGATCGGTTGCAGCGGTTGCATGGCATGGACGGCTGAGAGGCGCTGAAGGAACTAAAGCCGTTCGGCTGGCTCGGTCCCTCTCCCGCAAGCGGGAGAGGGAGCGCCTCCGATGCCGCGCAAAGTGCACCTCTCCTCCAAAAGGCTCATCCTTTTCAGCTTGAACCGCGGCCCATTCCCGGGAAAATACCCGTCAAACGTGGCCGGCACTTGATCCCTGTCATGGCGGGGCTGACGGCCTGCCGTCAGGTCGAGGCCCGGCCAATAAAGGGAACGGGAGCGCGGGAATGAACGTCCAGGGAAACGTCGACGGGAAGAGTATCTATCACGAGGTTCATGCGCGCTCGCTGGCCGACCCTGCGGGCTTTTGGGCAGAGGCGGCGAAGGAGATCGACTGGATCGAGCCGCCCAAAAAGATCTTCGATGCCACCCAGGGAGTCTACGGCCGCTGGTTCACCGGCGGCGTTGTCAACACCTGCTACAACGCGCTCGACCGCCATGTCGAACGCGGGCGCGGCGACCAGGTCGCGCTGATCCATGATTCGCCGCTGACCAGCTCGGTCACGAAGTTTACCTATGCCGAGTTGCTTGCCGAGGTGCAGGCGCTCGCCGCCATCATGCGGGATTTTGGCGTCGCCAAGGGCGACCGCGTCATCCTCTATATGCCGATGGTGCCGGAAGCCGTGGTCGCGATGCTCGCCTGCGCGCGCATCGGTGCGGTGCATTCCGTGGTGTTCGGCGGCTTTGCCGCAAAAGAGCTTGCGACCCGTATCGACGATGCGCAACCAAAACTCATTCTCTCCGCGAGCTGCGGCGTCGAGCCCGGCCGCATCGTGCAGTACAAGCCCTTGCTCGATGAGGCGATCAAGCTCGCGACCGCCAAGCCCAAGGCCTGTATCGTGCTGCAGCGTCCGCAGCTGATCTGCGACCTCGCGCCAAAGCGCGACTATGACTGGGCGAGCCTGCGCCGCAAGGCAATGAACGACGACAAGAAGGCCGCATGCGTGCCCGTCGCCGCGACTGATCCACTCTACATTCTCTACACGTCAGGTACGACCGGTATTCCCAAGGGCGTTGTGCGCGACAATGGCGGGCATCTGGTCGCGGTGAAATGGTCGATGTTCAACCTCTATGGCGTCAAGCCCGGCGAGGTCTGGTGGTGCGGCTCCGACATCGGCTGGGTGGTCGGCCACAGCTATATCATCTACGGCCCGTTGCTGCACGGCGCGACCTCGATCATGTACGAGGGCAAGCCGGTCGGCACGCCCGATGCCGGCGCATTCTGGCGCGTGATCAGCGAGCACAAGGCGGTCGCCTTCTTCACTGCGCCGACCGCGTTCCGCGCCATCCGGAAAGAGGATCCGGAAGGAAAATTCATCCGGCAGTATGACCTCTCCAAATTCCGCACGCTGTTCCTCGCGGGCGAGCGCGCCGATCCGCCGACGGTGGAATGGGCAGAGCAGCAGCTGAAGGTGCCGGTGATCGATCATTGGTGGCAAACCGAAACCGGCTGGTGCATCGCGGGCAATCCGGTCGGCCTGGGGATGCTGCCGGTGAAGCACGGTTCGCCGACGGTGCCGATGCCGGGCTATCAGGTCGACGTCGTCGACGAAGCGGCAAAGCCGGTCGGTCCCAACATTATGGGTTCGATCGTCATCAAGCTGCCGATGCCACCCGCTTGCCTGCCGACGCTGTGGAATCAGGATGATCGCTTTCGCGAGGCCTATCTCACCGAATTCCCCGGTTATTACAAAACCTCGGATGCCGGCTACAAGGACGAGGACGGCTATGTCTTCGTGATGGGCCGCACCGACGACATCATCAACGTCGCCGGCCATCGGCTCTCTACCGGCGGCATGGAGGAGATACTGGCTTCGCACCCCGACGTCGCCGAATGCGCCGTGCTCGGCGTCAAGGACGCGATCAAGGGCGAAGTGCCCTGCGGCTTCCTGGTGCTGAAAGCCGGCGTGAAGCGGCCGTCCGCCGAGATCGAGAAGGAGATCGTCGCGCTGGTGCGCGACCGGCTCGGTCCCGTCGCCGCGTTCAAGCTCGCGATCATCGTCGGCCGCCTGCCCAAGACCCGCTCGGGCAAGATCCTGCGCGGCACCATCAAGAAGATCGCCGACGGCGAAGCCTGGACGATGCCGGCGACCATAGAAGACCCCAAGGTGCTCGACGAGATCGGCGAGGCGCTGAGGGGGAGGGTGTGAATTCCGACCCGGCATGGGGCTTGAAGTGGCCGTATTTTTCCGCTCAACCCTCATCCTGAGGAGCGCGCTTGGCGCGCGTCGCGAAGGATGAAAGGCCCGCTATGAAGTCGAAGTCGTTCGTTGCGATTGTGTTTGCGGGCCTCGCTCTCTCCGCTTGCTCGGCGCGCTACCAGACGCCGACCGCGTTGGGTGGTGACGACGATGACGCTGTGTGCCAGAGCCGCGGCTACGCGTCGGGCTCGCCCGACTATGTGGCCTGCCGCAAGGACCGCGACGTGCAGCGCAACGCCGCCACCTCACGCTCCGATCGCCGTCAGCGCGATCTCGGCGAATACATGTTGAACCATCCGGATCGGCCGTGAGCGACGCTTTCTTCCGTCATTGCGAGCGCAGCGAAGCAACCCAGTATCCTTCCGCGGTGACAGTCTGGATTGCTTCGCTGCGCTCGCAATGACGAGATAGAGCTCCCAAAAACAGAAACGCGGCGGGTTTTTCCCGCCGCGTTTGCTTGAGATGATGAATGAAAGAGCGAGGACTACTCCTCCTCTTCCTCGTGCTTCTTGCCGCCGAGGGTCTTGAGCTTGGCGAACACGGCGTCGACGTTGAGATCGTCGCTCGACTTCTCCGACGGCTCGAATTCGTCCTTCTTGGTGGTCTCGGAGGCCGGCAGCAGGGTGGCGCCGCCATAGGCCGCGTCGATCGGCTTCTCCTTCGCCGCGCGCGCCACTTCGAAATCGAGCTCGATCTGCGAGCAGAGGCCGAGCGTGACCGGGTCGATCGGAGTCAGTTGGGACGTGTTCCAGTGGGTGCGGTCGCGGACGCTCGCAATCGTGCTCTTGGTGGTGCCGACCAGACGCATGACCTGGGCGTCCTTGAGCTCCGGATGGCTGCGCAGCAGCCAGAGGATGGCGCTGGGGCGCTCGTGGCGGCGTGACACCGGCGTGTAGCGCGGGCCCTTGCGCTTTGGCTGGGGCGGCAAAATGACCTTGCTCTCCTGGAGACGGAGCCGGAAGTCCGGGTTGTTCTCGCCCTTCTCGATTTCCTCGCGGGTCAGCTGGCCGTTGGAAATCGGGTCACTGCCCTTGATGCCCTGCGCGGCGTCACCGTCGGCGATCGCCCGCACCTCGAGGGGGTGCATCTTGGTGAAATCGGCGACCTGGTCGAAGGTCAGCGCGGTGTTGTCGAGCAGCCAGACGGCGGTCGCCTTGGGCATCAGAGGTGCGTTGCTCATGGCAAATCTCCTTTGTGCTTCGCCCACCCCTCTGGAGGCGAAACCGGTGGTCATCAGCGATGACAGGGAATTCGCGCTATATAAGCCCGGAGGGGGTAGCCACGCAATGGTTCTGCTATAGATAGTGCCTTGACAGCGCCCGAAAGGGGGCCCAATTCCCTCTCAAGCCGCTATAAAAGTCCAAACAGACCGTTTCAGGCCCTTTTCCACCCATCGACCGTCCCCCGCCAGAAGGCGTTGGGTGATTCGGTCCCGAGATCGCTCAATGTCAGCCAAACCAGACCTCAAGATCGTGCTTTGTTCTCCCCGCGGGTTCTGCGCCGGGGTGGTCCGGGCGATCGACACCGTGGAACGGGCGCTCGATAAATACGGCGCCCCCGTCTATGTTCGCCATGAGATTGTGCACAACAAATATGTCGTCGACGGGTTGAAAAAGAAGGGCGCGATCTTCGTCGAGGAGCTGGCGGAGATTCCGGCGAACACCACCGCACCTGTGGTGTTTTCGGCTCATGGCGTGCCGAAGTCGGTTCCGGCCGACGCCACGTCCCGCAATTTGTTCTCGCTCGATGCGACCTGCCCGCTGGTGACCAAGGTGCATCGCGAGGCCGCGATCCATTTCAAGCGCGGCCGCGAGATATTCCTGATCGGCCACTCGCATCATCCCGAAGTGGTCGGCACGCTCGGCCAGCTGCCGGTCGGCGCCGTGACCCTGATCGAGACCGCCGAGGACGCCAAGACCATCTCTCCGAAGGATCCCAACAACCTCGCCTTCGTGACCCAGACCACGCTGTCGATCGACGACACCGCGGAGATCGTGGCGCTGCTCAAGGAGCGCTTCCCGAACATCAACGGGCCGCACAAGGAAGACATCTGCTACGCCACCACCAACCGCCAGCTCGCGGTCAAGAAGGTGGCGCCGGTGGTCGACGCGCTCATTGTCGTTGGGGCCCCCAATTCGTCGAACTCGCAGCGCCTGCGTGAGGTCGCCGAGCGCGAGGGCTGTGGAATTGCGGTGCTGGCGCAGCGCGCCACCGACATCGACTGGACCAGGTTCGGCAACATCTCGAGCCTCGGCATCACCGCGGGCGCGTCCGCGCCGGAAGTGATCGTCGAGGAGATCATGGACGCGTTCGCCGAGCGCTACACGCTGCATGTGGAGACGGTCTCGGCCGCGGAAGAAAACGAGTTCTTCCCGCTGCCGCGTCAGGTGCGCCCCGAAGCCGCCGCTGAGTAGACTTTTATGGCGGTCTACACCGACGTTGCCGCCGACGAGCTTGCGGATTTCCTGAAGCAATACGATCTCGGCGAACTGCTCTCCTACAAGGGCATCGCCGAGGGCGTCGAGAACACCAACTTCCTGCTGCATACCACCAAGGGCTCGTTCATCCTCACGCTCTATGAGAAGCGTGTGGCGAAGAACGATTTGCCGTTCTTCCTCGCGCTGATGACGCATCTTGCCGAGCACGGCGTCAGCTGCCCGTTGCCGGTGAAGGCGAAAGACGGCGAGGCGTTGCACGGATTGCAGGGACGGCCCGCCGCGATCATCACCTTTCTCGAAGGGATCTGGCCGCGCAAGCCGAACGCGGCTCATTGCGCCGGCGTGGGCGAGGGTCTCGCCCGGATGCATCTGGCTGGCGCCAACTTTGCGGTCAAGCGTGCCAACGCGCTCTCGGTCGCGGGCTGGCGGCCGTTGTTCGATGCGGCGGCGGCCCGCGCCGATGAAGTGCAGCCGGGCCTGCGCGCGTTTCTTGCGGCCGAGCTCGACTATCTCTCGGGCGGGGTCTGGCCGAACAATTTGCCTGAGGGCGTGATCCACGCCGATCTCTTCAACGACAACGTCTTCTTCCTCGGCGACAAGCTCTCCGGGATCATCGACTTCACCTTCGCCTGCAACGATATGCTGGCCTATGACGTCGCGATCTGTCTCAACGCCTGGTGTTTCGAGCCGGATCATTCCTTCAACGTCACCAAGGCGCGCGCCTTCCTCAACGCCTACGGCCGTGTGCGAAAGCTCTCCGAGGCGGAAGAGGCTGCGCTGCCGCTGCTGGCGCGCGGTGCTGCGATCCGCTTCCTGCTGACGCGGCTGGTCGACTGGCTCAACGTGCCGCCCGGTGCGCTGGTCAAGCCGAAAGATCCGCTGGAGTATTTTCGCAAGCTGCGCTTCCACCAGAGCGTTTCCAGCGCGCGCGATTACGGGCTGATGCCGTCAGGACTGGTTGCGTGAGCGAGCTTCCCACTGTCACGATCTATACCGACGGCGCCTGCTCGGGGAATCCCGGGCCCGGCGGGTGGGGCGCGATCCTGAAGTTCGGCGACAAGGAAAAAGAGCTGAACGGCGGCGAGCGCCACACCACCAACAATCAGATGGAATTGATGGCGGCGATCTCCGCGCTCGAAGCGCTGAAGAAGCCGTGCACCGTCGATCTCTACACCGACAGCCAGTATGTCCGGCAGGGCATCACCGGCTGGATCCACGGCTGGAAGCGCAATGGCTGGCGCACCGCCGACAAGAAGCCGGTGAAGAACGTCGAGCTATGGCAGCGCCTCGACGCCGCGCTGAAGGCGCATGACGTGCGCTGGCACTGGGTCAAGGGTCACGCCGGCCATCCCGAGAACGAGCGCGCCGATCAATTGGCACGCGACGGCGTCGCGATGGCGCGGACGCAACAAAGGATGCCGGAGTAGGACGGCGACGACTCCATAATCTCCGCCGTCATCGCCCGGTTTCGTAGGGTGGGCAAAGCGAAGCGTGCCCACCACTTTTTTCAATCTGGGAAAGATGGTGGGCACGGCGCTGACGCGCCTTTGCCCACCCTACGGCACTACGACACTTCCGTCGCGGCTAAGCTTACAGCTGCCCCAGCAGCGTATCGCCGCCGGACACTTCGACCTTGCCGGGCATCGCCTCCAGGTTCAGCTTCTTGACCACGCCGTCCTCGACCAGCATCGAGTAGCGCTTGGAGCGGATGCCGAGGCCGTTGCCGGAGGCGTCGAGCTCCATGCCGATCGCCTTGGCGAAATCGGCATTGCCGTCGGCGAGGAAGATCGCCTCGTCGCGCTGGTCGGTGTCGCGCTTCCAGGCGTTCATGACGAAGGCGTCGTTGACCGAGACGATCGCGATGGTGTCGACGCCCTTGTCCTTCATGGCATAGGCGTTGAGGAAGATGCTCGGCAGATGCATCTTGTGGCAGGTGCCGGTGTAGGCGCCGGGCACCGCGAACAGCGCCACCTTCTTGCCCTTGAAGATATCGTCGGTGGTCTTCACTTGTGGGCCTTCCGCCGTCATCACGCGGAATTTCGCCTCGGGCAGCTTTTCGCCAGTCTGGATCGCCATCGTCAGTCTCCCTGAAAATCGGTAGGGCTTTTTAGACCGTGGCGCGGGACTGCACAACATTGCGGGCGAGGGAAGCTGAGGGGCCGGCGGCCCTTCACTGTTATGTCATCAGCCCGCAAAACCGCCGCCGTCGAGGAAAGCCTGCTCGTCCTCGGTGGTATCGCGGCCGAGCAGGCCGTTGCGGTGGGGGAAGCGGCCGAACCGCTGGATGATGTCGGCGTGCTCCCGGGCGTATTTCTGGTTCTCGGTATTGCCGGTGTTCTGAAACAGCGCGACGCAATGCAGCTGATCGGTCAGGTGCTCGGAATGCATGAAGGGCATGTAGAGGAATTCGAGCAGGATAGGATCGATCCTGCGATCTGCGCCTCTTTCGATGGCGCGGCGGGCGGCACCACGCGCCAGCGCGTCGCTGGCAAAAGCCTCCGGCGTGCCTCGGAAGATGTTGCGAGGAAACTGGTCGAGCACGATGACGAGCGCGAGCGCGCCGTCGTCGCTGTCTTCCCATGACGCGAGTTCGCCGTCGACCGCCTTTTGCCACAGCGGAAGAAAGCGGTGCCTGACCTCCGCGTCGAAGGCGTCGCTATGCTTGTACCAGCGCTCGCGGCCGGCCTCGCGCCAGAACGCGAGAATGCCGGCCGGCGCCATGTTGCCGATGTCGGTCATGAACCTGAGAGGCGGCCTTATGCCGCCTGAGCCTTCTTCTCGTCGCGCAGCTCGCGGCGCAGGATCTTGCCGACATTGGTCTTGGGCAGATCGGCACGGAATTCGATCTGCTTGGGCACCTTGTAACCGGTGAGCTGCTCACGGCAGAACTTGATGACGTCCTCCGCCGCGAGGTTCGGGTCCTTCTTGACCACGAAGGCCTTCACCGCTTCGCCGGACCCGCTGTCGGGAACGCCGATCACGGCGCATTCCAGCACGCCCGGATGGCTCGCGATCACTTCCTCGATCTCGTTCGGATAGACGTTGAAGCCGGATACCAGGATCATGTCCTTCTTGCGGTCCACGATCTTGCTGTAGCCCTTCTCGTCCATCACGCCGATGTCGCCGGTGCGGAAATAGCCGTCCGCCGTCATCACCTTCGCGGTCTCTTCCGGCCTGTTCCAGTAACCCGACATCACTTGCGGGCCCTTGGCGCAAATCTCGCCGGGCTGGCCGAGCGGCACTTCGTTGCCGTCGTCGTCGCGGATCGAGATCCAGGTCGAGGACACGGGCAGGCCGATCGAGCCGGAGAATTCGGTCGTGGTCGCGGGATTGCAGGTCAGCGTCGGCGAGGTCTCCGACAGGCCGTAGCCCTCCGCGATGAAGCAACCGGTCACGGCCTTCCACTGCTCGGCCACCGGGCGCTGCACCGCCATGCCGCCGCCGTTGGAGATCTTCAGCTTCGAGAAGTCGAGCTTCTTGAAGTCAGGATGATGCATCAAGCCGTTGTAGAGCGTGTTGACGGCCGGGAAGCTGTTGACCTGGTATTTTGCCAGCTCCTTGACGAAGCCGGCGATGTCGCGCGGGTTCGGGATCAAGAGGTTGCAGCCGCCGGCGCGCACCGCGAGCAGATAGCAGGCCGTCAGCGCGAAGATATGATAGAGCGGCAGCGCGCAGACGATCATGAGCTGATCGACATGGGGAGGCGCAGCCATCGCCGGCTGCAGCCATGCGTCGTTCTGCAAAACGTTGGCGACGATATTGCGATGGAGCAGCGTGGCGCCCTTGGAGACGCCGGTGGTGCCGCCGGTATATTGCAGGAAGGCGACGTCGCCGGGCGACAGCTTCGGCTTGTTGAAGGTCTGGCCACGGCCGGCCGAGAGCGCGTCGTTGAACGACACTGCGCCGGGGAGCGACCAGGCCGGCACCATCTTCTTGACGCGGCGGACGACGAGATTGACGATCACGCCCTTGAAGCCGAGCAGATCGCCCATGCTGGCGACGATGACGTGCTTGACCGGCGTCTTCGCGATCACCTGCTCGACGGTGTGGGCAAAGTTCTCCAGCACGATGACGGCTTCGGCGCCGGAATCCTTGAGCTGATGCTCGAGCTCGCGCGGGGTGTAGAGCGGGTTGACGTTGACCACGGCAAAGCCAGCGCGCAGCACCGCGGCGGTGGCGACCGGATATTGCAGCACGTTCGGCATCATGATCGCGACGCGCGCGCCGCGCTGCAGGCCGCGTCCCTGCAAATAAGCAGCGAGCGCCAGCGACATCTGGTCGAGGTCGCGGTAGCTGATCGCCTTATCCATGCAGATGAACGCCTTGCGATCGGCGAACTTCGTAAAACTCTCCTCGAGGAGGTCGACCAGCGATGCGTATTGCGTCGGCTCGATATCAGCGGGCACGCCGGGCGGATATTGCTTGAGCCAGATGCGCTCCATGGAAACTCCCCTCTCTTACACGAGAGCCCGTTGTGTCTCGGGCTTGCCTCATTGCCGGCAGTATCGAGCCTGCCGGAACTGCTGGCAAGCGGTCGAGGCTTAGGGCAAAGGCCGGAGAGTGGCTACTGGAATCGTCGCGAACGGCTGCCGCAGTTGCGAAGTGCGGGCGCAGCGTAACAGGACTCGCGTGTTAACCTAGCTGTTGTTGGGCGCCGGTTTCGGCTTGGTGGCCGCCTTGGGCTTGGCCGGCTTGGCAGCCCGATCGCCGCTCGCCATCGGCTTCTCCGCAGGCTTGGCCGCCGCATCGGGCTTGGCCGCGGCATGCTTGCTCGCCGCCGGCTTGGCCGCGCTCTTGGTATCACTCTTGGCAGCCGCGTCTGGCTTGGTGGCCGACGGTTTCGCCGCGGCAGTTTTCGTGTCGCTGCCGGCATTGGGTTTCTTGGCGATACGCGACTTCTTGCCACGCGCCTTCGGTGGGTTCTGCTGGTCGGAGTCGGCTGCGACCGCCGCGACCAGGGCAGCGCCGGTGCGGGTCGGGCCGGTATAGACCACCACGGGCTCTGCGGCTGCCGGCGCCGAGGCCATCAGCTCGGACGCCTTCATCAACGGCGGCTGGAGGCCTGCTGTGAAGAAGGTCACCTGGGCTTCGCCGCCGGTGGCCGAACCGCTCGTGCCGCCGCTGTTGGTCGCGATCAGCGCGTCGTCGTCGTCGCTGGCCGGTCGCTTGCGGTGACCGCCGCACATCTCCTCGCGCAGGTTCGGCGGCGAGGCGTCGACCGGCACGAGGTTCTCGACGGTGCCGAGCGAGGGACGCAGCCACGACAGATTATCCTGGCTGAAGCCGCGCTCGAGCAATTGCGCCGCCTTCACCGCGCGCGCGGTGCCGGAATTGGCGCCGAGCACCACCGCGATCAGGCGGCGGCCGTTGCGCGTGGCGGATGCGACGAGGTTGTAACCGGAGGCGCAGATGAAGCCGGTCTTGAAGCCGTCGGCGCCGGGATAGCGGCCGATCAGCTTGTTGAAATTGCCGGTGACGCGCTTGCCGAAGCGGATCGCCGGGATGTGCACGAAATACTCGTATTCCGGCAGGTCGCGCAGGAACGAGCGCGCGAGAATGCCGAGGTCGCGCGCCGAGGTGACGTGTCCATCCGCGGGCAGGCCGTTGGGATTGACGTAGTTCGTCTGCGTCATGCCAAGCTTCTTCGCGGTGTCGTTCATCATCACGGAGAAGCCGTCGATCGAGCCGCCGACGCCTTCGGCCAGCACCACGGCCATGTCGTTCGCCGACTTGACCATCATCATCTTCAGCGCGTTGTCGACGGTGAGCTGCGTTCCCGGACGCAGGCCCATCTTCGATGGCGCCTGCGAGGCCGCGGTCGGTGACACCGTCAGCATCGTGTCGAGCGTGATCTTGCCGTCCTTGACCGCCTTCAGCGTCACATAGGCGGTCATGATCTTGGTGACGGAGGCCGGATACCAGGGAACGGTCGCGTTGTCCGCCTGGAGCACCTTGCCGGTGTCGGCTTCGATCAGAAGCAGCGCTTCGGCATTTGCGATGCGCGGTGCGAGCAGCGCACCGACTGCGAGGGTCGCAGCGAACAGGTTGAACAGGGATTTGCGAAGCAGCGGGCGAAAGGCGTGCACTATCCGATTCCGGTCCTTGGAGATCCGCCGGTTCCGGTCGGCTCTCGTGATCTGATGTTCGGTTCTGAAATCCGGCGCCGCCGCTCGCGGCAGCGCAAACCTATACCGGCTCGTGCGTCGAGAATAGGGGCTTCCCCAGGGTATTCCGCAATGAAATAGGCTGAATTTCGACGGTCCTACGGGGACTTGGCGGCAGAGGCCGCAGCCTCGGCCGCACCCACGCTGGTTCGCGCATTCGCTTGAGCACTTTGCTGCACCATGAACTGGGCCTTGGCCAGTTCGGCAAAATGACCGCCTTTGGCCACGAGTTCATCGAAAGTTCCGCTTTCGATCACCCGTCCGTTCTCGAACACCAGGATCCGCGTGGCATTGCGGATGGTGGAGAGGCGGTGGGCGATTACGAAGGTGGTGCGGCCCTTCATCACTTCATCGAGAGCGGCATTCACCTTGGTCTCGGTGATGGCATCGAGCGCGCTGGTCGCCTCGTCCAGGATCAGGATCGGTGGGTCCTTCAGCAGCGCACGCGCGATCGACAGGCGCTGCCGCTCGCCGCCGGAGAGCATGCGGCCGCGCTCGCCGGCATTGGTCTCGAAGCCGCCGCTGCGCTCGATGAACTCGAGCGCCTGCGCGCGCTCGGCCGCCTTGCGCATGTCGGCCTCGGTCGCGTCCGGCTTGCCGACGCGCAAATTCTCGGCGATCGAGCGGTTGAACAGCAGCGCTTCCTGGAACACGACGCCGATGTTTCGCCGCAGCGATGTCAGCGTGACGCCGCGCACGTCCATGCCGTCGATCTTGATGAAGCCCGATTGCGGATCGAAAGCGCGATGCAGCAGCGCGATCGCGGTGGACTTGCCGGCGCCGGTCGGGCCGACCAGCGCGATGGTCTGGCCGGGCAGCGCGGTGAAGGAGAGGTCCTCGATCGCCGGCCGCTTGCCGTCATAGGAGAAGGTGACGTCGTTGAATTCGACGAGGCCGGAAAGCCGGCCGGCATCGATCGCGTCGAGCCGGTCGTGCACCGCGGGCACGGCATCGAGCACGTTGAAGAATTCGCGCAGACGCGGGGCTTCCATGAACACGTTGTTGATGAAGCTCACCACCTGCTCGAGCTTCTGGATCAGGAGCGTCGCGAAACTCACGAATATCACGATCTCGCCGACCGAGGTCTGCCCCTGGTCGTGCAGCGCGATGCCGAGCGCGAAGATTGCGAGCACGGTGATGGTGGTGGAGGCGCGCGTGATCACGGTGACGAGCGCCCACCACGACAGCACCGGCATCTGCGCTGCGAGCAGCTGGTCGGCGACGGAGCGCAGGCCCTTCACCTCGGACTCGACGCGGACGAAGCTCTGCACCAGCGCAACGTTGCCAAGTGCGTCGGAGGCGCGCGCGGAAAGCTCGCTGTACTGCTCCTCGACCGCCATCTGCATGCCGAACGTCTTGCGCACGACGAAGGTCGTCAGCACGGTGAAGACGATGCAGAGCACGAACAGCAGGATCGCGAGCCGCCAGTTCAGATAGAGCGACAGCGGCAGCAGCACCACGACCGAGAGGATCGCCGCGAAATGCTCGCGGAAAAAGCCGAGCCAGAGCCGCCACAGCGCGTCCGTGCCGTTGAGCATGACCTTCATCAGGCGGCCCGAATGGGTGCCGGAATGGAAGGTCAGCGGGAGTTGCAGGATGTGTTCGAAATAGCTCGTCAGCACCGCCTGGCGCTGACGGTGGGAGAGACGGTCGGCTTGCAGGGCAACGATCGCACTGCATCCGATGGTGAACAGTCCGAACGCGACCCACGCCATCAGGAACGGCCAGGCCGAGTTCGATCCCGCCACCGTCTTGCCGGAGAGCACGTCGACGATCCGGCCGAACAGCACCGGCTCGGCGAATTGCGAGGCCGCCAACAGGAGATTGGCGACCGCAAGCAGCCAGCCGAGCCGCGCCTCCTTGCCGAGCAGCTCGAGAACGCGGGTGTAGAGGCGAGGGATGGACATGCGATACGCTGAACCGTGAGGAGGTCGTCAGTCAACCAGTTGAGTGGTTGCAAGACTACACTGGTGTGGCCGGATCAAGCGACCTTCAACGAGCGGATATTGCTGACATCCACCGTTTGTTCGGCGTGCCAGGCGCGCAGCGCCTGCTGACGAGCGGGCTGGCGACGTCAACATGAATGGGAGATGAGCGGTGGTTGCGTCATGATCACGCAACCTCGTTCAGCTTGTGTTGGGGTTGGGGAACCCAACATGGGATCCGGGTGTTTGAAAGACATGAGCCTGTCTCGAGGCACCATTGAAGGTCCCAAGGAGGGTCCAAGCCATGTTTGACCGATTTTCGAAGTTTGCCGGCCGCAAGGCTGTTCTCGCCACTGCCGCGGTGCTGGCGCTGACCACCGTCGCTCCCACCGCATCGTTCGCAGGCGGCCGCCACTGGCATGGTGGCGGCGGTGCGGCCTTTGCCGGCGCAGCCATTGCGGGCGCCATCGGCACCGGGCTTGCGATCGCCGCGACCCGCGACGCGTACGCTTATGACAACGGGCCTTACTACGGTGGACCCGCTTACTACGGCGAGCAAACCTACTATGGCGGGCCGGCCTATTACAGCGGCTCGGGCTATTACGGGCGCAGTCGCGAATACCTGGGCAATAATGGCAGTGGCAGTCGCGACCCCTTTGCCACTTGCAGCCGAAGCGGCGCGGGTTGTTGGTAAGTGGTTGACCACGAAGGGCCGGCGCGCTTGTCGCGCCGGCCTTTTTGCCTTTTGTTGTCAAGCGTTAACGCGTCGACCACTTGTTTAGAGTAGTTTTGCGTACATGAGTGATTCGCTTGAGCGGCTATATCTGGCTGTGCTCGCGGCCAGAGATCTTGATCCGGCAACCTCGCGTACGGCCCGGCTGTTTCAGCGTGGGCCCTCCAAAATGGCGAAGAAGCTGGCCGAAGAGGCGATCGAGGTCGTGATCGACGCGGTCAACGGCGACACCGCGGCCGTGGTCCGGGAAAGCGCCGATCTGCTCTACAATCTCACCGTGCTCTGGGCTTCCGCCGGCGTGCGCCCGGAAGACGTCTGGCGTGAGATGTCGCGCCGTGAGGATATGCTTGGCATTGCCGAAAAGCTGCCGAAGTCGCCGATGAAGCTGCCTAAAGTCGCGTCACCGCGCGTTGCCGCCAGGCGGCCAATTGTCGCGATCGAGGGCCGTGTGGCGCGCAAGCGCCACTAGACGAGTCACAAAACGCTCAAAAACTGGCGATGGACAAATCCGTCCCATGGTGCTTCATCGCGGCGCCATGCTGAAACGTATCTACGACTGGTGCATCGACGCCGCCCACAAGCCCTACGCGCTCTGGATCTTGGGTGCCGTGGCTTTCGCAGAAAGCTCCTTCTTTCCGGTTCCGCCGGACATCATGCTGATCCCGATGTCGCTGGCGCGCCCGCAGCGCGCCTGGGTCTATGCGGCGATCTGTACTGCGACCTCGGTACTCGGCGGCCTGTTAGGATACGCCATCGGCGCGCTGCTGTTCGACTCGGTCGGCCACTGGCTGATCCAGGTCTATGGCCTCGGCGACAAGGTTGATGCTTTCCGCGCCTCCTATGCGGAGTGGGGCGCGGTGATCATCCTGCTCAAGGGCCTGACGCCGATCCCCTACAAGCTCGTTACCATCACCTCGGGCTTTGCCGGCTACAATATCGTTCTTTTCATCCTGTGCTCGATTGTCGCGCGTGGCGGACGCTTTTTCATCGTGGCGATCCTGCTCAACCGTTATGGCGACTGGATCCGGCACAAGCTCGAGGAGCATCTCGGCCTGTGGGTGGCGCTTGGCGCCGCCGTGCTGGTGCTCGGCTTCGTGGTGGCGATCAAGCTGATTTAAGCCCGCGCTTTGCCCCCGCGCCGGCTTCGGCTACGGTTGTCCCTATGATGGTTCGATCCGGAAATCCGGCAGTGCGGCTCGGGGCGCTGATCTCAGCGGTGCTGCTGCTCCTGCTCGGTGCCGGCGGGACCGGATGGCCGCAATCGGCGCCGCCGACGCTTGGCTTGCAGGAGCAGGGGCCGCAGGCCGCGCCACCGCCCTCGCCATCAGCTCCCCCGGTACCGCCCGCAGGCGAGGACAATCCCGGACTGATCCACGAAATGGGCAAGCTGTTCGACAAGCTGCCCTCGATCCTGCCGCCGATCAAAAGCCCCAGCGAGACCATGAACGATTTGTCGCGCCTGGCGCGGCCGTCCACCATGGTGTCGGGGCGCGTGGCCTGTCCGGTCTCGTCGAATGGCGCGCCCGACTGCAAACTGGCCGCCAACCAGCTCTGCCAGGGCAAGGGCTACAAGGAAGGCAAGAGCCTGAACACCGATTCCGCCGAGAAGTGCTCGACCAAAGTTCTCATTCCGGGCCGGCAACGCAAACCGGATGATTGCCGCACCGATACCGCCGTCACCAGCGCGCTGTGCCAGAACTGAGGACGTCGCGCGACCAAAGGAGCGCCCCATGAGCCGCACGGAGCAGGACTTCCTCGGACAGCGCGAGATCGCCGACGACATCTATTACGGCGTCCAGACCATCCGGGGGAAGGAGAACTTCCACATCACCGGCATTCCGATGAACCAGGAGCCTTACTTCGTGAAGGCGCTGGGTTACGTGAAGAAGGCCGCCGCGATGGCCAACCGCGATCTCGGCGCGATCGACACGAAGGTGGCGGATGCGATCATCCTCGGCTGCGACCGCGTCATCGCCGGCGACATGATGGACCAGTTCGTCACCGACTTCATCCAGGGCGGCGCCGGCACGTCGACCAACATGAACGCCAACGAGGTGATCGCCAATCTCGCGCTGGAATCGCTCGGCTTCAGCAAGGGCGATTACCAGCACGTCAGTCCGAACGACCACGTCAATTACGGCCAGTCGACCAACGACACCTATCCGACCGCGTTTCGGCTGGCGCTGATCCTGCGCCTCGAGAGCTACATGACGGCGCTGCGCCAGCTGCAAGAGGCCTTCTTCACCAAGGGCCGCGAGTTCGAGCGCGTGCTGAAGATGGGGCGCACGCATTTGCAGGACGCGGTGCCGATGTCGCTCGGCGCCGAATTCCGCGGATGGGGCACCACGATCGGCGAGGAGGTCGATCGCCTCTCGGAGGCGCGCGCGCTGCTGCGCGAGATCAATCTCGGCGCCACCGCGATCGGCACCTCCGTCACCGCGGCGCACGGCTATCCCAAACTCGCGGTCCGGCACCTGAGCGCGCTGACCGGCGTCGACTTCATTCTCGCCGGCGATCTGGTCGAGGCGACCTCGGACACCGGCGCCTATGTGCAGCTTTCCGGCGTGCTCAAGCGCACCGCGAGCAAACTCACGAAAATCTGCAACGACATCCGCCTGCTCGCCTCCGGGCCGCGCGCCGGCTTCAACGAGATCAACCTGCCGCAATTGCAACCGGGCTCTTCGATCATGCCCGGCAAGATCAATCCCGTGATTCCCGAGGTCGTCAACCAGACCAGCTTCCTCGTCATCGGCCTCGACACCACGGTGACGCTCGCGGCTTCCGCCGGCCAGCTCCAGCTCAACGTGATGGAGCCGGTGATCTCGTTCGCGTTGTTCTTCTCGATCCGCACCATGGAGCGCGCGGTCAACAGCCTGCGAGAGAACTGCGTGCTCGGTATCACCGCCAACGAGGAGCACACCCGGAACATGGTGCTGAACTCGCTGGGTATCGTGACAGTGCTGAAGCCGCTGCTCGGCTACAAGCAATGCGCCGAGATCGCGCGCGAGGGCTACAAGAGCGGCAAATCGCTGCACCAGATCGTGGTGACCGAGCGCAAGCTGCTGACGCAGGAAAAATGGGACGAGATGTTCTCGTTCGAGCGGTTGATCAATCCGGATTTGATCGGGTAGGTGGTCGTCGTCCGCAGCTCGCTCCTCGTCATTGCGAGGAGCTCTTGCGACGAAACAATCCAGACTGTCTCTGCGGCAAAAGACTGGATTGCTTCGCTGCGCTCGCAATGACGGAGAGGGGAGGTTGTGCGCAGCCGGAATTCCGCGCGTTGGAATTGCGGTAACGGCGTCCGCCACGGCGCCACAACGCAATACTTGACAGTGGAAAGATTGCCTTGTTGGTATGGCTCCCAACCTTCAATGCGTCTGCCCAACAAAGGATCGCTCCGCAATGTCCATGCCTGCTCTGTTCAAGGGACGCCTGTCGATCCCGGTGATTGGTTCGCCGCTCTTCATCATCTCGGTGCCCGACCTCGTGATCGCGCAGTGCAAGGCGGGCGTGGTCGGCTCGTTCCCGTCGCTGAACGCGCGGCCGCCGGAGCTGCTCGACGAGTGGCTGGCGCGGATCACCGAAGAGCTCGCGGCCTATGATCGTGCCCATCCCGACAAGCCGTCGGCGCCGTTCGCGGTCAACCAGATCGTGCACAAGTCGAACAACCGGCTCGACCACGACATGCAGCTCTGCGCCAAATACAAGGTGCCGATGATCATCTCCTCGCTCGGCGCGCGCGAGGAGTTGAACCAGGCCGTGCACGGCTGGGGCGGCATCGTCTTCCACGACGTGATCAACCAGAAATTCGCCCACAAGGCGATCGAGAAGGGCGCAGACGGCCTGATCCTCGTCGCGGCCGGCGCCGGCGGTCATGCCGGCACAATCTCGCCGCTCGCCTTCGTCGCCGAAACCCGCAAATGGTTCGACGGCCCGATCGCGCTGTCGGGCGCCATCGGCAACGGCAGGGCGATCCGCGCCGCGCGCGTTCTCGGCGCCGACTTCGCCTATATCGGCTCCGCCTTCATCGCGACCAAGGAAGCCAACGCGGTCGAGAACTACAAGGAGATGATCGCGGGAGCGAGCGCCGACGACATCGTCTACTCCAACCTCTTCACCGGCGTGCACGGCAATTATTTGAAGCCGTCGATCCTCGCCGCCGGCATGGATCCGGAAAACCTGCCGACCTCCGATCCCTCCAAGATGAATTTTGGCACCGACGCCTCCGGCGAACGCGCCAAGCCGAAGGCCTGGAAGGAAATCTGGGGCTCCGGCCAAGGCATCGGCAGCGTCGACGGCGTCGTGCCTGCGGCCGAGATGATCGCGCGCTTCAAGAAGGAATACGACGAGGCGATCGATCCGCCGCTGTGATCGGCGGTTATTGTAGCGCGCGTATCTTTCATCCGTCGTCCCGGACAAGCGCAGCGAAGCGGAGCGCTGATCCGGGACCCATGCCCCCAGGGAGTGGTTTGGCGAAGACTCGGAGTGGGCGTCTCGCGTCACAACGCCTCCCTGTGGTTATGGGTCCCTGCGTTCGCAGGGACGACAGCTATTGCTGAGGTCCGACCGTTTAAGCCAACAGAGATTGAGCAATGACTGCCATCTACCGCGTCGACGGCAACAGCGTCGTCACCAGCCCTGATGCAGCCGGTCCGTGGGACCGGCGCATGCAGCACGGTTCGGCGCCGTCGGCGCTGGTGACGTGGGCAGCGGAGCGGATTCCGACTCCGGTGCCGATGAACATCGCGCGCGTCACCATTGATCTGATGCGCCCGGTGCCGGTGGCGCCGCTCATGATCGAGGCGAAAGTCCTGCGTGAGGGCCGCAAGATCCAGCTCTGCGAGGTCAAGCTGCTCGCTGACGGCGTGCAGGTCGTCGGCGCCACCGTGCTCAAGATCAAGCAGCAGTCGCAGCCGCTGCCCGACGACGTCAAGGATTTGCCGGTCACGCTGCCGTCTCCTGAGGATTCCCTGGTCGAGGACGGCCATGGCGCGACCAGTCCGTTCGCGGGCATGGTCTCGATGCGCGCCGCGCGCGGTCGCTTCGGCCAGGCCGGTGCCGGCGCGATCTGGTTTCGCCTCGACCATCCACTGGTCGCGGGCGAGGCGGTCTCGCAGGCGATGCGCGCCGTGGTCGCCGCCGATTTCTCCAACGGCACCGCCTCGACGCTCGACTTCCGCGCCTGGACCTACATCAACGCCGACCTCACGGTGAGCCTCGCACGCCAGCCGGTCGGTGACTGGATCCTGCTCGACGGCGAATCCTGGATCGGCCCGGATGGCGCCGGGCTCGCGATGTCGCGGCTTGCGGACAGGCTGGGATACTTTGGCCGCGCGGTGCAGAGTTTGGTGATCGAGAAGCGGTAGGCGTAACAGCAAGCGCCGCAATTGCTGCGGGGCCGATTGAACGGCAGGCTTCCGCCGCCGCGGAAGGGATGCAAGGTCGTGCTCGACCAGGACATCCTGCCTGTTCATACTCCGTAGAAGATCTTGATCTCCCACAGCACCACGATGATAGCCGTGATCAACGTGACCGCGGCGACAGCACTTTCCAGGGAAGCGACTCTCATCTCTTACTCCGCTTCCCAGCCCCATCAGCGGTCTAGTTGATTCCCTGATTCGCCGGCAATCGGGCGGCCACCGCAAACGCGCACTCCGTCGCGCATTGTGGTTCCGGGGCCACAACGACTCCGTAGAATTCCGGGGTATTTACCCCACCATCCGGTCCCGGCCGCTCCAGAAGCCGGCGCGCAGCGCCTTCTTGTCGACCTTGCCGACGCCGGTCATTGGCAATTGCTTGACGAACTGGATCTGCTTCGGCGCATGCGCGGAACCTTTTCGTGATCGCACCAGATTGATCAGCTCGTCGGCGTCGGGCTTTGCGCCCTCGCGCGGCACGATGATGGCGGTGACGGCCTCGCCCCATTTCTCGTCGGGGACGCCGACGACCGCGACCATCGCGACGTCTGCGTGTTGCGACAGCACGTCCTCGACCTCGCGCGGAAAGATGTTGAAGCCGCCGGTGACGATCATGTCCTTCTTGCGGTCGAGGATGAACATGTAGCCGCGCTCGTCCCGGCGCGCGATGTCGCCGGTGTGGACCCAGCCGTTCCTGAGCGTCTCGGCGGTGATGTCAGGCCGCTTCCAGTATTCCGCCATCACATGCGGCGCGCGCACGCAGATTTCGCCGGCGTCACCGGTCCTCACTTCCTGGTCGTTGTCGTCGAGGATTTTCACCTCGCAGGCCGCGATCGGAAAGCCGCACGACAAGAACAGCTCGGGCGTTTTGGGATCGTGGTCCTTCTTGCGCAGCACCGAGACCGGATAGCATTCGGTCTGGCCATAGAGCTGCGAGAACACCGGGCCGATGCGCTCGATGCCCTCGACCAGCCGGCTCGGCGACATCGCGGATGCGCCATAGAGCACGAGCTCGAGCGAGGAGAGGTCTGTCTTGCTCAGCGCGGGATGATCGAGCAGCACATAGATCATGGTCGGCACGAACAGCGTGAAATTGATGCGCTCGCGCGCGATCGTCGCCAGTACCGCCTCGGGATCAAATCCCTTCAGCATGTGCACGGTGCCGCCACGCATCAGGGTCGGCAGCACCTTCGTGCCGGCAACATGGCTGATCGGCGCGACCGTGAGATAGCGCGCGGCGTCGGGGATCTCGAAGTCGGCGAGGATCGCGCCGGCCGCTCCGGCGTTTTCGCGGTGATGGCGCAGCGCGCCCTTGGACTTGCCGGTGGTGCCGCCGGTGTAATTCAGCGTGGAGAGATCGTCGAGACCGGCGAGGCACTGCGCGCTGGCATGGCCCGCGCTCTCGATCGCCGTCAGCAGATCGACGCCATAGTCGGCCGGCCCCATGGTGAAGACCGCCTTGAGCCGGGGTGCCAGCGTGGCGAGCTCACCGCCGCGATCGCGGAAGGCGGCCGCATCGACCACCAGCACCTCCGCCTCGGAATCATCGAGCTGGAAGAGTTGGTCTGCCTGGGATCCCAGCGGATGCAGCCAGATGATGCAGCAGCGCGACAATTGCGCAGCGACACCGGCGCACCATGTGTCGGCGCGGTTCGCGGTGAGGAAGGCGACGCGCGCGCCGGGCTGTAGTCCAAGCCGCATGAACACGCCCTGGACGCGTCCGATCAAATCAAGAGTGCCCTGATAGCTCAGCGATCCGCCGGGCCAGGCGAACGCTGTGCGGCCGGGATAGCGCGCCAGCGCCCGCAGCGTCTGCGCACAAGTCGGCGACGATGCATGCAGCGGATCGGACATATGTTTGTTTCCTCGTTGCTTTGTCATCGGCTTCTCACGTGCCAATGTTGCCAATGACGCTAGCACAGAGAGTGCGGGATGGAACGGCAAAGCCCGCGCGCGGAGCCAAGAGTAATCAGGAGGCATGGTTGGAATCCGATCGACTGCAACGCTTCGGCGACCGCCTCGCTCTGCCTTTGATCGCGGCGCCGATGTTTCTGGTGTCAGGCGTCGAACTGGTGGTCGCGGCCTGCCGCAACGGCGTGATCGGCAGCTTTCCCACCGTGAACTGCCGCAGCACGGAACAGCTTGACGAATGGCTCACCGAGGTCGCAATGCGGCTGCGGCAGCACGAGGATCAAACCGGCCGCAAGGCCGCGCCGCTCTGTCCGAATTTGATCGTGCATCGCTCCAACGTGCGGCTGGAGCAGGATCTCGCCGTGCTTCTGCGGCACAAGCCTGAGATCGTCATCACGTCGGTCGGTTCGCCTGCGCCGGTGTTGAAGCCGCTGCATGATGCAGGCGCGCTGGTGCTGGCGGACGTCGCCTCGATCCGCCATGCCGAGCGTGCAGCTGAAGCGGGTGCGGACGGCTTGGTGCTGCTTACCGCAGGTGCGGGCGGGCAGACCGGGTGGCTCAATCCGTTCGCGTTCGTCCGTGCGGTGCGGGCGTTCTACGACGGCATCATCGTGCTCGCCGGCGGCATCAGCGACGGCCGCGCGCTGCACGCGGCCGAAGTGCTCGGCTGCGATCTCGGCTACATGGGCACGAAATTCATCGCGACGTGCGAGAGCATGGCGGATGAGCGTCATAAGCGGATGCTGGTCGACAGCGGCGCCGACGATATTCTGCTCACCACCGCCTTCACGGGCTTGCAGACCAGCATGCTGAAGCCGTCGATCGTCGCGGCCGGGCTCGATCCCGACGATTTGCCAGCGCGCGGCACCATCGACATCGGCAAGGACATCGACGTCACCGCGCGCGAGAACCGTCCCAAACGCTGGCGCGATATCTGGAGCGGGGGGCATTCGACGTCTGGTGTCACCGACGTGACGGCGGTCGACGATCTCGTTGCCTGGACGGTCGCCGAGTACCGCGACGCGGGTGGGCGATAGCGTTCTGCGCCCCAGCACGGTTAATCCCGCATGGCTCCGCAGCCCGCCACTTAACGCCAGATTAACTATCGCCCGCCAAGAATCCCCCTCACGGCCGCCAATCAGGACGAGAGGGACAGGCGATGGATTTCGATTTTCTCAACAGCAGGACAGCTGCAACGCTGGACGAGATTCGCGTCCGCGTCGCCCATGCGCTGGCCCGCCACCCGCTGTGCCGCAACGTCCGTTTCGACATCGTCAGCGTCCCCCGCACCCGTCGGGGCGGAAACTGGACGGTGACGCTGCAATCGGTCGAGCCGCGCGGGGTCTGGGAGGCCTCCGAGATCGTCGCCGACATCCAGGATGCCTATGATCTGGCGCTAGCTGCCTGATCTTATTAGGCTCTTTTGATTGTCGCAGGAGGCGTGGTGATTGTCGCCGCAAAGGCACACTCAAGCCTTAATTCGTGCCCTTTTCCCGGGCATCGCTAACAACCTCGTGAAGCGGTTCTTCCGGAGAGACGTTTGTCCAGAGCCATCACCCTCATCGTGCTGACCTGCTTCCTCGTCCTCGGTGCCGCCACCACTGCCATTCTCGGCCGTGACAGCGTGCCCAGCGTCAGCGCCGAAATGATCACGCAGGCGCCGCCGAAGCCGCTCGCCGCCAACCGCGCCGCCAAGGCCGACCGGCTGGTTCCGACGCTGGCGCTGGCCTCGGCCGCGATCGATCCGGTGCAGGTTCCAGCCGACAGGCTCTCGCAGGCGCCGGTGCTGACCGAGCCACTGCGCCAGGCCTTTGCCGCGGCGACGTCTGATTTCCCGATGCCCAAGGCCGCCGAGTCCAAGGCGGCTGAATCCAAGGCTTCTGAATCCAAGGCTTCTGAATCCAAGGCTGGCGAGACCAAGCTTGCCTCGCTGGAGCCATCTGCTGCCGCGGAGGCGCCGACCGGCGCGCTTCACGAAGCCCCGGCCAAGCCGAAGGTCGCCGCCAAGCCGCAGAAAACCTATTCGCTGCTCTCCGACGTGCAGATCGCCGGCATCAGAGATCGCCTGAAGTTGTCATCGTCGCAGGAATATTACTGGCCGTCTGTCGAGACTGCGCTGCGCAACGTCGTCCGCAAGATTTCGGCCAGCAAGCTCTCCAATCCGAACGGCCCGAGCGTGCCGATCGATCCGAACTGCGACGAGGTCCAGCAATTGAAGTCGGCGGCGATGCCGCTACTGTTCCAGCTGCGCGAAGATCAGAAGGAAGAAGTGCGCAAGCTCGCCCGCGTCATCGGGCTCGAGAAGGTCGCGCAGCAGATCTGAGGTGACGTTCCCTCGCGGGAACCACTTGAATCAGGAACATCCGGCAATCCTCAGGCGTTGCTCGCTCCAAACAGGAGTGGACCAATGCGCGCTTCAACAGCCTATTTCGTCGGTGCCGGATCGATCGTCGCCGCCATCGTTATTGGTCTGGGCGGCGGCATCGTGGCCGGCAATATCATGCATCCGATCGCACCCAAGCAGGGGCCCGATACCAGCACGATGGCGCAACGCGCTGAAGCCTCCGCGCCGGCCACGACGAACGCGCCGTCCGAGCGCTTGCAATATCTCACAGGCTCGCAAAGCTTTGGCGCGTTGATCGCGGCGCCGGCTCAGGCGCAGAACGAAGCCAAGCCTGACGCGGGAACTACTCAGGCCAATGCTGAATCGCAGGCGTCGCCGCAGACGGCGACGGTCGAGTCGCCCAAGCCGGTGTCACCGGCTTCTCAGGCGACCGAGCCAGCCGAACAGCAAGCTTCGACGGAGCCGACACCCTCTCCCGACAATGCCTATGCCAAGGCCAGGGATTCTGACGTGAAGCGCGCTGCGTCGGAGCGGCGGCGGGCGGAGCGGCACCAGCGCTGGGCCGAGCGCCGCCGCTATGATCAACGCGATGCACGTGCCGCGCGCGATCAGACCAATTGGGATGATGTCGCGCGCAACGTTCGCGAAGATTCCGACGCGCGTGACTATACGAGCCGTCCGCGCGGTGGCGCTCCGCGGATGATGCTGTTTGGCAACGATGACAATTGACGCGTGATTTGCCGCCGCGCGCGATCGTGAGCGGCGGTTCGTTCTGCGGCAACCCTTGCCGTAAAATCTATCCGCGAGCCCGAAATCGTAGGGCGAGCAAAGGCGCAAAGCGCCGTGCCCACCAACAGAAGTGGTGGGCACGCTGTCGCTTTGCCCACACGATACTGCTCGTGTGGAAAGGTCCACCCCTACCCGCCGTGCGACTCCACCACCTTGCGGCAGCTGTCCGAAAGCTTGGCCTTGTTCTCGCGCAGGCAGGCATTCATCTCTGGCGGCTTGCCGACATGTTCGGCGCAGAATTTGCTGGCGTCGCCGCGGCAGGCCATCTGCTCCTGCGGCGTGGGACCTGATTGCGCGGTGGCGGGCAGGACAGCGGCTGTGAGCAGCAGCGCGGCAAGGATTGAAATCTTCATAAAGCACCTCTTTGCAATTGTGACGGGTCCCGCTCGGGATCGGGCGCGCCGGACCATCTCGCGGAGATCCATGGCCGGTCCATGCCATGTTCATGGCATCGGCTCGGCGGCTGGCGCGCCGCACCCCCATCTTCATGGCATGTCTTGGCGCATCGTCTTTTGTCATTGAGGCTGCACGTCGGCTGCGAGACCCGGTGATTGCATCGGGCGCCGAACGGGAAGCAGGAGAGCAAAATGTCGAAAACAACGGGAGCGCTGAGTGCCGGGCTGACGATGATGATGCTGGCGGGGGCGGCGGTGGTGACGCTGGGCACGAGCCCGGCGCAGGCGGTGGTCTATTGCAAGACGGTCGGCGTGCCCAAGGGTTGCGTGGTGAGGCCGGTCGGAGCGGTGGTGGTCGCACCAGGCGCACCGGTTGCCGCAGCAGCGGTGGTAACGCCTGGCGTCGGTGCGCCCGGCGTCGGCGTCCGCGCCGGTACGCCGATGAATCGCGGCGGCCCGGTCAATCGCGTCGGCGTGCGCTGAGCAGGACTCTTCACCTCGCCCCACATCGTGGGGCGAGGTGAAGGAGGACTTCAGCCCGCGGCCGGGTCGCTGTCTGGAAAGACCTGCGGCAATTGCAGTCGCACGCGCGTGCCCGATTCATCCGAGCTCAGATCGAGCACCGCGCCACAGCGCGTGGCGCGGACTCGCATGTTGCGCAGGCCGCGCGCCGTCTGGCTCGCGCCCGCGGCGTCACCGTCGTCACGAAGGGCAAAGCCGCGACCGTCGTCGGCGACGCTAATCACGCCGTACGGCCCCTGGCCGTCGTCGCGCGTCTCGATGGCCACAATGATGTGCCGCGCGGTCGCGTGCTTGACTGCATTCGTCACGGCCTCGTCCAGGATGCGTACGATCTGGATGACGTGCCAGGGCCTGAGTTCAGGGTGCAACGGCAGGCCCTGCGGCGTCGCCACGCTCCAGTCGAGCGCGATGTCATGCGGCCGCAATTGCATCGCCGCGCGCTCGCGCCAGGAGCCGAGCGCGAGCATGAGATCGCCGCCGATGTCGTCCATGGAATCGATGACGAGGCGCAAATCCTTCAGCGCCGCGCGCGCTGCATCGGTGATGGTCGCGCCCTCGTGCCCGCGCTCGGAGAGCGCGACGATGCTGATCAGCTGGCCGCCGAGGCCGTCATGCAGGTCGCGCATCAGCCGCGTGCGCTCGTTGGCCAGCGCTGTGGCCCGGGCGCGCGCCTCCTCGCGTGCAAAACTCGCCTTCAGCCGTTCCTCGGCCTCGCGCACGCGGGCGACGAGCTGGCCGGCAAAGCTGTCGACCTGGTTCAGCGCACGGGCGAAGCGCCAGGTCAGCCTGGCGCCGATCGCGATCAGCAGCGCCGAATAGGACAGCCGCGACACGAAGGTGCGCTCGTTGGGCATGATCTCGAACACCGACAGCATATCGTGGACCCAGCAGGTCAGCACGATGGTCGCCGCGCAGCCGAGCGCGAAGCTGGCCACGTCCCTGCGCCGGAGCACGGCGTAGGCCGCAATGCCGGCCATCAGGACGAGGCAGAACCCGACCGTGGGGATGCCGAGCAGCAGGAAGAGAATACGCGGTAGCGGCGGACCGGCGATGAGGCCGCCGGCGATCACGATGAGCCCCGGTACGAACAGCAGCACGCCGTAACGCGGCCAGCGCCAGCCGAGAAACAGCATGGTCGACACCACGATCAGCGCGCTCTCAAGCGGTGCGGAGGAGAGCAGCACCCCGGCCAAGCGGGATGAGGTGGCCGGCGGCAGCGGCGGCGTGAGGAAGGCCTGCACCACGCCGAGCACCATCGCTGTCGCCAGCACGCCATAGACTGGCTCGTGGCGCCGCATCAGCCACATGATTGCGAGAATGACGGCGAGGATCGATTGCCAGGCGGAGAACACCACGGGCAGCGTGACGAACAGCAGCGTCCGCGTCTCGTAGGCGGGACGCAGGGCGGCGTCAGGCCCGACATAGACGGTGTCGAGAAAGCCGCGCAGCGGTCCCCACACGAACAGCCGCACGGTGATGTCGTTGCTGCCGTCGCGCAGCAGCGAGACGGGGATCACCGCGATCTCCGGCGTGTTCCGGTCGGGCCGGTTGGCGGTGGGATCGCGCCGGGAGTCCAGGATGGCGACGCCGTTGACCGCAATCTCCACACCGTTGCTGAAGCGCGGCAGGAAGACTGACCAGGTCGTATCGGCGGCATCGGGCTTGAAAGCAAACTTGCCCGAGTAAATCGGCGGATCGGCCAGTGAATAGCGCGACGCGGTCACATGCGGCAGCGTCACAGGCCGCGTCGTGCCGGCTTCGCGCAGGGAAACGTCGTTCAAGGCAAAATCGTCGGGGTCGCGCGGCTCCAGCAGCCGCAGCCCGAGCATGGTGGCGATCACGACCAGCGCCTGGATCAGCAGATACGGCACCAGACGCGCCAACCGCAGCCTGCGCCGTGGGATCGCGGCCGTCGCGGCAAGATCGCTCACAGCTTGATCAGGCCCTGCTGCACGGCCTCGAACACCGCTTCGCCGCGCGTGTGCACCTCGAGCTTGCGATAGATGTTCTTGATGTGGCCGGGCACGGTCTGCCTGGACAGGCCGAGACGGCTCGCGATCTCGGCGTAGCTGAACCCCTTGGCGATGCCCCAGAGGATGTCGATCTCGCGCGGCGTGAGTTTTGCGGTGTTGAGCGCGGGCCCGGGCGGCGGCTCAGCGGAGCTTTGTGTTCGCCGCACGATGAAGCGCGCGATCGAGGCCGAGATCGGCGAATGCCCGGCGACGAGATCGCGTACAGTGGTGGCAATGTCGGACGGGAAGGCGTCCTTCAAGAGATAGCCCGTGGCGCCGACGGTGATCGCGGAGATCACGCTTTCCTCGTCGCCAAGCGCCGAGATCACCATGATCTCGGTGTCCGGAAAGCGTCGCCTTGTCTCGCGGATCAGCTCGACGCCATGGCCGTCGGGCAGCCGCAGATCTGTCAGCAGCACGCGCGGCGCGCCGGCGGCCAGCGCATTACGGGCCTCGCCGAGCGAACCGGCCGTGCGCACCTCGTAAGCGGCTTTCAGCAGTGCGTCCTGAAGACGCCAGCAGGTCGGCGCGTCGTCTTCGACGAGGAGGATGGTGATGGCCTCACCGGTCTCGCCCTGGTCCGTCATGGTCATGGTCCCGGCCACGTGTCCCCCGCAGCGCGTGAGCCAAGCTTAGCCGCGGCGTTGCGAGCGCGACACCCATAATCATGGGGGCGGGGGCGAGGGCAGCCGCTGGACCCGGATCGTCGCCGTTCCGCTGTTGTTTTTGTAGAACTGGACTCGCCGTCCCTGGACCGGCACGAGCCAGCGCGGTGCGAGCCGCGTGGGGATGAGCCGCGGGAAGAGCTGGACGGCGTCATTGACATAGAAGAACAGCTCGCCGGCCTCAGGGGCCTCGAATTCCGCGACAAACAGTTCGGACAATCCCTGCTTGCGCCAGAGCGCGCGTGCCGCCGGCAGTGCCGCGGCGGGGATCTGCTCGAAATCCCCGAACGGCTTCCACACGCGGTTCAATTCGCTCCCCGGTGTCTTGAACTCCGCGGAGTCCTCGATGTGGATAGGGTAGTTGTCCTTGCTCTCGTCCTCATAGGCCGGCACCGTCGCATTGACCCGCCGCGGCAGCTCGCTCGCCGGGACTCCGTTGATGGCTTGCAGCGGTAGATCGTATGATCCGCGCGTGCCCACCCGTACGATCGGCTGGAACCAGTTTGCGCCCTGGAGCCGCAGGATCGGGACGGCAAGGCGGTGGGTCGAATCCGGCGGGGTCGTGAATCCATTCAGGCCGGTCATGATGGTGCGGTCGAACCACGGATCGGCCATCTCAATCCAGACGCGGTATTTGCGGCCCTTCTCGACCGCGAGGCGGCTTGGCCAGCAGAAATCGCTGACGTCGAACAGTTCGCCGTCGCGCGCCGTCACCGGCGTGTCGCCGATGGCACGCACCGATGCGCTGCTCTTGCAGAAGTCGCCGACGCCCGCGCGCCAATCGAGATAGCCGCGGGACAGCAACAGCAGTGCGGAGCCGAAAATGGCGGCGAGGAAAATCGCCGGCATCAGGACGTTGGTGAAGGCCATGCGCACCGGCCAGGCATGCAGCCGCATCCAGCGGCCGATCGCGAGCAACCAGCCGGATTTGCTGACCCGGCTTCGCGATGCCATCCGGTCGGGCCGGTACCACGCCAGTCGGGCGCGTTCCTGGATGCTGTCGCGCAGCGCCGCATTCCTGTTCCACGCGATCAGGATGATGATGACGAGGACCGTGGTGACGAAAGGATAATAGAGCGCGATCGCAAGCCATGGTGCCGCGTAGGAGGGCAGCACGCTCGCGAGCAGATCGGCGAACGGCTTGACGACCGTGCTCGTGCCGTTGTCGATCGCCGTGATCCATTTGAGCAGGGTGGTATCCTCGAGCCCGTGCTCCTTGGTCGAGCCCACGACGGAACGCGCGATCCAGGGCCACGCGGCGAGGATGCCGAGCGCGATCAGCAGCGAGAAATAGGCGAAGCGGCGCCACCACACGGTGTCGAGGACCTGCCGCGCCATCTCGGGATTCGGCGGGCTCATCGCCATGAAGGCGTCGGCTTCCGCGGCCTTATGGCCATCGCCTTCTCTCTTCGCGTAGGCGGATCTCATCGCCTTGCGCGTTTCGTCCCGCGTCAGCGGCAGCACCTGTCCGTCCGGCAGCAGCACCCTGGCATTTGCCGGAAGCGTCAGCGGCGCGTAATTGTCGCATCCGTGCAGCATGCGCTCGACCACGCCGAAATGCACCACCGGCGGCCCGCCATCCTCCACCCGGTCGTGGATCGGCCGCGGGCCGTAGCGGTAAAGCACCCCCGCGCCGCTGCGCGAATCGTGCCTCGGTCCGATCGCCGACTGGTACTCGCGGAAGCGCGCGATCGTACCGTCCTGGAAACGGAGCTGGTTGCCGAGCTGCTCGGCCATCCAGACCAACGGCACAAAGGACAGCGTGGATTCCGGATAGCCGCCGCCGATGTCGGAATGGACGCCCGCGAACCACACCTCCTTGACGATCTGCCCCTCGGCAAGCTTGGCCTGATCGATGCGCAGCGGGTGGAAGGTGGTACGTTCGTCGTCGAGCGCGAGCGCATGACAGGCGTGCTTTACCTTGTCGGAGAGCCGGTAGTTTCGGAACGAGATCGGCCAGATCGCCCAATCGATCGCGACACGGAGCTCCTCGATCGGTACGCCGAACGCCTCGACCGTGTCGAACAGTCCGAGGAATTCGATCTTGACCTCCTTGCGGCCGTCCATGGCCTCGCGGACCCTCGCGTAGGAGCGATGCCCGAAAACGAGGTGATAGAGATAGATCAGAACGTCGCGGATCCAGCGCACGAACCAGATCGTCGGCAGGCTGCGATAGCCGACCGATCCCTTGCGATACTCCCGCCACGCAGCCATCGTGTTGCGCTGCATTTCGGCATGCGACACGGCGACCTTGTCGATCACCGCCGGCACCAGACCCTGGCTTGCGATCAGGGCTGCCAGCGTGCGCGCGGTAAAGGCGCCGCGGCTGAAGCCGAAGATGTAGATTTCGTCGCCCTCCCGCCAATTCCAGCACAGGAAGCGATAGAGCATGCGGACGTTGGCCGGCACGCCGATGCCGGTGGCGCCGTCGAGCGCGGCGAACGGCGCCCAGCCGGCGGTGCCGACGCCCTTGATGTAATAGGCGATCTGGTCGGGCTTGGTATGGTCGAGCGCCTCGTAGAGACGCCAGACGCTGGATTCCTGGGTGGTGAAGGCATTGCCGGTGCCGTCGGCGAACAGCACCAGCTTGCGCGGCGGCCGTGCGTCGGGTGCGGCCTCGCCGGCATCCGGATTGTTGTGCGCGTGCTCCGGTCCCGCCCCATCCCGGTGCGACATGGATTCCTCCGAAAATTCAGTTGGGATGCTTTAGGCCCGCCCGGCATCCTTCAAATTCAATCAGTGGTTCTGTCGTGAAATAAGGGATGTATTTCATCCACAATCGCGCTGAGGTAGCAAGAAGGATTGCGCCGTCTCGCTCCGGCTGTCTATGAACTCCGCCACACTCGTCAAAAGAAATGCCCGGTCAGGCCCGGGCATTTCTCCTCTTTGCGACGCGGCCGTGCAGTCGGCCTTTTACCTGCCGTTGCCGCGGCAGGCGCCGCCGGGTCCGATATGGTAGCCGCGCGGGCAGGCATGCGCGGTCGGGTTGGCGAAGTTTCGCAGGCAACCGCCATAGGGGCCGCGGTGCCAGCCGGCGCCGCAGCCGCCGGCGACCGCGATGACATCGCCATTGCCTTGTGCGCCGAACGGCGCCAGCGGCATGGCTTGGGCCGAACTGACGATTGCGCCGAGCGCGAGCGTCGCGGCAAACACGGTTCGTATCATGCTGTGTTCTCCTGGATTGTGTTGCTCAGTGGGTGGCTGCGAAGGCGATGCCGGCGCGCACTTCGGTGATCGCCTGGTCGATCAGCCTCAGCGCCCGTTCGCGATGGCCGCCCTTGTTGGGCTCGGCCTTGACGAGTTCGGCGCGGGCCGATTGCAGGATCGCCACCGCCTCGTCCATGTGCGGTTGCGCGCCGAGCGCGTAGCCGATGCAGAGGCTGGTTGCGATGACGCCGCCGAGCACGAGGCTGCGGGGTAGAGAGGTTCGCATGTCGTTGTCTCCTCCAGCGGGCGTCAGGCTGGGGCCGCCCGGTTGCCCGGACGCGATTCGCATGTGGCGGGATGTCGCATCCGTCGCCTGAATAGGATGGGGGTATGCGGGCCGTCTTGGACTGTCCGGCGCCGGCGGCGCGCCGGCTTGGACTGACCGGCGCAACTTGAATCAGGTGGCCGTACTGGTAGCCTGTGACCGCTAGCCTTCAGCGCGGGTTCGCTCCCGGCTTGCAAGGCTCAATTGTTGTCTGCGCGATTCTCTCCGAAAAAGCCTTTCCCGGAAGCCCTTGTCGATGTCCGTCATCAGGAAGTCGCTCTCGACCGAGATGCTGCCGCAGGATCTGTCCGACCGGCAGCGCTTCATCCGTTTCGCCGAGCTGTTCGAGCATTTTTCCAACACCGGCGAGCTCGACCCGGCCTCCGACGTGCCGTTTCGCGCCACGATGAACTCGATCCATATCGGCACCACCATGCTCGGCCGCTGCGACGGCAGCTTCGTCACGGTGCGGCGGGAAAAGCGCCAGGTGATCGAGACCGGAGACGACCGCTTTTGTCTCGCGCGAAACACCGGCGATCGTTCTTCGCAGGTGGTCCATCGCGGCCGCGAATTCACCATGCGGCCGGGATCGATGGTGCTGCTCAAGCTCGACGAGCCGTTCTTCGCCGCCGACGGCGCGAGCCAGAAACGTTTCATCAACGTGCATCTGCCGGTCGATTCACTGCGCGCAATGGTCGTGGACGTGGACGACCTCGTCGGTTGCGAGCTCGAGCCCGGTGGCGCGCTGTCGCTGGTGATGGACTACAGCGATCTGCTGCTTCGTCATCCCGCGGCCGCCGACGAAGCCGGCATGGCGATCGCATCCCATTTGCTCGATCTCGCCGCGATCGGCCTGGGGGCCCGCAGCGACATCGCGGTTGCGGCACGGCGCCGGGGCTTGCGCGCGGTGCGGCTCAAGGCCGTGCTGTCGATCCTCGAGGCGCGCTTTCATGAGCCGGATTTTTCCGCGCAGAAACTCGCCGTTGCGGCCGGTCTCTCCGAGCGCTACGTCAACGAGCTGGTGTTCGAGGCCGGTGCCGGCTTCACCATCCGCCTGACCGAACTGCGCCTGCGCAAGGCGGCCGAGTTGCTCGCCCATCGCGAAGGCCGCATCAGCGACATCGCCTTCGCCTGCGGCTTCAACGATCTCTCCTATTTCAACCGCTGCTTTCGCCGCAGGTTCGGCCTGACGCCCACTGCGGCACGGGGCAAGTGAGGCGAGCGCCTAAACCGCCTCCACCTTCGGCGGCGGATATCGCCGCGCCAGCATCGACAGTGGCAGGCGCCGCTCGTCGACCGGCAGCTCCAGCCAGGCCAGCACCAGCGGCCGCTTCCAGTCGCCGACGCCGAACTCCATGTCCACCCATTTCTGCGGTTCGGGTCCGTCGAGGCCGCGAACCCAGACGAAATAGCGGGGGAGATCGTCGGCGTCGATGTCTGTCGTGGGTCTCCTGGCCATTACTTGCTCGCACCATCGACACGCTTTGTGTTCAGGATATAGGTACTGACCCGGCGAAGTCGAACGCGCGTTCTCGACCGGGCATCGTTTGGTCGAGAGAATATGAACGAAACTATCATCGAAGATTGGGGCGACGCTTCCGAGGTGATGACCCGGCTGGCCGGCTCCTGGTCGTTCGAACGGGTCATCGAAGCTCAGGGACGCATGCAAGGGATTGGGATATTCTCGTCGTTGGACGTGGAGCGCCTGGCCTATCGCGAGCAGGGACGCCTGAAGCTCCAAAACGGGACCGAGCTTCAGGCAGAGCGTGAGTACGTCTTCCGCAAGCGCGACCGGGGATTCGACGTCTTCTTCAAGGAGACTCCGCTGCGGCTGTTTCACGCCATCTCACTCTCCGCATCGGATGATGGAGCCTTGAACGGAAGCGCCGATCATCTGTGCAATCTCGACCATTATCAGTCGAGCTACACCTTCCTGGCCGACGGCCGCTTCGTCATTCGTCACGTGGTGTCGGGTCCGCGCAAGGGCTACATGATGACCACGACCTACACGCGGGTCGCATGACGCGGGCAGCTTCTTCGCGACGCGGGGGTATCGCCGCCTTGAGACGCGACTCGGCCGCAGCCAGCTAACGGCTTGTTCTGATGGCTCGGCCAACGTTCTGCAGGGCCTCAAAGGCGCCTGACCGGCTTTCATTCCAGTCTGCCAAAGTCGCCTGGGGTAGATGGATTTCGCCCAGGGCCGACATCGCCTCCATCGCCTGGCTGACACTGGTGTGATCGCCCGAAGCGACCGATCCGAGCATCGCGGAGCCGAGAAGCACGGGCTCCGCGGATGCCGAAGCGGCGACCGTCAAACCCGTGGTATCGGCAAGCACCTGCCGAACGAGCCGGGCCTGTGCAGCTCCGCCGCTGACTACGATCGTATCGACTTTGATGCCCCTGTCTTGCTGGGCACGCACGATCTGCCGGGCGCCGTAGCCGAGCCCGCACAGCCCGGCAAGATAGAGGGCCACCAGGCTCTCCAATCCCGTGCCCATGTCCAGCCCGGCGACCAGCGCGCGCGCGTCGGGATCGGCGAACGGCGCGCGATTGCCGAGGAATTCGGGTACGACATGGATATCGCCGACCAACTCCGGAATCAATTCCGCGCCGCCCCGCGCTTCCGCTTGGGAGGCAAGCCAGGCGGCGAGGGTCTGATCATTTTGACGTGCCGCATGCGTCGCGTGTGCGGAATATGGATGCATCTGCACGAGATGATCAATCGCAGCGCCGGCAGCTGACTGCCCGCCTTCGTTGAGCCAGAGCCCCGGCACCATGGCGGAGAAATACGGTCCCCAAACGCCGGGAACGAAAGCCGGGTCCGACGTGGTTGACATGGTGCAGGCCGAAGTTCCGAACACATAGGCCATGCGACTGAGCATGGTGCCCGCCGTGCCGCGCGCGCCCACCGTGCCGACACCGCCCGCGTGCGCGTCAATAAGACCTGCGGCGACGGGCGTTCCCGCCTTAAGGCCCATGTCAGCCGCTGCCTTCGCGGTCAGGCCGGCAGCCAGCCGCGTGCCGGCGGGAACGATTTCGGTGCCGATCCGGCGAAACTGCTCGTCCGCAAGTGTACCGAGGCCGACCGAACGGAAGAAGCCGGCATCCCAGCGCCCTTCGTGCGCCAGATAGGTCCATTTGCAGGTGACGGTGCAGATCGAACGGGCAAGGCTCTCCGTCGAACGCCAGGTGAGAAAATCAGTCAGGTCCATGAACTGCCAGGCATCCGCGAAGGTGCGGGGCATGTTCTGCGCGAGCCACAAAAGTTTTGGCGTCTCCATCTCGGGTGAGATCGCTCCCCCGACATACTCGAGAACTTTCTCGCCCGTGCGGTTAATCCGGCGGGCCTGATCGGCGGCGCGGTGATCCATCCACACGATGATGTTGCGGGCAGGATCGCCGGACGGGCCAACCGGCAGCGGCGCACCGCCGCTGCCCAGCACGACCAATGAGCAGGTCGCGTCGAAGCCAATGCCGGCAATGGTCTCCGCGGCGACGCCGGCCTTGCCGAGCGCGCCACGCACGCTACGGCATACAGCACGCCAAATGTCCTCGCTCGACTGTTCGGCGATGTCGCCCGCTTCCCGCCACAGTCCGATATCGGCTTTGTCCGTGGCGATTAGTCCTCCACTGCAGTCGAAGATTCCGGCCCTTGCACTGCCCGTGCCGACATCGATGCCAAGAAAATGGCGGGTCATCGCGGAGTTCCTACAGATCGTTGCTCTGCGGTAGGATGACGAGGTCGCGGATGGTCACGTTTCTCGGACGGGTCAACATGAAGAGCACCGCCTGCGCCACGTCCGCCGGCTGGATCAGGCCGCCCGCCGCCATCTCTGCCTCGAGTTTTTCTTTCGGCCAGTCGCTGATGAGCGCGGTCACGACGGGGCCGGGCGCCACGGCGCCGACGCGCAAACCATATTTGGCGACCTGCCGGCGCACAGTGTGCACGAAAGCCTGCACGGCGTGTTTGGAGGCGGTGTAGATCGGCTCCCAGACCACGGGGACGAGACCGGCGATCGAACTCGTGACGATGATGTCGCCGCTCTTGCGCTCGACCATATGCGGCAGAACCGCGTGGATGGACCGAAAGAGCGCGTTGACGTTGAGGTTGAGCACGCGATCCCAGGCGTCCGGGTCGCCGCCGAGGACTTCACCGCCAACATAGGCGCCGGCATTCGCATGGAAGATGTCCAGCGCGCCTGCCTTTTCCAGCAGCTGCGGCATCATGCCTGCCATGCTCGCCGGATCGGTCAAGTCGATGCACAGCGGGATCGCGCAATCGCCCAGTTCGGAGCAGGCATTGCTCAGCGCATCCGCCGCCCGGTCGACCAGCACGACCCGCGCGCCTGCTGCGATGAGGGTTCGGGCGCATTCGAGGCCGATGCCCGACGCGGCGCCGGTAATCGCGGCGACTTTTCCTGCAAGTTCCTGGCCCACGGTCTGTCCTCTTATGAAGAGTTGATCAAGCTCGGCCATGGGACATGCGCGAGCGCCGTGCCAGCGAGTCGACGATGACCGCAATGGCAAGTACCGCGCCTGTGATCATGTACCGAAGCGACGAAGAGAGATCCAGCAACGTGAGGCCGCTGGCGATCGACTGGATCACGACGATGCCGAGCAGGGCAGAATAGGCGCTCCCACGGCCACCAAACAGGCTGGTGCCGCCGATGACCGCCGCGGCGATCGCGTTGAGGTTCACGTCTCCAGTGCCGGCCTGCTGGCTTGAAGATGCCAGCCGCGCGGCGGCAAGGATACCGCCGGCGGCTGCCAGCGTGGAGCACAGCATGAAGGCGGTCGCATAGATCCGGTGAACCTTGATGCCGGCACGGCGGGCGGCCTCGCGATTACCTCCGACCGCGCTCATCGAACGGCCCCATTTGGTGCGCGTCAACGCGTAGTTCATGACCACGCACAAGCCGACGAACAGACCGAACATCCATGGAACGCCGCGCCCGAGAGTGAGATAGTAGACGATGAATTCGAGCGCGATGGTGACCAGCACTGCCTTCAGCAGCATGCGGCCAAGCGAACTTGCCGATAACCCCGCCGCTTGCCGGCGCGCGGCCGTGCGATAGCCGGTCACGAACACGACGAGGCCGGCAAGCGCGGCCAGCAGATAGGATACGATCGGCGGCATCACGAGCATCTGCCCGAAATTGACCAGCGGCGATCCGTAAGGGAGATTGATCGAGCCGGACGAACCGAGCAGGTAGAGTTGCAGCCCCAGCCATGCCAGCAGACCGGCCAGCGTCGAGACGAAGCTCGGCATGCCTAGCCGGTTGAACAAAAATGCGTAGAGCGCGCCGATGGAGGCGCCCAGCACCAGCGCAGTAACGATCGCCACCGCGAGCGGCCAATCCTGATTGACCCAAAGCACGCCTACAAGCGCGGAGGAGAAACCGCTCACCGAACCGACCGAAAGGTCGATCTCTCCGACCATCAGGATACAAACGATGCCCAGCGAAATGACGCCCACAGTCGAGCAATCGAACAGCAGATTGACCAGATTATCCGGCGCCAGGAAGACCGGGTTGAGGCTCTGGAACGCCGTGCAGATCACGACCAGTCCGACAACCACCGGCAGCGAGCCGAGGTCGCCCGATCGGACACGGCCCACAAACGCACTGATCGTGGTGGCGATCGTGTCCGCATGCTTGAAGCGCTCGTCGCTGCGGTCCAGGAGCCGCGTGGTCGAACCCCGTCGCGCGTTGTCGGTCATGACGGCACCTCCGGCGATTGGAGAGCGCGGCGTCGAACGGCGCGGCGGGAGACCGAATTCTCGTCGGCACCCGTAATGGCAGTGACGAGGTCCTGGTTGGACGCATCGGGTCCGAATTCGCCGTTGTTGCGGCCGAGACGTAGTACCACGATCCGGTCGGCGACTGCGCGCACATCCTCCATATTGTGGCTTATCATGATGACGCCGAGGCCGCGGCCGCGCACACGCTCGATGAGGTCGAGCACCTCTGCGGTCTGGGCGACGCCGAGCGCGGCGGTCGGCTCATCGAGCAGGACGAGCCTCGGCTCGGTGAGCAGCGAGCGCGCAATTGCCACGGTCTGACGCTGTCCGCCCGACAGGGAGGCAACGGGTTCACGCACGTTCGGGATGCGCGCCGACAGTTCGTTCAGCAACGTCCAGGCGCGGACCTCCATCGAAACCTCGTCGAGCCGGGTTGGATTGAGTTCGCGTCCGAGGAAGATATTGGCGACCACATCGAGATTCTCACAGAGCGCCAGGTCCTGGAAGACGGTGGCGATGCCGAGGCCGAGCGCGGTCGACGGATCGGAGAGCACGACATGTTCGCCGCCGAAGGCAATCGTGCCGGAGGTGGGCTGGTGCACGCCGGCAAGGATCTTTACCAGCGTGGACTTTCCGGCGCCGTTGTCGCCAACGAGCGCGACCACTTCGCCGGCATGCACGTCGAGATCGACGTCGGTGAGGGCGGATACGGCACCGAAATTCTTGGAGATGCCGCGAAGGGTCAGAACCAGCTCGCGCGGGTCGTCCAGCGGGTGATCGACTTGCGGGATGGTGGCCATTTCCTCGTCCGGCTCTCTGCGTTGGTCTCGGCCGCCGGAGCGACCGAGACCTTGTTTCCTGGCTATTGTGTAATGCCGAGTTTCTTGCAGCCGGCGGCATATCTGCCCGCGCAGAGCTGATCGGCGGTCTGGATCTTCTTGTCGATGATCTCCGCCTTCAGGTTCTGCTGGGTCACGACGGCCGGCACGAACAGCTTCGATGGCGTATTGAACAGCGTGGCTTCCGCTTTTGGCGTCCCGCCCGAGAGGAATTCCACCGCCGCCTGGGCAGCAGCGCCCGCAACGATCTCGCTGGGCTTGGAGATCGTGTTGTACTGATCGCCGGCGATGATGAGCTGGAGTGCGGCAATCGTCGCGTCGTTGCCCGTGACCGGCGGCAACGGATCGACACCCGCCGCCTTGAGGGCGGCAATCGCACCGCCACCCGTGCCGTCGTTCGCTGCCACCACGCCGAGGATCTTCTTGCCGAAGCGGGTAACCTGGCCACTTGCCCACTGCTGCGCCTTGGGCGGCGCCCAGTCCGGCGTGTCGTATTCGGCGAGAATTGGATAGCCGCTTTTGTCGAGGCCCGCGTGAATGCCCTTCTTGATGAGGCCCGCAGCGGCGTCCGTGGGCGATCCGTTGATCTCGAGCACCCCTTCGCCATCCTTCGCCATGACTTTGGCGTCCTTCAGATGTTTGACCAACGATTCTGAGATCGCCTTGCCGATTCCTTCATTGTCGAACGAGACGTAGAAATCCGCCTTTGCATCAGGGATCGGGCGATCATAGGCGATGACCTTGATACCCTGGGACTGTGCCATCTTCACCAGTGAGGCGGCGGCGGTCGAGTCCACCGGATCGAGCACAATCACCTTGGCTCCTTGCGAGATCACCGAGTTGAACTGTTGCTGCTGTCGCGCGGCATCCGCGCTGGCGTTCTGATAGATGACCTTGCAGCTGTCGCAGAGCTTCTTCATCTCGGCGGCAAAGCCTGGATAGTCGTGCTGTTCGTAGCGGGTGGAGGCTTGGTCGGGCATCAGGAAGGCAACCGTTGCGTCCTTCACCTGCGCGGCCTGCGTGACCATGGCCGTCGTGCCGAGCAGCGACAGCGCCAGAGCGACTGTTCCTGTATATCTGAGCAAGAGCTTTGTCATTCGGACTTCCTTTTCCGGATATCGGTGTTAGGGTGCGGTTGTTGATTGCCTGGAGACAAACCTTCCCTGTTTCCGGCGCCGGGAGGCGGCTGCGATCAGCGCCGATATCCTCCGAGCCGCGCGAAATTGCATGGACAAGCAATCCCCATCGCGGGCCGCCATCGGCGTGCCCGCGTCCTTCGTCCCTCGATGGTCCTCCTCCCTTGCTCCTCCCGGTTAGGCGGCGCGTGCCGCATTGATGTTGCCCGCCAACAATCGTCTGAAGCGCGAGGGCGGCATGCCCTTCTCAGTCAGAAACTGGCGGTTGAAATTGGAGAGGTTGTTGAAGCCGACCTCGAAGCAGATGTCGGTAATGGATGCCTGCTCGTCACTCATCAGTATCTGGCAGGCGAGGTTGATGCGAAGCCGCTTGACGTATTGCACCAGTGACATGCCCGTGTGCCGGCGGAACGAGCGCGAAAACGCGCTTTGCGACTGGCCCGCGATCGCCGCGAGGTCGGCTTCGCCGAAGGGCTGAGTCAGGCTGTCGCGAATGAACGCAAGTGCCCTGTTCATGCCCGCCGTCATGTAACCGGACGGGTCGGGCAGATAGTTCGGGCTGGAGAGCGGACGCGCATTTCGGGCCCGGCAGAGTGTCCCCAGGATCATCATGAACAGCTCGATCCGGCGCACGCCGTTCGCCGTCACGATCTCCTCCATGAGTGGGGCGAGCTCGGTGCTGGTGCTGCGGGTGAAAAGCGCGCCGCGTCGGGAGAATTCCAGCGGCGCGGCAAGGCCGGAAAGCTCGGGCATGACCTTCATCAGGCCGCCTATGAATTCCTCGCTGAACTGCAGGATGCGTCCGCGCAGCGGGATAGTGACCTCCGCCGGCAAATCGCTCACCCAATTGTGCGGCAGGTTGGGGCCGGTGAGCACAAGATTACCCGGCTCGAACTCGCCGATGAAGTCGCCGACAAAATAGCGACCGCTCGTCGCCACAACCTGATGGAGCTCGTATTCGGGATGAAAATGCCAGCGGACCGTGTGGAACGGGTAGCCGTGTGCCCACGCCTTGAAGGACTCACCGCGCCGTATCTGGACGACTTCCAGGTCCGGTTCCATGTCCGCTTCCTCCTCGGCCGGCGCGGTTCGCGATCGACCGCCCTCGTACCCGACGGCTGAATTTTGCTCAGCTCTCACTATTGCGGAAATCGTACCGGCTCGTCCCGGCGCATGCCACCACGATTCAGGTGTGCAACTGATACTTTTTTGTCCTTCACCGGGCTAACGGCGCGACACGCGTCGTTGCCCGCGCGATCCGTCAATCGCCGGCAAAGAGGCACTGCCTGGCTCCCGACCCGGCGGCCGACTCTCACGGGTTGCCGAGAGCTTCGCGATCTGATTCTGAAAGCTGTTTGAAATGTCCGTCTTCGCCAAGAGGCTTCGCCGGACACGCTTCACCCGTTCGGGCCTCGCATGGCCGCGCCACGCGAAAGCCCGAACGGGCGAAGCGTGGTGCCCCTGGCCGGTAGTCGCCTATTGGCGTAACCATTTGAAATCCGGGCCATTTTATCCGTCAATTGCTGCCGATACCAGCAGAAGTACCAGCAAGGTGACGCGCGGTATCAGCTCGCAAAATAAAGCAGCAGGCGCCTCGGCAGAACGCGGCTCAAGCCTTCTGGCCTCGACAATCGTTCCAACCGGAATCGAAGTGGCTCAGGCTCGATGTTTGGAGGAGGCAGGCGAGGGCGTCCCCAGCAACTCTCAGTCTTCGAAGTGGGATGATTAAAAATCGTGGGTTTGACTCCCACTCTCTCCGCCATTCGCGCGATTTTCTACGCCAGGCTACGATAATCTTCCATCGTGTTCGCTGGCAGAACTCGAACACGCGGCAAATCCATTCCTGTTGCCTACCAGCTGGCGGTCCCGGATACGATCAGCATGGTAATGGACGTCCGCCGACCGGCAGTTTACCTGCGCCATTTCAGTTTTTCAGAAAGACGGTGAGTGACTTGCCCGATCGTCTCGGGATTCAGGAAACCTCGCGCGTCTACCTTTGCAACAATGTCTATGACGTCCTGCCCGGAGTGCCGGCATCATTGGGTTCTCCTCAGCGTCGGAGGAACACCCATCTCGAGGTGTTGGCGGGCTCCGGATATCCGATGTGACTCCCCACGTCCTACGTCACAGCTTCGCGAGCATCGCCAACGATCTCGGTTTTACCGAGGTGACCATCGCCGCTCTGGTATAGTGGCACGAGGGTCGATGTCGGCCTCAGACGTCGACGATATTCCGAGAACTCAAAGAAGTGGAGGGCTGATTCCTACTGATCACCTTGCAAATCGAATGAATGCAAAGCTCGCTCAATTCACGATCTGTCCGTCAATCGCAACCAGTACTCCATTTTTATAAACAGATCGCTGCGGGGATACGCTCACAACGGCTTCTGGGACGTGTTTGGCCTTTAAGGTAACGAAATCTGCTTTTGCACCAGGATGAAGCCCATAGTCCTGCAATCGCAAAGCTTTAGCACTTGCATAAGTCACAACATCGAATGCCATCGACAGTTCTTCGTCGGTATTAAAGCCCGATCGATATCCGATCATATTCGCCCTGCCGAGCATGTCGCCATCGCCGTACGGCCACCATGAGTCGCGAATATTGTCATTTCCGCTAAAGACGACAACGCCGGCATCGCGAAGCAGAGCGACCGGAGGAAACGGGCGAAAACCGGGAGCGTTGTCATGATCGCCACTCCGCTCTCGGCGAGGATCGCGGCAGTCCGCTTGACGGTATCAGTAGGCACATCGCCAACGCATAAGCATGGCTGACCGCGACGTGGCCTTCCATGCCCAATGCGCGTTCTCGCGGCAATCTGTTCGATCTCAAAAATCCCAAGCGTTCCCGGATCGTGCAGATGAATGTCCATATCCACACCGCGTTTCTCCGCGACGCCAAACACGACATCGAGATGTTTTTCAACGTCGCGATCCCAAGTGGCCGGGTCTATGCCGCCGACGAGATCTGCGCCGGCCCCGATCGCCGCATCGAGCAGTTCCGGAGTACCGGGGTCTTAAGAATCCCGTTTTGCGGAAAGGCGACGAGCTGAATATCGATCTTGTCTTTATAAGCTTCTCGCACGCCCAGAATGGTTCAAGGTGTCTTAGGCCGACAGTACCATCCACCATGACGTGACTGCGCATTTGCGTGCTGCCGCGCGAAAGGCAAAGCTCAAGCTGATTGCGCGCACGGACTTCAAGCGGTGCAGCCTCGGCAAGGTTTTGCGCCTGAAAAGCAACGCGCTCGTGAACATCGAAGCCGCTGGTGCAAGGCTTGTGCGGCCGCCACTCGTCGCCGTAAAAGCTCGTATCCAGGTGAATATGTGCTTCAACAAAACCGGGTACGACGCGCGCTCCGGCGACATCGATAATTGTGGCGCCATAAACGCGCGCGGCTCCGGCGACCGAGAGGGATATAATGCGCCCCTTCGAAACGGCGATATCGTAGAGATGACCATCGGCCAGCTTGGCTCCGGTGAATAGCGCGTCGTCTGAAGTCAAGTCCAACCCTCCCTGACCGTTTTGGCATGATCCGCAGCCGTCGCTATTCAGGACGGCTGCGGGTCCTCGTGGGTATCACGTTTTCGGCAGGGTCCCCTGGACGCCCTCAATCAGCCAGGTCATGCCTTTGACGTCACCATCGGCCATCGCGCCACCGGCAGCAACTTTTTGATTGCCGGCCTGATCCTTGATTGGACCTGTGAATGGTTTGAGCGTTCCGGCGATGATCGCTGCCTCGGCAGCTTTCATTTCCGCGACCACGGACGCCGGCAATTCCGGATTGTTCGTCGTCATCTTGACGAAGCCGCCTGGGCCCAAGCCGCGCCATTGGCCTTCCGGTCTCCATGTCCCGTCCATGACCGCCGCAACGAGCAATCTCCTACCCTCCTCGTCTGCGGCAAGGAGTTCCGCCTTGGCGAAGATCTGTTTTCGTCCCGCTCGAATCGTCGAACCTTTCGCGATAAAAGGCGGCCTACTGCCGGCCTCAGACAGTTCATCGAGAAATGCGTTGCCGTGACGCTGCCGGCCAGGCTGCCTGCAGCAAATCCACACGCAGTCTACGAGAGCCGCAATCATCCCGGCGTGAAGATGGCCGGCATATTGAGTGAGGCCGTCGTGCCATTTCATGACGATTTCGGCAACGCCATCGCTGGCCGCACGGACCTCGAACCCAGCCATTGTGTTCAACCTGGCCGACGCGTTCGCCGCAATGAGTTGTTCAAGGCTCATTCCAGATCTTGTCGGCATCATTTCGTCTCCGGTCGTTCGCATGCAACCTCGTTTAAGAAGTCAGGTCCGCGCATCGGCGAACGTCGGCGTACGATTTTCGAGAGTTGCCTTGACGGCTTCAACCTGATTAAGACTTCCGATCAGCGCGCGCTGTTCGGTAGTTTCGACGGTGAGGCCGGTCAACGCGTCGCATGTGACGGCCTGATTGAGCAGGCGTTTGGCCGCGCGGATCGCATCGGGGCTGATTGCCGCGATCTTGCGGGCCACGACCAGCGCCTCCGTGAGGGGATCCGCTACCAGTCGCGTGACGAACCCGTAGGCGAACGCTTCTTCGGCGGAGAAGATTCGCCCGGTGTAGGTCAACTCGCGGACGACGTCCTCACGCGCTAGATACCGCATGAGCTGAGTGCCGGCCATATCGGGTACCAGGCCCCACTTGCTCTCGATGATCCCGAGCCGCGTATCGGGCGCCACGTAGCGCACATCGGCTCCGAGCGCGAGCTGGAAACCACCACCGAAAGCAACGCCATGTACCGCGGCGATCACGGGTACCGGCAACTCGCGCCAGATCCAGACGATATGCTGGACGTAATTGGTGATGCCATGCGTGCGTTGTGTAAGGTCGGCAAACGGCAGGATGCTCTCGCCCCGCGTCATCGCCATCATCCGATCGACATCGAGCCCGGCGCAAAAGGCGCGACCTTCCCCTGACAGAACGACGGCGCGCACACTGGTGTCGTTCTTGAGCCGCGCGCCGGTTTCGGCGATGGCCTTGAACATCGCGGGGTCAAGCGCATTCATCTTGTCCGCGCGATTAAGCCTGACATCGGCAATGCCGTCCGTGATCGTCAAGCGAATGCGGTCTTCCATGACACGATCTCCTCTTCTCTTGGATGCAATAAGGGATCAGCGGGGCGGCAGCTCATGCGGCGCGCTGTTGCTCAACGGGCTGCCTCGCGATTTCGGAAAATCCATGGCGCCAGGATGAATGCGCGGGCGTCCAACCAAGCTCCTTTCTGGCTTTGGCATTCGAGCCCGCGCGTGCCTTCGTCATCATCACAACCAGATGCTCGCCGGCGATGATCCCTGCAATCCAGGCCGGCAGACGAAACGGCCGCCCGGCGCCGAGCAGGCTTGCAAGCGCGGGAAGCCACTCCCTGACCTGGGCAGGGTCGTCGTCCGTAATGTTGTAGATGCTGCCGGCGTTGCCGCGCTCGAGGGCCTTGACCGTCGCCGCAGCCGCGTCGTCGACATGCACGAACGACCACCATCCGCCACCGTCGCCGATCAGAGGCACCCGGCGATGGCGTAGTTGCTCCACCATGACGCGACTAAGCATTCCGGTGCCGGGTCCATAGAACGAGCCATAGCGCAGAACGATGCCTTCCGGATTCGAGGACCCGGTGACGGTTTGTTCCAGGTACTGCATCGCCTTCAGCGTTGCGCGAAATTCCGCCGGCGGATCCGAATCCAGCGCATCGGTTTCGATCTTGATGGGATCGCCGGTGCGCGCATAATTCCACCCGCAATAGCTTTGCGCGATGAAGCGTTTGACGCCGTTTTCTCTCGCGGCGGCCAGCAGGATGTCGGTTCCCCGAGTTCTCAATTGGTTGCTGCTTGCGAACGCGCGATCAAAGCGCCGGAGATCAGACGCGGCGGAGAGATCTGTCATTTCATGAATGATGGCATCGGGCTTGCTCGAACCGATCGCCGTTTGGATTGCTGCTGCATCGAGGCCATCGGCAATGACGGGCACAGCGCCCATGCGCTTGACGATCGCCGCATGCGCGGCGGTTCGGGTAAGCCCCACAACCGAATGGCCCGCCGCGATCAGGGCGGAAACGAGCGGACGACCCACGGCGCCGGTAGCGCCAGCAACGAAAATCTTCATGAGCGGGTTCCTTCAATTGCGCTACAATAACCTACCCTGCGGTAGGTTATTTTCAGGTAAGACAGGTTTGAGATGAAATCAAGGCCCAGAAGGCGGCTGACGCTGGATGAGCGGCGCATCAAGATTCTTGCCGCCGCGACGCGGATATTCTCCCGGAAAGGTTATGACGGGGCATCGATGAGCGGGATTGCGACCGCTGCTGGCGTTACAAAGCCGGTACTCTACGATCACTTCGCCTCGAAGGACGCCCTGTTCGAGACGTTGCTTCGCTCGATCCGGGACGACTTGCTGGCGAAAGGCAGTGCGATCGGAAGGTCCGCCGCCAGCGAGGAACTCAAATTTCGCGCCGCGATCGATGCGTTCTTTGCGTTTGTGGAAGACCAGCCGGAGGCGGCGATGATCCTGTTGATCGTGCCGCAAGGAAATCCGGTCACGTTGAAGCTGTCGCGGGCGATCCAGCAGGGCGCCACGGCTGCCATTTCCGGGCTCTTGCAATCCTATCTTCCGGCTGGCGGAACTTGGCAATACGAGGCCGCTGGTGAGTTCCTAAAGGAGGGACTGCACGCACTGGCCCAATGGTGGCTGAAAAATCCCGGGCCAGGCCGTGACGAAATTGTCGACCTCGTTATGAAGGCCTGTTGGTCTGGATTACAGAAGGGTAAGACTGTCCCTCTGCGGCCTCCTAGCGAAAGCAGAGGCGATTTTCAATGATCTAGAACAGAGCATCCATCACCAATCGCCGATCCTACGCTTGTAGTGGCGCCAAATGTCGGAGACGGTTCAGTCAACGATTGGATAGATCGGGTCAATCGCGGTTCGGGAGGCTGTGCTCAAATTGGCTGCAAATCATGATGGGGATCACGCGACATGGATATCCGATGTGACGCCGCACGTCCTACGTCACAGCTTCGCGAGCATCGCTAACGATCTCGGCTTTATCAAGGTGACCATCGCGGCTCTGGTCGGACACGCCAAGGGTTCGGTGACGAGCAAATACATCCATACGCTTGATACCGCGCTCATCATGGCTGCGGACACGATCTCGGGCTATATTCAAGGGCTCCTTGACGGCATTGAGTTCAAGCAAACCGCCTATGCGTTGGACCGCGACTCGCGAAAGCCGCGCTGGCTCGCTTCCTGAAAAGGGCTTTGGGCGGCGATTCAGAGGAGGGTGAAGAAGAGCGCCGCGTGGCAGCCTAGGTGCTGCGTCAAGCCCGGTCGTTCGACCTGAGCCACGAGTGCCCAAACGTTGACTGGAGAAGCGAAGACCAGTCAGCGTAGGTTGGTAGCGCTCCCCGCTAATCGTTCCTGCGATTTTCTGCGCGAGCCTACCATACCACCGCCTAAGATTTAGGTCTTCGCGCAATGAAGGATTGTGGGATGACCGCTTGTAGCGGCACGCGGACGTTCCATAACAGCCGAACAGCGAACGTCATGCCTGCACTCACGCGGTCACCTCCAATCTGCCAATCCCCGGAAACTTCAGGGCCGGCCAGCATGGGTGCAATACTGCGAATCCCAATCCCGAATATTATCCGCATTTCGAGCACGGTACGCTCGCTTGGATCATCCGGAGCAAACGGTTAGGTGGAAGGCAGAAGCCTGCCTGAATCGGCAGATCGCTCGTTATGAGGGAAAGGTGTCTAGCGGCACGTCGAGTTGAATTGTAGCGCCCTTCGGTCCGGTCGCGGACAAGGTGATACGCGCGTTCAACTGCCCGACCAGACTCTTGATCACCTTGAAGCCAAGGCTCGCGCGAGGCTGGTCGAGGTCGAAATCCTTCGGGAGTCCGATGCCTTGATCGGATACTTCGACATGAAGGTCTTGGCCGCGGTGCTCCCCGGTGACGCGGATCTCGCCCGAACCCGTAGGGTAAGCATGCTTGGCAGCGTTGGTCACAAGCTCATTGATAAGGAGTCCGAGCGGTATCGCCTTGTCGGCTGAGATCATCATATGGCCGAACTTGCAGCTTACGTTGTGGCTTGGCGAGGTCTCCTGCAGCTTGTGGCAGAGCTCGCCGGCGAAGTCGGCGATGTCAACAAAGCCGATTTGGTTGCTTCGCCACAGATGGTCATGCACCTCCGCTATCGTCGTGATGCGCGAAGCAGCGTCCTTGAGCGCGTTCTGAACATCCTTAGATTGCGTGTTGCGGCCCTGCACGCGCAACAGTCCGACGACGGACGCCAAGCTGTTCTTGACCCGATGGCTCATCTCGCGCGTCAGCATGGCCTGGTGTTCGAGGGCATCGCGAAGCTGGGCGTCCGCTTGTTGCCGCTCGATGGCAATGCCGAGCAATCCAGCGAATCCCGCAAGGAAGTCCGCATCGGCAAGGTCGAACTGGCCCGCGTCAGGACTATCGACTTCGAGTACGCCGAACGGTAGATGACCTTCGCCGCCTCGCGCGATTAGGACGTTAATAGCCCGTTTGACGCCATGGTCCGCCAATAATCTCGGGGTGCGGAACCGGGTCTCTTCCTGAAGGTGGTTCGAGATCACGATTTGCCCGGTATGGAACGCGTACCCCGCTGGCGATTCCAAATCGATCCCAAGAGAGACGTTGCCTATCATTTCCGGCGCCCACCCGACGCCTGCACGCACCAGCAGCCGCTTTTCATCCGGCATATATTCCAGGACCTTCGCAAACGGAGCATCGAGACCTTGCGCGCAAAGTTCTGTGGCTCGCTGGAGGATCTGTGAGATCTCGCGGGTCTGCAGGGCAGAACGACCGAATTCGCCGAGCAGGGACTGCTGCCGCAAACGGTACGGAAGCTCCTCTCTCGACCTCGCGGTCGATGCCGCTTGAGACGACACCGACTCCGTTCCCGGTGAGATGGGCATAATCTGCCAGTCCTTGTTGCCGATCTCGACCAAGGTCGAGGGCCTGGCACCCTAGCATGCCCCGGTTTGGCGGATACAGGAATCCGGCCGGAAGCTTTGCAAGCCGCCGCTCGGGGGGTCGTTAGGAAACAATCCGAAACAATCGTGGGAGAGCCGGAAACCCTAATCGAGAAGCATAATCGTCAAACGCCGGACACCTCCAGGAAGTTCGCGGCATGCCTTCGGGTTTGGTTCTTGCATTTCGGGCCCACGGTTATGGCCGAATAGATGAAGGCACGACAGCGACGGCTCGCTTTGCGCCGTTCGGTTAAGGTTTGCGGTCGGGTGCCACGAACGGATTGGTCTCTGCTCCCTCTCGGCTATTTTTCTCGAAACAAGCTTCGAGGCGCTCAAACGCTGCAGAACTACCATCCAGCGGGACATGCAGCGTAGCACCGTCTCCGCGGACATCAAGAACGTTAGCCGATCGAAGTTTTCCGTTAAACGGACGATCGGCAAGCGCGACCGTCACACCTCTCGTTTCAGCGAGGGCTTTGGCTTCAACGGACTGCGAACCCGCGACCAGGCGGACGGGGTAGGCTTTGCCCCGATCGAGCTTCCATTTCGGAGAATCTAGAAAAAGCAGAAGCCCGTCCTGAGTCCGCGTAAAGCTGATGCCGAGGCCGCCCGCTGAACGACCCATGACGCAGGAATCGAACTTGTCGGCCTTGTAACTCGTCGCAATTTCCCATGAGCCGACGGTCACGGTCTGGCTGTTTTGGGATTGAGCGACGGACGACGAAGTTGGACAGATGGAAACTACCAGAAGCGAAAGTGCCAATAGCGTTCGCATGGTTTACCCTCCATTTCAGGGATTCTTGATCTTCGCCGTTCGTCGAAGGGACGGTAAAAGGCCTTCTAGCAATCTCATTGTTTTGACCCGAACCGAACGCCAAGTCTTTGAAGCGTGGCCAAGAGTTCCTCGGGATCAAATGGCTTTGACAGAACCGCCAATCGATCATCCTGTGCAAACCGACTACGAACGCTCTCGTCGGCGTAGCCGGTCGCGAGGACAATGGGCAGATCGGGCCGGACCGCGCGAATATCTGCGATCAATTCATCGCCGCGCCGATCAGGCAATCCGAGGTCGATAATAGCGCCGGCAAGCCCGTCCTGCTCAGCGCGAAATTTGGCCCATCCCTCTGAGGCGCTGGTAGCTTCGATCGAAACGCATCCGGCGTCAGCGAGGGTGTCTGCGACAAACATTTGCAGTAGAAATTCATCCTCAACCACGAGAATACGAATTTCTCGCTGCTCCTTCTGACGATCCAGCAATTCCCGAATTTTCGTTGCGAGCTCAGAATAAGAGAAGGGCTTATTGAGCAACTCGATCTCGGCATCGAGCCTGCCCTCGTGGACCAAGGCGCCGGCGGCATAGGCTGTCGTCATCAATATTTGCATGGAGGCGCGGATTGCCCGAGCGCGTTCCGCCAGGACTCGTCCGTCCATACCGCCCGGAAGTCCAAGGTCGGTGAACAACAGGCAGATATCGTTCTCACGCGCCAGGATGTCCAGCGCGGACGGGCCGTCAATTGCTTCGAAAACCCGGTACCCCAGCTCCCGCAGGCTATCAACTGTATAGCGTCGGACGTCCTCCTCGTCCTCGACGACGAGGACCGTCTCGCCTTGTTTGCCATGCGGCGCTTCTGCAGCCGCTTTGGGCTCTGCGACGGGGGTCCATGTGGAAGCAGCCGCATCCAGGACCTTGGGTAGATAAAGCTTAGCCGAGGTACCGATGCCGGGTTCGCTGTAGAGCCTCACGTGGCCGCCGCTCTGCTTGACGAACCCGTAGACCTGACTCAGCCCCAACCCGGTTCCGCGCCCGCCGGTCTTTGTCGTGAAGAACGGCTCAAAGACCTGCTGAAGCACATCGGGCGTCATGCCCATTCCCGTGTCTGTGACGGTGATGAGAACATGTGATCCTCCAACGGCATCGATATCGGTCATTGCGGAGACGGCCTCAATCTCGACATTGTCCGTCTCGATCACAAGTTGCCCGCCCGATGGCATCGCATCCCGCGCGTTGACGGCAAGATTCAAAATCGCCGCTTCGAGTTCCGTAGGATCAATTTCAACGCTCCAAGGGTCTTCGACCAGCCTGGTCCGCACCACTATCTGCTCGCCCAGTGTGCGCTGAAGTAGATCGGACATTGCGGAAACGAGTACGTTGACGTTGAGCACCTGGGGTTCAAGAGGCTTCCGCCGTGCAAACGCCAGCAATTTCTCGGTGAGCTTCGCGGCTTGTCGTGCGCCGCGGGTAGCATTTTCCAGTGCACGCAACAAAGCGGGATCGGTGATTTCAAATCGGCGTTTAGCGCTCTCCAGATTGCCGAGCACGACAGTGAGGAGATTATTGAAGTCGTGCGCTATTCCCGCCGTCAGCAATCCGACGGCCTCCATTTTGGCCGAATGCCTGAGGCGCTCCTCGGCTGCCTTGCGGGCCGAGACGTCTCGAAGGCTTGCAAGGCGGGCAGGCTGCCGGTCCCAGGTCGTTTCGACAATCCGAATTTCTGCGTCAGTTTGATCGCCGTCCGGCTTGTGAATGGCTATTTCGGCGGTGTCCCCGGCGATAAACGGTATTCCGATCGGACGCCCGATTAATAGCTCAGCCTGCCGCCCGAAAATCTCCTCGGCGGCGGGGTTGGCAAATAGGACGGTCCCGCCCTCGTCAATGACAATAATTCCATCGGCATTCTTCTCGACGAGGAATCTGATCTCGGCTTGATCGATGCTGCTGCGAGACGTGGCATCTGAACTGTTCATGGTATCGACCTTGCCGCGCGTCCCCCGCTTATTGTGGGATATCATCCTCGGTGAACACGTTTGGCGCAGCTTTGAAGGAATCGCCAAAGTGCATCCCGGCGCCGTCGATTGTGAACTTCCGAATTTCCTTGGCATGCTCGCTGCCACGCATCTTCAGCACCATCAGCCCTCGGTTCATGATGTTCTGCTCCTGGATGTAGCGCAGCAAGATGATGGAATCGGTCAACGTCGAGATGTGTTGCTCGCTGACGCTCTCGCCGCCGATGAGGGATTTGCTGGTGGCGGTGCAAAGCCCGGCAATTTCCCGCTTCTTGATGAAGGAGGTAAGGCTGATCAGAAATTCGCGGAACCCGGTATCGGGGGCAATCCGCTCCAATGCGGAGAGGCTGTCCACCGCAATCCGGTTCGGCTGGAATTCGTCGACCAGGCTCTGGATGGTAAGCAGATGATCCGGCAGCCCTGCGCTTCAGGATACAGACAGACAATCTTGAGCTTTCCCGCGGCTTCCATCTGCGCAAAATCGGCGCCCCAACCGCTCGCGTTGCGGAAGAGCTGGCCTTTGCTTTCCTCATACCCAAACAGAATAGCTTTCTCTCCGGCCGCCACGCCGCCGGCGAGAAAGTTGGTGACGAGCAGGGTTTTGCCGGTGCCGGTTGCACCGCTCACGAGTGTCACGCTGTCGCGAAAAAAGCCGCCCCCGCACATTTGGTCGATTTCAGAATTTCCGCTCGTGACGCGCATCGTGCTTGATTGCTGTTCCAGCCGAAGCGAGGAAAGCGGGACCGCGACGACGCCTTGGTTCGCCAGCAGCGTAAAGGGCGCCTCACCTTCGGCGTGGTGGCTGCCGCGCATCTTGAGGACTTCGATGGTGCGGCGACGCTTTTCACGATGAAGCACGTTACGCAAGATAACAACGTTATCGGCGACGAATTCTTCCAGGCGATGTCGCGTGATCTCGCCATATTCACTGTTGCGTTCTGCCGTCATAAGCACGGTCAGACCGGTCTTTTTGAGGGCGCTGCTGATATGAAACAGCTCGCGGCGCAGGATCTTCGGGTCGCCGATAAAATGGTCGAAAAGTTGAGTAAGCGAATCGAGAACGACGCGCTTGGCGCTGACCGTCTTGACCGCGTGCTGAATGCGCGAGAGCAAGCCCACTAGATCGAAATCGCCGATAATCAGTTCATCGCTTGCTGGCGGGCTGGCGTCCACAAACCCCAAGCGGCCGTCCTTGCGCCATTTCGCCAGTTCCCAGCCAAATCCCAGCATATTGGCTTCAATATCCGCCGGCGGCTCCTCGAATGTCACCAGCACGCCATTTTCACCAAACGTGGTAATTCCGTGAGCGAGAAACTGCGTGGCGAAGACTGTTTTGCCGCTTCCGGGCGTGCCGCCAACCACGGTGGTTCGGGCGCGAGGCAACCCACCCATGACCAGTTCATCGAAGGCCTGAACGCCTGTCTGCACCCGATCCAGCACGGCGGTAACGTCGACATCCTCTGTGATCATGCTTTCTTTCCTTCAGAGTCGATACCGAGAAAATCAAGAACTCTCTCCACGTCGCTGAGATCACCGATTATCCGCCGCGGGCGGACAGGGTGTTCAAACGCGAGGGTGGGCGTAGCAATGATCGCAGCTTGCTCGGCCAACTCGGAATTCTTGATTACGTCGATAATTTCGACTTCCAGCCCGTTGTGCGCCCTCGCGACGTCTTGCAGGCGGCGCAGATTCTGCTCCGCGCGACGAGAGGTCGCTGACGGTCCGGCGATATAGAGTCGGAGCAAGAGGTTGGTCACGTCGCAATCGCCTTCTTGGCGCTGAAAACATCGGGCGTTGCCGATGAAGCCGCAGCTGACCTTGCACCCCATGTGCGAACCATGGCGGCGCATTCGAGTGCCCCACGAGTCGTGTTAGCAAACACGGCGCGCAGGTTTCAGGCAAGAGAGAGAGAAATACCAACCCTACTAGTAGAGGCCGTCGCCTCGTGACATTTGCCCCGGGTGTCTCGACGACCGTCGCGGGCTCAACGCCTCCTCACTTGTGACCGCACGCTCGCGCGCCCAGATGACAGCTGCACTACGGCGGTTAACGCCAATTTTGCGGTACAGTGACGCAATATGATTGCGAACCGTGTTCTGAGAAAGATGGAGCGTCTCGCTCATCTCGGAATCGCTTCGCCCTTCGCAAATAAACCACAGCACTTCGCGCTCCCGGCCTGTTAAAATATCAATGTCGGAGGATCGCGGGGGCGACCGCGTGCCGTGGCGGAGTGCGCTGAATTTCTCGACGATCATTCGGGTGAGCCAGGAGCTGTCGGCCATGATGGCCTCAATCGCGGCGATGAACTGCCACGACTCTTTTTGATCGGCGGTGTGTTGAATGACACACACCGGGCGCGGCACGTTATCGATCATAACGTCGGCGGTCGTAATAAAGCAATCCAGCGCCGGGCGCTCGGACCTGCGTATTGGCAACTCAAGCTTCTGGAGGCCACCGTTAAGCCGACGGCGCAAGTTGTCGTCGATCCAGAGGATTTGTCCTGAGGCATCTACGAGAATGGCGCCATCGCCGAGAGCAGAAGCGATGGGCTTCAACTCTTCATCGACTCGCGCAAAATCCTTCGTCACCTGGTCCATGACGGCCCCCTGTGTTGATCGATGACAGGCAAGAACTGGAATGTGCGGAGATAACGTTACGCGGCCAAACTGGTTCCGGCCTACTAACTCCCTAGTAGATCGGAACTATTTCGGCCTGCAGTCCAATTGCTCGCCGCTTACCGTCGTTGAGCAACCAGGCGTGAGGAGAAATGCCTTCATCGATTCGCTCGCTTCGGGCCAGAAATTGATTTGCGGACGATCGACGCGCGAATGGTGGACGGCATGTCGCCGCCACACGCCGCGCTGGCTTGATCTACCGCGGCCTCCAGCCCGCCCGTGCTCACCCGCGGGAAGAGGACCGATCGGATGGCCGATTAGATGAATGCACGACACGACAGTTCGCGCTCTGCGCCGTTCCAAACGCTGCAGAACGTGAGCTAGAACGGCCGCCCTTCGTTTCGCCTAACCTCTCCTAATTGTCAAACGATTGGGAACGGTGGAGCGTAGCATGGGACATCTTTCCAGGCGGCCCAGCCAGTCACCTGAAGCACAGGTTTTGCCGCCCGGAGTTACTCCCTGGTGATCGGGGGCCGCCGACTGAGGCGCGACCTACGCTGGCGGCGACCTACTATTGAGAAGTTGGGAAATCGCGGTGACAAGCTGTGCTGGCGCGAAAGGCTTGGTTAGAAGAATGCTGTTTGGGACACCGTTTGAAGCCCATTGGTCGGCCGCAGCGCCGGTCATGTAAACGACGGGAAATTCCGGGTCGATCTCTCGGGCGTGCTTGCCTACTTCCCAGCCGTCCATCGTTCCTTTCAGATTAATGTTCGGTCACAAGCGCGCGGTAGGGGGTCTTTTTCCCCTTTAACAGGGTAACGGCTTCTTCGCCCGATGCCGCTATGGCCGATTCAAATCCGCTCTCGGCGAGCGCTTCTTCAACGATACTCTGTATCGCCTCGTCATCTTCAATGACCAAGATTACCAGCGAATCGTCCATTACACCTCCACCGACCGCCTAACCAAAAACAGCCCGTGGGAAGCCGGCTTCGTTCGGGCAGAAACGTCCAAAAGTATACTTAAGCAAAAAGTTCCAAAGATTTATTTGGGGGTCGGTGGTTTCGCGCCATGCGATGGATGATTAAAAACATTCGCCAAATGTCGGGATCGGTGGTTGCGTCTCCCCGCAACCACTTTCATTATAACTCACTCACCGTCCCGGTCTAAGTGCCGGGACGGGGTAGCTTTTCAAAAGAACGCAGGGGTCATCGTTCGTGCTGGCCCGGATTGTCGCGTTGCAGGATGGCTCGTCGAATGCGACGGGTTCCGGCATCTTTCGAGCAGGACCGATTGATCTTGGGAGTTCTTGGTCCTCAGCAATCGGTGATCTTATCCCCGAGAGCCAAGCCCACTGACCGGCCGACATTTTGCCCCAATGCCCGGCGGAAGGCGTCAAGCGGCCTCAGATGCCACCCGCACTGAGGCCGCTGCCATGGTCGAGGCGAAGGTGCTCGCGGGGTGCGAAAATGACTTGACGAGCCGTCTAAGGAAGATCGCCAGCAGCCTATCCCATGACTAGCGGATCAGGTTGTGCTGGGAGCCGTCACCGGCTTGTCCTTGCTGATCCCAGCGAATGAAGAACCAGGCCCTTTCGTGAAGATAGTGGAGGATCATTTTCGTGATCGCCTCCGCGCCGGCGATCGAGCCTGCCACCTGATGCTACCGGCGAAGACGAAACCCAGCACGAAGGTGTCGACGCTATGGGTGACCCTCTAACTGACAGCCTCGACGATCGAGCGGGAATGGGAATCCCGCACCCGAATGAACATCAGTTCCTTTCGCCTCCCTCTCTGCGCTCGATCATGTCGGCCACCTTCGCAAAGGCCGATAGTCGAACTGCTGCAGCTGACATTCCTCGCGGGACGGGGAGTTGAAAATGTAGTCGCCCTATCCTCCTCGAGCGGCTTGGTGGGCACGACCGAAGTCTGTTTGGCGGGGTTTTTTGCAACATTCTCGTGGTGCAGACTCAAGTCAACCTACGAAATGCCGGCGGCAAAGCCTCTCGCACGAGCTCACTTAGATCTAAAGATTCGCCGCTTTCGGTGACGTCCGAGAACAGCACCTCGACATAGGGATGCTGGCGGTTGAGTGCGGCGCCGCGCTGGTATTTCGCGTTCACGATCCGCTCGATCGCCGCGAGGTTGCGCTTGCCAAGCGCATTGTACTGATCACGGAACAGACTCCGTCGTGTTCCCCGGTGCTCGATGGATTCGACCCAGACGTCCATCACCTTGCGGCCGATGAACGCTTCGACCCGTTCAGTTCCGTCCCGCGCGAGAAGCCGCAGCCCGTCCATGTTGTGCGGGCCGTCATCGATGCCGAATTTTGTCAGTGACGTGTTTTTGCGTGACATGGGGAATCCTCCTGTTGCCGACGTTGGTTCATCTCGTCAGTCCGTCGGGGACTGCGCCTCCCTCATCGTCCCATCGCGAAAGAGCGGCGGCGGGAGATGTCACGTCGCGATGCGCATCCTCCGTCGAAGCCTTTTTGCGACCGGCACCATCCTTATGCTTGTGCAGAAAACGGGCGATCTGCCCGCGAAGCGCAGCCGTCTCCAACAACTGTCCGACGGATGCGGCGGTGTCGAAGATCTCCCGTTGCATGGACTTCGGCAGCGCGTTCCATTGCATGATGATGGCCGCGCCGAGACATCGCAAAACGTGCTCCTCTTCGGCCGCTAGGGCCAGGCCGCGAGCGCGATTCTGTTCCGCAGCGTTCACGGCGCTGTCGTAGTCATCAGCCAGTCCCTGCTCGTTATCGGCGAGCGCAGAGTGGCGATCCTTTTGTTTCTGAAGTTCGGCGCTTTCGCCCTGACCGCTCGAATGCTTGATCAGTTCGCCATATGCGGCGGCCTTTTCGCGGTGCTGCTGAGATTTAAACATGCCGCGTCCTTTCGTTGGAAGTCTCCGCGCGTTCCGACCGATCCCGATGGTTGACGAGGATGAAGCGATATATGGGGATCAAAGGGTCGAATAGCGAGCTTCGGTGACAAATCACGACGGTCATTAATCTCGGGCCAGAAGCCGTTCCTGAGAGATCGTAGCAGTCCGAACTAATGCAGGTTGCGATTTGGGTTTCCGCAATGCCCGAATACGGGCTTATGTCGCCGCCGAAGTCAGCGAAGCCATCGGGACGTCGAATGTGTAGACGAACCCGGTTCGCTCATAGGTTAACTGCACGTCGCCTCGGAGTTGCCTGCCGAGCGTCTCGATCAGCCGTGTCCCGAAGCTGCGCTTTTCGGGCGGACGAACTGCGGCACCATTCCTCTCGGTCCATGTGAGGTGGAGGCGCTGCGCCTGTTGATTCAGCGTCCATTTGATGTCGACGCGCCCTTGCGGGACCGACAGGGCGCCAAACTTCGTGGTGTTGGTGCAGAGCTCGTTGAGTGTCATCGCAATGGCGATGACGGCGCCCGACATCATCCGGATATCGGGTCCCGAAATCGAGAATTTCGGCTCGGCGGGATTATCGAAGGCTTCGGTAGCGCTACGGACGATCGTGGCAAGGTCTGCGCTGCTCCATCTTGCCTGCAAAAGGAGGTCGTGCGCGCGTCCAAGTGCGAGTAGCCTGCCCTCGATGGCGTCTTGCGCGTGTTTGGCTTCGGGCAGGTCGCGCAGGCTTTGCGAGACGACGGCGCCGACGGTTGCGAGTGTATTCTTGATGCGGTGGTGCAGCTCCTCAAGGATCAGCTTCTGCAGCTTGTCGGCCGCCTCGCGCTCTCTGGCGTCGATGCCGGCCGTGGCCAGCAAACTCCGTGCATCAATCTCGGCCTGCGCGAGCAGAAGCCGCAGGCTGACGTTTTCTGCCGCCAGTTCGTCCTGGTATGGGGATGTGCTGCTTGCGGGACGCGGTTCCGTCCGGAGATCGCCTTCAGGCATCCCTGATCGTATCATAAGTTGGGTACCGCACTGATCTTCGATGGCCCAGTTTATGCACAATCACGCGATTTGAGCCGCATTCGGCGGTCGAACTGCTGACGTCTCAGGCGTGGCCGCTCATGTCGCGCATTTCGGCGATCACTTCCCCGGCATTGAGCGGCTTGCCGAAAAACCTGCTGCGGGGTGGAAGATCGAGGTGCGGCAGGTTCAATTGCCCCGATACCACGATGATCCTGATCCTCGGCCAACGCTCATGCACGGCATGCGCAAGTCCGACGCCGTCCATTTGGCCGGGCATCTGGATATCGGTGCACATCAGCGCGACGTCGGATCGGGATTCCAGGATGGCGACGGCTTCGGCGGCATCGAGCGCCTCGAGCGGCGTGTATCCGGCGTCCACCACCATGTCGACCGCGCGCATGCGGAGCATCATTTCGTCCTCGACAACGAGAACGACGGTGGGAATGCATGGATGATCAAGTATCACCATAAGGGAGCTCGCGGGGAACGGCGATCGACTTGGATAGGTGTTCATCTGCGACAAGCATCTCGCTGTCCAAATGATCCCCGCCGACTCAACAATGACGCAATAAAGTCGCCGCCAACAGAATAGGCTCGCAGCCAGCGGAATGCGCTCGTCGGATGCGAGCGGTGGATTGCTTGCTCCTGCGTGTCACTCGCTTGGCGGGTCTCACACCAGCGTTCTCATCACAGGTTCGGTGCGCCACGCTTGCGGCCGAGAAGTTGGTGAATCTCCGCGGCATTTCGAAAGACCATTGCTTTCTGAATCGCCTCGGTGCGCTCATCCCCCGGCGGCATCTCGCGAGCCTCGTCCAGGGCGGCGACCGCCCCGGCGTTCAGATCGTGAGCCAGCGTTGATGGGGTTTCTTTCTGCCGTGAAATTGCGTGACCCCGGGTCACCATTGGATAACCATCGCAGCGGCGACCAGCAGCACAAGAAAGATCGGCATCAAGATCGGGGGTACCAGCCACTCACGAAGATCGAATCTGGAATTTGGCATATAACCGCCTTTGGGTTCAGGCGGGAGCGCAAAGCTCTCAGTCACCGATAACAGCCAGGGGCGCGCGATGATATCGACCATATAGTGATCGTCTGCCGAATAGCGAGAAGAATCGTAATTTGTTTCGGCGCAGGACCGGACAAGCCTTGTAATGCGACACCAAGTAGCCACTTCGAAGACAGCGCCATCGTATTGCTTCAGCATCGCCTTTGCGGCAGCGCGAAGCTTAGCCACGCCAAATCTTGTCAACGACATTGACCAACCGCACGTCGCTTCAATGTGCGTCACCGGTCGGGACTGCCATGGGTATCGAGTATGCCTCGGTGCAAGTCGTGCGAAAGCCGGCACGCGCGTGGTTCGCCGGCGAGAACCTGATCGGCGCCAAATCCATGATTGAGTTTCCAAATCATAGCCGTTCGTATGACCAAACCCGGCGAGCTGTGCGGTTCTGGGGGCACGACAGCGCGCTGGAAGCGACATTCTTCATAGACGAGGGCGCATTGAGGCGAATTCAACCAGATGCTCGCCCCGACGAGTCCGGTTTCCTGAACGCGTTCGATGGCAACCGTGATATGATATGCGCGGCGGCTGCGAAGGTTTACGTCCGTGGAAGCCGGGGCTCTTACGATCTGGTTGCCGCAAATTTTTGAAACGAACACTTTTGATCTGATCAGCCGAGACGACGTGGCAGATCGGGCGCAGGTGATCGTTCGTCGTGATTCGGTATTGAGTGGCTTTCCTAACTTATGGGGCGCATAGCTTCAATTATCACCGTTCCGTCTTCGGCTTCGATCGGTGACTGTGGATTCGGTCGCTCGCGCCTAATCCGTCTGTGAGCATCATGCTTAAAAGTGCAAGATCCTCAATTTGTTGGGTCCACAAGCCGCACTTTGTCAAATCCTATTCGCCATGCTGATCGCTGGAATGGTTAGTGCGCGCCCATATGAAGATCTTATCGAAAATCCTATTCCTAAGCCCCGCTTCCGTTGCCGACAACGCCTGCGCATCTGGAGCAGCCTATTCACTGACTCATGCAGAGGCCGAGAGGCAAACACGTTTGTCTCGACGTGGTTGCATCGAACCGCCTGCTCGGTTGGGGTGGCGTTTCTCTATGGTTTGAAGCCCTGACGTCCGAATCGACGAGGACGTTTTCTTATACGTAACCCTAGCCAGCCGATCCCTTTTCGGAAAGGATTTCGGCTAATCGGATGTGGCATGGTTTCAACAGATCAGTTCCGGCAAGAGATTAAGTCCCGGCTCGAATTGGCGGGCGCACAAGGTCGGCAAGACCTAACTATCGAGTGTGGAGAGCTCTACAGGTCCGTCAGTAAGCTCCCTGTTTTCGATCCATGGATGATCTTCTGCCGCAACGCGATGCGCGCCGAAATGGCAAAGACGGATCGTCTGGTTTTCGATGACAGCAAGGCAAGCCTGCTGACGATCCACTATGCATTGCCACGAAATCAAAGTCCGGCGCCAATATCAAATTAAGCCGTGTTGGGAGCGACTCGAGGCATCTTCACGCGGGGCGCAGGAGCCTAGTTGAGTCAGACTTGGCGCTGAAGATATCCGATCGGCCCGGCCGGCGGTTTTTGATGACCAGTCTATCGTTGGTGCTGTTCCAGAACTGGTTACCCGATCTTTCAGTGGTGCTCATCGAGCCTCATCGAAGTCGCGGCGGGATTTGGCGCATCAAGTTCGGCTATGACGTTGGACCACCACTCTCGATGAGCGCCGAGCAGACGTCGTCATTGGCGACTGATCTATATCAATTAGGCGAAGACCAGTTGGCCGGCGAGATCTATGATGCGGTTAGAAGCGCGACGCGTTACGGCTTGATGTGAAATGATCAACTGCTCGGCTAAACAGATCGCCACCGAGGTCGGTGGATTCTGTATGTGCAGCCGCTCGTTCTCCCGCTACAAACGGGCGATCTCCGCCGAGAAGAATCGAACGACTAAGGCACAAGGGTTCTGCACTCCAATTCCACCGCGACCTGCGTACCCGTCGAGACAAAAGAGGCGGCGGATCCACTTACCCACGCGGGCGTGCCGGTGGGGTTCCCAATGAAAAAGCGCGCGAGGCGTCAGCGATTGAGTGTCAGGTTCGGGGCCATGGTTGCGGAGTTGTCGTTTTGAAAGTCGTTGAGCAGCACATAACCGCCGAATAGGATGACGGCCAACAAGCCATATGCAAGGTAGGAAGGCCGTCGGGACCTGTGACCGCTCATTTCGCTGGATCCTTGTCTTGCCGAACCGACCACTCAGCTCTTTGTGGCCGTCTTTGAGAGTTCAGCTTCTACGCCGACTGCGCACGCCCTGGCGAATGAATAGTCCATACTCGTGGAGGCAACGGTCTTCACGAATTCGCCGATTACGTTGTCCCTTGAATATGAGCCCGCCGCCTTGAACTTGGCGACGGCGCCGTCAGCCGCCGTGAACTGTGCGACGCACATCGGGACCAGGACAGACATCCGACCGCTGCTTTCTGCCATTGCGCTCATAGATATGGCAGTGCCTTCGGTGACCCAGCCGCCCCAGATAAATCCGATCGTCATCGCTGCAACAGCGCCGAAAGCGATACCTTGGAGGAAGCGAGTCCGCGCCTCACCCTGCAAAATCGCGGGTATTCTCATGATGGTCTCCTTTGTTGCGCACACAAGCGCGTTCGCAGCCGCAGACGCCGCTTGCATCCGCGCTTGGAAAACTATCCAGCCTAAGAGATTGCGCCTTCCGATGGCACTCTAGCTGCCGCTACGACGACGAGCAGCGACGTCGGACGTCGCCGCTTCATGGACAGCGTCAAGGTGAGCAACGGCCACCCCGCAGCTGAAGGGTAGACTGTTGTCCTGATGCTGTACAGCACGTTCTTGCTCTCCAGTCAGGAGGTCGCAGCGCCATCGTCTCTGGAGAGCGGTCTCAGGCCGCGATCGCAGCTATCAACGGCTTGGTCCCGACGAAGCACATGACCGCGTCGGACTATCGGCCAGGACGGAGGCTATCTCGGCGGTCCGCCCCTCAAGTTGGGAAAGAGATGCCAAAAAATCGCTGCGCGCTGCGCGTATACGGAGTCATGGTCGGGATTTGCGGACGGATTAAGCGGGAAGGTCATCACAGGGCTGGACAAGAGGTTCCGGTGGTTGCCCGACGCGTAGAACCCATCGTCTTCACAGGCTTGCGGTGCAAAGCTCAGAGTATTCGTTCCGGAGAGCAATATTCAAAACGTTCGTATGGTTTGCAATGAGTCAGGCCATTGCTGGCGCGAACTTGGTGAACGTCGCGTCATCATGGTCAGGCCCAGCCCAAAACAAACTACGATTTTCCTCGCTATTCGGCAGATAGTCACTATATCTAAGACATCATCGCGCGCCCCGGGCTGTTATCGGTGACTGAGAGCGTTGCGCTCCCGCCTCCACCAAAAGGGCGGTCACATGTCTGATACCCTCAAATTCGATCTTCGTGATTGGCTGGTGCCTCCGGTGCTGTTGCCGATCTTTTTTGCGCTGCTGATCGCTGCTGCCGTGATTATTCAGTGGTAGTCCGCTTCAACGGGAATCCGAGTGCTTAACAGAAAGCAGGAGTCGGAATGGCAAATACGGCGATCATCAGAGACGCATACGGCGTTCCGTCAATGTTTGTTGATTCGAAAACCGGCAAGGATGATGCCGCCTTTGTCTTTATCAGGGTCGGCGATGAGGAACGCCGGATGCGGTGGGCCGAATGGGATGCGCTTCCCGCCTGGACTGGCGTTCGTCCGTCCTGGGCGACCAAACGCTAATGGACCCAGCAAGGTTGCTATCTGACGCCGGAGTACCCATCTGATCAATTAGCTCAGCGGGATCGCGACAAACGCGAACATCCCGGCGCGACGCCTTAGCCACGCTAAATCATATCAGCGGTATCGACCAACGGCATATCGCCTCGATATGCGCGTTACGGGTCAGGACAATGTATGGCCATCGAGCATGCCGCGGTGCAGATTGCGCGCAAACCGTGGGGGGTAGGCGATCTCCATCCATGGAGCAGCGTCGACGTTGCCGGTGACCCGGTTGGAGAGTTGTGGTTTCAGCGCACGCACAAGCATGCACCCATCCCGGCCCTGCTGCTCAAATTGCTGTTCACCAGCGAGCCGCTGTCGATTCAGGTTCATCCGGACGATGAATTTGCCCGCTCAATCGGCTTGCCGAACGGCAAGACTGAAGCCTGGTACATTCTCGCAGCAGCCCCAGGCGCGCGGGTTGCGCTGGGACTGAAGCGGCGACTCACGCCACAGGCATTGCGCGCAGCGATCAGGGACGGCTCGATTGCCGATCTCACGCAATGGCGTCCGGTCGCGAAAGGCGACATCATCTTCGTCCCCGCCGGCACGATCCATGCCATTGGCGCCGGTATCGTGCTCGCCGAGATTCAGCAGCGCAGCGATACGACATTCCGCCTGTTTGACTATGGCAGGCAGCGCGAACTGCATGAAAAAAGCGCCGTCGCTGTTTCCGACGCCGGGCCGGTTCAGACCCAATCCGGTCCACGGCGCCTCACCGCGGCTCGAACAGTCCTGATCACAAGCCGGCATTTCGTCCTCGAGCGGATCGACCTGCCGGCGGGCTCGAATTGGGCACTCAATGCCGATCGGGAAACCTGGATCCTTGCGATCGAGGGCCGGGCGCGGGTCGGGGTGACGAACTTATCGGTCGGTGACGCTGTCTTCGTCGAGGGCGATCGAGCCGTGATCGAGGTCGGCGCGGACGGCATGCGCGGCCTAATGGCTTATCCGGGACCTGATCCCGTGCCTGCTTTGCTGCAAGACGCCGGAGAGCTGACCAAATCTGCCGGCATGTCCGCCGGCCATTCGCCGAAATCAAGCAAGACTGTCGAGGTACAAGCATGACGCCGCTCCGTCGCATCGCCGTTATCGGCAATTCGCTGCCCCGCCGCTGCGGGATCGCAACCTTCACGACCGACCTGCAGCAGGCGATCTCGACGTCACGCCCGACTCTCGAGACCTGCATCGTGGCGATGACCGATCATGGCCAAACCTATGATTATCCCAAGGCGGTCGCTTTTCAGATCCAGGATGACAAGATCGAAGAATACACCCGTGCAGCAGACTTCCTGAACGCCGGCCGGTTCGACACGGTGTGCCTGCAGCACGAATTCGGAATTTTCGGTGGCGAAGCCGGCGGCCACGTCCTCGAACTGTTGTCGCGTCTCACCATGCCTGTCGTGACGACGTTCCACACCGTGCTGGCAAATCCGAGCGCCGCGCAACGCGCGGTCATGGAGCGCATCGTCGATGCCTCGTCGAAGGTCGTTGTGATGGCCAACAAGGGCCGCGAACTGCTGCGCAGCGTCTATCAGGTGCCGGACGACAAGATCGAGGTCATAGCCCACGGCATTCCCGACGTCGCGCTTGTCGCGCCCGATGCGGCGAAGGCAAGGCTCGGATTTGACGGAAAGTCGATCATTCTGACATTCGGCCTGCTGTCCCCCAACAAGGGCATCGAAGTCATGATCGACGCCATGCCGTCGATTCTGAAGCGTCGCGCCGATGCGTTGTATGTCGTCCTTGGCGCAACGCATCCGAATCTGGTTCGAGACCAGGGCGAGGCGTATCGCAACAGACTGATGAGGCGGGTCCGCGAACTTGGCGTCGAGGACCACGTTGTGTTCCTCGACCGCTTCGTCGATCTGCCCACGCTGCTCGAATTCATCTCGATGTGCGACGTCTATGTCACGCCCTATCTCAACGAGGCGCAGATGACGTCGGGAACGTTGGCCTACAGCTTCGGACTGGGGAAGCCCGTCGTTTCGACGCCTTACTGGCATGCTCGCGAACTGTTGGCCAATGGACGCGGCGTTCTGGTGCCGTTCGGTGATGCGACGGCGATCGGCAGCAAGATCGCGGAATTGCTCACCGATGACGTTCGCCGGCAGGCGATGTGCCGGCGCGCCTATGCGGTCAGCCGAACCATGACGTGGGAACGCACCGCCGAGCACTACATGTCGGTTTTCGAGAGCGCGTCTCAGGGGCACTGGCTCAAGGTCATTGCGCCCTCCAACACGGGCGTTCCGGAGCCGCGCGGCCCTGCGGCGCCGGACATGCAAATCGGCTATTTCCTGTCGATGTGCGACGATACCGGCCTATTCCAGCACGCCGTGCATTCGGTGCCCGATCGCTCGCACGGCTATTGCGTTGATGACAACGCCCGCGCGCTGCTTTTGGCCTGCGCCCTCAATAGTCCAGGCGAACAGCCGCTGTCGGAAGTCTTGACGGCTCGCTTCGCCGCTTTCGTGCAGCATGCATGGAATCCCGACACCGGGCGGTTTCGCAACTTCATGGGCTTCAATCGAACCTGGCTCGAAGCCAGCGGGTCCGAAGACAGTCACGCGCGGACGCTTTGGGCTCTGGGCGAAACCGCGCGCAGCGACGCAACTCCGTCGCGGCGCCAGTGGGCGGCTGCCTTGTTCGCCAAGGCACTGTCGACTGTAGAGACCTTTCGCTCTCCGCGGGCGTGGGCGTTCACCCTGCTGGGTTTGGGCGCCTATTGCGCCGTGGCTCCCGATGATCTCCACGCCCAGGAGATCCGGCATTCTCTTGCCGACAGGTTGATGTCCTGTCTGGCTTCGGTCGAAACGCCGGACTGGGTGTGGTTCGAGGAAGGGTTGGCTTACGACAACGCCCGCCTGCCGCAGGCGCTGATGATGACAGGCGCGGCGACGCAAACGCCTGAATACGTGCAGGCCGGATTGAGGTCTCTGCGCTGGCTGATGACGCGACAAACGACGCCGGCAGGGCATTTCCGGCCGGTCGGCACCGCCGGCTTCGGGGAATTGCGGCAACTTCCCCGCGCATTTGATCAGCAGCCCGTGGAAGCGACGGCGACGATCGCTGCCTGCCTTACGGCATGGCGGGCGGATGGCGATGCCGAGTGGAAAGCGCTTGCGACCCGTGCCTTCACCTGGTTTCTCGGCAGCAATGACCTGTCGGTGGCGCTGGTCGATCCGCACACCGGCAGTTGCCGCGATGGACTGCACCCCGATCGTGCCAATGAAAATCGCGGCGGCGAGTCGGTTGTGTGCTACCTGCTTGGGCTAGCCGAGATTCGCCAGCTTGCGCGCGTCAACGCCGGCCTGACCAAACCCGCGGCACTGCGCGCCATGGGCGCCTGAATTCTGCCTCTGCTCAAGCGATCGAGGACACCAGTGTCACAGGCCACCTTCCTGAACCGGCAGGCGCTTTATTTGCGTCCCGATCCCGCGCGGGTGATCGTGCGCCCATTCAAGCCGGCGACCGAACCCCGCGATCTCAACCCGACTGACAAGACGCGTGCAAATCATATCGTCGACCGGGTTCTCGCCCTTGACACCGAAGCCGTTGCCTCCCAGCTCGCGGACGTCCTTGAAAATTTCCTCGGTCGGCATCGAAACCTGCTGGAGAGGTTCGAGGCCCGCGCGAACGAAATGGAGGAGGCTTTCGCAGCGCATGGAAGCTTTTCAAAAATCCAGCGCCAGTTGATCGGGGCCTATTTTCTCAATGAGTATTCGTTCGAAGCCTCTGCCTTGTTCAACCCCAGCATCGTGCCGCACCCCGACCAATCGGACGCGCCGAAGGGCGGCCTGCGCTTCATTCTCAGCCTCCGTGCGATCGGCGAAGGGCACGTGTCGTCACTGACATTTCGGGGCGGAACATTCGCAGCCGACGGCAGTCTGACCGTTGATCCGACGGCGCGGCTTGCCTCGAGCCCCCGGATTTGCAATCGCGTATCCGGACCGGACGGCGATCATGTCGAACTGGTCTTCAAGCCCGAGGAAGAGCTCAGCGAGCGTGTCATCTTTCCGGTTACCGAATCCCAATCGAACGGCATCGAGGACGTTCGCTTTGTCGAGTTCAGCGATGGTGGCCGGAAAACCTACTACGCCACCTATACGGCCTATAGCGGGCGGGCGATCCGTTCCGAACTAATCGAGACCCAGGATTTCATGTCGTTCCGGTTGGCGCCCTTGAGGGGCCCTGCGGCACGCAACAAGGGCATGGCGCTGTTCCCGCGCAAGATCGGCGGCAAATACGCCATGATCGCGCGACAAGACAATGAGAACCTGTACCTGATCTATTCAGACGACCTTTACACTTGGGGCGACGGCCAGGCCATTCTGAAACCGGAATTTCCCTGGGAATTCGTTCAGATCGGCAATTGCGGATCGCCTATCGAGCTCGATGAAGGGTGGCTGTTGCTGACGCATGGCGTCGGCCCGGTGCGCAAATACTCGATCGGGGCGGCGTTGCTCGACAAGAACGACCCCTCGAAGGTGCTGGCCCGCTCCCGTGAGCCGTTGCTGCGGCCCGAGCCGTCTGAGCGCGAGGGATACGTCCCGAACGTCGTCTATACCTGCGGGGCAATACGGCACAACGACCAGATCATTCTGCCATACGCGGTGTCGGACACCTTTTCCAATTTCGCGACCATCAGGATCTCGGCGCTGATGCAGGCGATGAAAAGTTGACCGCGCGCTTGCGCGGCGCGGTGCCTTTCGTTGAAAGGTCAAGGGAGCCTGAATGAGTGAGCGACTTGAAACGCTGAAGAAAGCGCGTGAGCGCATGATCGAGGACAGGGACGCGCATGCGAAGGTGCTGGCCGCTCCTTTTGACCGGGATAAGGCCGAGCGGGCACGCAACAAGTTCATCGAGATTCAGATGCTGGTCGACGCGCTGGATCGCGCCATCAGTGGAGAGGAAGTCTTTTCGCCAAGAGGCTGAGGCGCGGCGGCAGCGAGGCGCAGCATCGACTAATGCATGGCTATTCGCGGACAATGGGCGCACAGTTGCGCAATGCGAGTCTTCAGGTTGCGCCGAACGAACTTCCTGGTTCAAGCCCTGGATCCCACGGCAGGAGATGAATGCAGGCCTGGCGCCATGTCCTTTCGAGCGTCGGCAAAGCTTGAAGGGGCGAGGTGATGCCTACGCTGTCGAAACTCCTGCTTGAGAATGGGTTGCCCGATCTTCCGGTGTTGCTGATCGAGCCGCATCGCAACCACAGGGGAATCTGGCGCATCAAATTCAGCTATGGAACGGGAGAGCCGTTCTCCATGGCTGCGACCCAGGCATCGATCATGGCTTCCCGTCTGCATGAGATCGGGGAAGTCGAACTGGCCGAAGAGATCGATGACGCGATGAGAACTGCGACGCGCTACGCGACAATGTGAGATTCGCCGTTCAATGAAGGCGTCATCATCAACCCAAAGGAGATCGATATGGCTAAGGGCGAGCAAAGAGGAAATCGGGAAGTCAAGAAGCCCAAGAAAGAGAAGATCAAGACAATAGCTGCGGCGCCAAGCCAAAAGGCCGCGGGATGGCAACCGGGTTTCGCGTCCGGCAAGAAGAAATAGCAACACAAGCGTCGACGTAAAGCGATCCGCTGAACTGACGCGTTCGAGCGCGCACAAAAGCGCGTTCTCGCAGGGCTGCGCGATCGGGCGGCGCTGATTGGCCTATTGCTTCGTGGTGGCGGCCTGCGCTCGTGGACGCGGCCTGTTCTAATGGTGATACCACCCGCAAAGGAAATCGGATGAAAATTACGCTCGCCGTATTGATGCTCTGCGCCTGCGCGCAAGGCGCTCTCGCCGCTGGACCGGAATGCCGCACGATCGAAAGCACGAGCGGGCGACTTGCCTGCTACGATGCGGCGTCTCCTCCAAGAATACAAAAGCCAGCAGCGGTCGAGAGCGACGCGTCGCGGCCTTCCTACAAGGACCCCTTCATCGCGGAAGACGCCCGAACCACCGCCAAGCTAAAGGGTATCTGCCGCGGCTGTTGAAGATTAATTCTCTCTGGCCATGCCCGGGCGTTGCAGCAGGCCCGCTATCAAAGGACTGAACGGGTAGCGGCGGCTTCTTGGTGCCTCTGCCGGAACGAGCCCGGTAGCCCTTGCAGAACCCGATTTGGAGTCGCGCACGTCTACCGATGCGCCACGTGCCGCGCTTCCCTCCGCTAATGACCTGAATGTATGGTCCGGCCGTGCGCTGCAAAGCGGTTGAACTCGAAATGAAGATCATGAGGTATCGCCAATTGGTGGACCGGACCGCGGATGAGGAGTTTCTAACTAAGACGCATCAGGAATCAGATCGCGGAACTTGAGCAGAAGCTCCGAGAGATCGACGAGTAAGGCCGCCTCGATTGCCGCTGGCCGTTGAACCTTATTGCGCCTTCGCAGACAGATAAGTGCCGGGGGATTGCACTGTCCGGAATCAATACAGCGCCACCAAGCATTATTCGGCTTGGGGGCGCTGTTTGCATTAGTGGCTACTTTGATCCAGCGAGTGGCCTATTCGGCCGGCACCGGTCGTCGGGTGCTGTACGTATTTGACTTGCCGAAATTGTCCCAAGCTGCGGGCAGGGTCCTAATCCGCTTTGGACAAGGGTGGTTGGCAACCGAACATAAAGGGAATCTACTGGTCCCATCACCGCCCTGCCTTCGGCTTCCATCGGTGACTGAGAGTGTTGTGCTCCCGCCCGTTTCGGAGAGCCACCATGCCCCGCATCCAACCCAAAGCGCCGTTACATGACCGTCTAGTGCTGGAGGCCATGCGCCTCAAGGACGAGGCGAACGAACTCCCGCCGGGTCCGCTGCGCGACGCCAGGATCAGAAGAGCCCGCCATGCTGTAACCGCTTCCCATGTGAATGAGTGGCTTTCGTCTCCCGGCCTGCAAGCGCCGCGGTAAGGCCGCCTCAGTTGGCGGCCTCTTTCGAAGTTCTCTGGTGGCAGACGGGTGTGATCTACCAGATCTATCCGCGCTCCTTTCAAGATACGAACGCCGACGGCATCGGCGACCTCAAGGGGATCGAGTGGCGGCTCGACTATCTGGCCAGCCTTGGCGTCGACGCCATCTGGATCTCACCCATCTACCCCTCGCCGATGGCTGATTTCGGCTATGACGTCGCCGATTATTGCGACGTCGATTCGCGCTTCGGCGTGCTCGCCGATTTTGACAGTCTGCTTGCACAAGCTCATGCGCGCGGGCTCAAGATTGTGCTCGACTTCGTGCCCAACCACACATCCGACAGGCATCCCTGGTTCGTCGAGAGCCGCGCCTCGCGCGACAACCCGAAACGGGACTGGTACATCTGGCGCGATCGCGCGCCGGATGGCGGACCGCCCAACAACTGGATCAGCGATTTCGGCGGCTCGGCATGGGAGTGGGACAAAGCCACCAGCCAATATTACTACCACGCCTTCCTGAAGGAGCAGGCGGACCTCAACTGGCGTAATCCGGCCGTGCAGGCGGCGATGTACGACGTGATGCGCTTCTGGTTCGACCGGGGCGTGGACGGCCTCCGCATCGACGTGCTGTGGCACCTGGTCAAGGCGGCAGACTTCCCGGACAATCCGCCCAACCCGACCTATCAGTCGGCGATGGGCGACATGCACCGCGTGCTTCAGCTCCATTCGACCGACCAGCCCGAGGTCCACGAGATCGCCGCCGACATGCGCGCCATCGCTGATAGTTATGGCGCCAGTGGACGGGGCAAACGCGTGCTGATCGGCGAAATCTACCTGCCGGTCGATAAGCTGCTGCACTACTACGGCCGGGAACGGGCAGAGGTGCACCTGCCCTTCAACTTCCAGCTCATCGATGCGCCGTGGGAGGCGCGCTCCCTCACGACGCTGATCGCCAACTATGAGGCGGCGCTTCTGCCAGGCGCTTGGCCGAATTGGGTGCTCGGCAACCATGACCGGCCGCGCGTCGCAACAAAGCGTGGGCAGGCCCAGGCCCGCGTCGCGGCGATGCTGCTGCTGACGCTCCGCGGCACGCCCACCCTCTACTACGGAGACGAGTTGGGCTTGAGCGATGTCGCGATCCCGTCCGCCCAGGTTCAGGATCCGCGCGGGCTGCGCGAGCCCGCCCTCGCTTTGGGCCGCGATCCGGTCCGCACGCCGATGCCGTGGGACGGGAGCGAGAATGCCGGCTTCACCACGGTTAAGCCGTGGCTGCCGCTCAATGCCGACTGGCCTATTCGCAACGTTGCGCGGATGGCGCAGGAGCCTCATTCAATCCTGGCGCTTTATCGCCGATTGCTGGTCGCCAGGCGTGCACATCCGGCGTTGGCGATCGGCGACTTCACGCTGCTGGACACGGACGGCGACGTAGTCGCCTATGAACGTCGGCACGGCGCCGAGCGCTTGATCGTAGCACTCAATCTCGGGGGACATTCGCAGCGGCTGGAATTACCGGACTGGGCGCGCGATTATCGGGCGCTCTTGTCCACTGTTGCCGACGCAGCGCCGGCCGGAGACGGTGCCGTGCTGCTACGGGCGGACGAAGGCCTGATCCTGATGGCCGATTAACGAAAAGCAACGAAGGACAATCGCGTGCGTATTGCCATGCTAGCTCCGATCTCCTGGCGCACGCCGCCGCGCCATTATGGTCCATGGGAGTTGGTAACCAGCCTGTTGACCGAGGCGCTGGTGGCGCGCGGCATCGACGTCACCTTGTTCGCTACGAAGGATAGCCGGACGGCGGGCAAACTGGCCGGTGTCTGCCCGGCGGCCTATTCCGAGGACCCCACGATCGACGCCAAGGTATGGGAGATGCTCCACGTCGCCCATGTATTTGAGCGTGCGAGTGAGTTCGACCTCATTCACAACCAGGCCGATTTCGTGCCGCTCGCATTCTCGCGGTTGGTGGAGACACCGGTGGTGACGACGATCCACGGCTTCTCCTCGGAACGTATCCTACCCGCCTTCAAGGCATACGAGGATCGCGTCCATTATGTTGCGATCAGCGATGCCGATCGCCATCCGAACCTGCGCTATGCAGCAACAATCCACCACGGTATTCGGTTGGAGGACTTTCCCTTCGACCCGCACGGCAGCGAAGACCTGCTCTTCTTCGGCCGCATCCACCCGGACAAGGGGGCGGCCGAGGCGATTGCGGCGGCAGGTCGAGCGGGTCGGCGGCTGATCATGGCCGGTATCGTCCAGGATCAGGAGTATTATAACGAGCAGGTCGTGCCCGCGCTGGACGAGCGTGCCGTGGTCTATCGGGGCCCGGTGGGCGGAGCGGCCCGCACGAACGCCCTGGGCTCCGCCCGCGCGCTGCTCCATCTTATCAATTTCGACGAGCCGTTCGGACTATCGGTCGTGGAGGCACTCGCCTGCGGCACGCCGGTGATCGCCTGCAACCGCGGATCGATGCCCGAGCTGATCGACGATGGCGTGACTGGCTTCTTAGTCAACAACGTCGATGAAGCCGTAAATGCGATCAGCCGTGTCGGCGAAATTGATCGCGCCGCATGCCGGGCAGCAGTGTGCGAGCGTTTTACGGTAGACCGAATGGCTGATCGATATCTGGACTTGTACCGATCGCTCCTTGGCTGAGGACCTTTCGGCTTATTACCTAGCTTCGTCTGCTTGTGGCACCTTTGAGACATGCCCGCCTATCCAGAGAATGTCCGTTCACCGGTGTAGAACGGAAGTTGCCGTGAACCGGTCAAACCGACGCGAATGATGTGGCGGACGACGCCCGCTCCCGGCATCGAATGTGCCAAAGGGTGATCGTTGAACAACGAATCACCAGAGGGGGGCGTCCACATGCAGATTAGTACCATCGGCGTTGATCTCGCCAAGAACGTGTTCCAAGTGCACGGCGTAGATAGTGCAGGCAAAGTCGTCATCACCCGTCAGTTGAGACGCAAGCAGGTCATCGAGTTCTTTAGCAAGATACCACCTTGCGTCGGCATGGAGGCCTGCGGAACCGCTCATCACTGGGCGCGTGAAGTCTCCAAGCTCGGTCACACGGTGCGTCTGATGCCGCCGAGCTACGTGAAGGGCTATGTCAAACGGTCGAAGAACGATGCTGCCGATGCAGCCGCCATCTGTGAGGCCGTCACGCGTCCATCGATGCGGTTCGCGGCCGTCAAGTCGACCGATCAGCAAGCCTCGCTGATGTTGCATCGAACACGGGATCTTCTAATTCGTCAGCGCACGCAGCTAATCAATGCGCTCCGAGCCCACCTTGCCGAGCTCGGCCTCGTTGCGGAGACGGGACGCGAAGGTGTCGCGCAGCTCGCCGCGCTCATCACGGACGAGAGTAATCGCGAAGCTCTTCCATTTGCGATGAAACAGGCATTACAGGCCATTGTCGATCAACTCGCTGCTCTGGAACTGCAGATCGGGACCCTTGATCGCGCGATTCACGCCCATCATCGTGGCAATGACATGAGCAGCCGCCTCGAGACCGTACCGGGGATAGGCGTGATTGGGGCCACGGCCATCGCTTCCACCGTCACAGACTCGAGTAACTTCAAATCCGGTCGGGATTTTGCGGCATGGATCGGACTTGTGCCGCGGCAGCACTCGACCGGTGGCAAGGAGCGGCTCGGCGGCATCTCCAAGCAGGGAGATCGCTATCTCCGACGGTTGCTTGTAATCGGTGCAACAGCCGTTGTTCGACACGCCCGGCAACATCCGCAAAAGCATCCCTGGATCATCAGGCTACTTGCCAAGAAGCCGGCCAAGCTCGTCGCCGTTGCGGTTGCCAAAACAAGATGGCGCGCATCGCTTGGGCGATCATGGCCAAGGGAAGGATACTATCGAGCGCCGGAGCTTGCTGCAGCAGCCTGAAGAGGCTTGGCGATGGGAGCGTGAGGCGATAGCGGAACAAGACAATCGAATTGCGAAGGTGATGATGGCGTGATGCGAAACGGTCGAGCCGTCGATTGGGACAACCCGCTTCTGGGTCATGGGCGTTAAAGCCCGTGCGAATGATTGGGACCCGATCCGCGGACTACATCAGGGCCAGCGGTGATGGTGCCGCGCAAACAAGCCGGACACATGACTTGCACCCGACCGCAAGCCGCACGTCAGATTCTTCTTGCAATGCGGGCGTCGTCCACACATGACCCTGAACGGACATCGGCTCCACCGGCGCGGCCGCGGCGAAAAGCTTATCCGAAAGAGGGTGATGTTTTGTGACCAAGGGGCCCGAAGGCAGGCGGAGTAGCGCTCGCGCCCGTCATTCATCCGTTGAAGCGGATTTTCGTCGATGTGGCGTCAGCGGTTCTAGTTCGGCGACCAGCCCGCATGTGCGTTGCTTGGTCCCATCACCGGCGCTTGTGCGCTAACTGACGATATTTCAGAATCTCAAATCCGCTGCGCAGCTTTGACTTCGCGAATCGCCAGATAAAGGCTGATCGTACCGACAATGACGGGAAGTAGTCCTATGAGCATCCAGGCCAAAGGCGAGCCAGCGCCGATCGTGCCAGCAGCAATCCAAATTCCAAAGGCAATGATAACTACCGAGATCGAGAGCGAGAATGCGTCATTCATGATGACCTCCAAAGACCTATGCCTGTCGGGTGAATGCCAGCCTCTCAGTAAGTTTCGACGTCAACCCGGGCCCGCCATTCAACCTCGTCAGCCAGCTCGTAAAGGCAAGGAAGGTAGGAATGTCGTGGCTTATGACGCCTTCTCCGAGTTCGGCAGCGTCTTAAGAACTGCCTCTGGCGGGGAATTGCTTGTCAGAGGAACGATCGAGCCGCTTATCGGAGCCGTGCGCCCCGTTTAGATGGCCGACCAGCTCGCCGGAAAGTCGATAGATATTGATCCCGTTTAGATGATAAAGTTCTTGGCCGTTAAGGCTGAAGATGGTTGCGCCATCCACCACCCTGACGCGGGTGCCCTTGCTGTTGAAAATATTGCCGAGCATGACTGATCTCCAAGAGAGACCCCGGAACCAAGCTGCGATTGTTGGACCCAGATAGCGAGACAATTCGGGCACCACGCCGGATACTTTGGCTGTATCAGACGACCATCGCCAAAGCCAACGGAGGCAATTTAGCCCGGATGTCTTAATTCGCCCGTGAGAAGCTGTGTGACCTCGGGCAATTTAAAGAGGCCTGTTACATCGCAATCGACGCAGCGGAATTTGCGTCCTCCCGTTTTCACGAGGACAAATCGCATAGGCATGCTGCACTTCGGGCAGATCGGGGGCGGGGAATTCTTGGGCATGGGGATCTCCCTTTCACCGGGCGGGAGCTCAACACTCTCAGTCACCGACAACAGCCGGAAGCGCGAAACGGTGATAAATCACCCTGCGCCTTTTAACGGTCCAATAGCGAGTCAATTCCGAGCAATCGACACGGTATTCAGGCACTCCGCCATTTCCAGTTTAGATCGGCGCAATCACGGTTTCGATCCGGAGGATGAAGGATCAGAATTGCGGCTGACGGCTTCTCACTCGAACGATCAACATTCATTGGCATCGACAGTAGTGCAGCGACATCCGATTCATCTTTACCGATATCCGATGTCTGCTTTTGGCAGATTGTGTTGAAGAGTCTTTTTGCAGTGACGACCAAAATTTTTCAGGGCTGCTGATGCGTTGCGCACGCGGCGATATGAGGGACCACATCGTTCATACAAAATCAACCACGGAGCTTCGTATGAGCGCTATGGAGTATTGCCGTGGTGGAGCCGGGTCGGCGAAGTGCTGCACGTCTCCGCTTGATCCCTTGAGAGCGGTCACCACCATGCAGCTATCGTCGTCGAGATGGACGTATAGCTAATGCAGAAAGGCCCAGCATGCTGCCGGGCCTTTCTTACTGTTGTGCTCTGAACGGTTGGAATTAGAAGTCCATACCTCCCATGCCACCCATGCCGCCGCCCGGAGGCATGCCGCCACCGCCGGCGTTCTTCTTCGGCACTTCGGCCACCATGGCTTCCGTGGTGATCAGGAGAGCGGCGACGGACGCTGCGTTCTGGATTGCCACACGAACGACCTTGGTCGGGTCGATGATGCCCTTGGAGATCAGGTTGACGTATTCGCCGGTCTGCGAGTCGAAGCCGTAGGAATATTGATCCTTCTCGAGGATCTTGCCGACGATCACCGAACCGTCTTCGCCAGCATTGATGGCGATTTGGCGGGCTGGATACGACAACGCCTTGCGGACGATTTCGACGCCGGTCTTCTGGTCGTCGTTCTTGGTGCGAAGTCCCTTGAGATGCTGGGAGGCGCGCAGCAGGGCGACGCCGCCGCCCGGCACGATGCCTTCCTCAACCGCCGCACGGGTCGCATGCATCGCGTCATCCACGCGATCCTTGCGTTCCTTCACCTCAACTTCGGTCGCGCCGCCGACGCGGATCACCGCGACGCCGCCCGCGAGCTTGGCCAGGCGCTCCTGCAGCTTCTCACGGTCGTAGTCCGAGGTGGTTTCCTCGATCTGCGCCTTGATCTGCTGAACGCGCGCCTCGATGTCGGCCCTCTTGCCGGCGCCGCTGACGATGGTGGTGTTTTCCTTGTCGATCATCACCTTCTTGGCGCGACCGAGCATGGAGAGCGTGACGTTCTCGAGCTTGATGCCGAGATCTTCCGAGATCGCCTGACCACCGGTCAGAACCGCGATGTCCTGCAGCATGGCCTTGCGGCGATCGCCGAAGCCCGGAGCTTTGACGGCCGCGACCTTCAGACCACCACGCAGACGGTTGACAACGAGGGTGGCAAGCGCTTCGCCTTCAACGTCTTCCGCTATAATCACAAGCGGCTTGCCGCTCTGCACCACGGCTTCGAGCAAGGGAAGCAATTCATTCAACTGAGATAGCTTCTTTTCGTTGATGAGGACGTAGGCATCTTCCATTTCGACGCGCATCTTGTCGGCGTTGGTGACGAAGTAGGGCGAGATATAGCCGCGGTCGAACTGCATGCCCTCGACGACCTCGAGTTCGGTCTCGAGCGACTTGGCTTCTTCAACCGTGATGACGCCCTCGTTGCCGACCTTCTTCATGGCGTCGGAGAGGAACTTGCCGATCTCGGCGTCGCCGTTGGAGGAGATGGTGCCGACCTGGGCGATTTCCTCGTTCGAGGTGACCTTCTTGGAGTTCTTGACGAGGTCGGCGACCACGGCTTCCACCGCCAGGTCGATACCGCGCTTCAGATCCATCGGGTTCATGCCGGCGGCAACCGACTTGGCACCTTCCTTGACGATCGCAGCCGCGAGAACGGTCGCGGTGGTGGTGCCGTCGCCGGCAGCGTCTGCCGATTTGGACGCGACTTCGCGCACCATCTGCGCGCCCATGTTCTCGAACTTGTCGTCGAGCTCGATTTCCTTGGCGACGGTGACGCCGTCCTTGGTGATGCGGGGGGCGCCGAACGACTTGTCGAGCACGACGTTACGGCCCTTCGGGCCGAGCGTCACCTTGACCGCGTTGTTGAGGATTTCGACGCCGCGGAGCATGCGATCGCGGGCATCGACGCCGAATTTGACTTCCTTAGCTGACATTTATTGGTCTCCATTTGAAACTGGGACCTCATCCTGAGGAGCCCGCCCGTGCGGGCGTCTCGAAGGATGAGAGGGATTGAGCTTGCGGCCTCATCCTTCGAGACGCCGGCTGCGCCGGCTCCTCAGGATGAGGCAGCGGGTGCGGTTACCGACCCAGAGGCGCCGCCGCTCAGGCCCCAGCGCCACGTCCCTAATTCCATCGCAACCATGCGCCACAGGCTCAGCGTCGCCCTCGCAAGACGATTGCTCCGATGTCCCTGCTGCGCACGAAAAAATGTCGTAGAATATTTTGTGACGCAGTAAGACTAGGCCCTTGGACTTCATGGGGTCTCATCACCCAGCCTACCGAGCGGCGCTGGTCCTGGTGGGGCAGGTAATCTCCGACGTTGCCGATGTTGACACTTTACGACCGTGCACTCGCAGCGGGATACCAGCCAGCCACCGTGCCCCAGGATGCCGAATGGGGTGAGCGCTTCTTCCACCTAATTGACCCCGATGGCCACGAACTCAGTTTCGCTCGGCCTTTGCTCCCGGTTTCCGTCCAATAGCAGCTCGAAGCGGCCTGCCATTCCAAGAGGCGCTCGGAGAGCGTATCGTGCTCAGATTATCCGCACCTTCATGCCCGCGGGAACGATCACATGGCGCGATCTCTCCGCTCTCAACGCGCGCCCGCACGACATCGGGATCGTTGCCGGCGGTAGCAAAGACACGCCGCCCGTTGGGTAGATCAACGGTCACCATTCCCTCAGGAGGTTGCACAAGATCACGCAGAACGCCGGCCGCCGCCATGTCATCGGTGAGAGCGACGGGCGCAAGCTTCGCGCGTTTCTTTTGCGCCACGCCGAACTGTACGCGCCAGTGGAACAGGCAGCCCCGTGAGGATCCTGCGAGCAACGCCGGAAGCCGTCGCTCCCAGTGCCCGCTTTCCATTGCGATCGCGAGCTTCTGTTCGTCGCTGAAGAAGCGCCGGGCAGGCGTGCTTGGCGCATGCGGCGTGTCATTTGAAGGCGCTGTCAAGCTGCTTTCAGCGGCCGATTGGCTGGCACTGGTGTCTACGACCGGGCGGGCGGAGGGATGAAGATGCGCGCACCAGTCCCGATTTCAACCTCGCGCTCGTCGCGCCATTTGCGCAACGCATAGGGCGACCGACGCAGAGCTGCAGCGTATTCGCGAACGCCCATTCCGCTCCAGTTCATCGCCTCGACATGCATCGCCCAGAACACTTGCGTGCCGCGATTGCGCACGTCTGTCCTCACGCTGAAGCGCCGCCGTTGGCGTCTCTTCAGTCCTTTCTCCCGCGCCTCACGGCGCTTCTCGCGGCGCAATTCCGTCTGATGTTCCAGCGCGTGAATGTATTCTCGTCAAATCGATGCTGACGGCAGTATTCTGCTTGCAAAACGCTACTGCGCTGTCAGGCCTCGATGTGATCGACCACCGCTCGCGTCTGGCCTTGTTCTGGAAATGTTTCGGACCCACCGGAGATTCTCCACTGCAGCAGAGAACCCGAAATGGAACGAGAACACACTTTCGAAAAGTCATGCAAGAACCGGACGCTTACGACGGCGAGGATGACGGTATGACGGCTTCGAGAAACCGGTGCATGGGGCTAACACGACCGTCGCCGAATCCGGAGCCCGGTGCAACGACTTAGGCGGTCGTTGGCACAAAGGAGAGCTCCGATGAAACTTTACGTTGGATTGGACAGGAAGCTGCTCAAGCGCAAGCTGATCGACATCGAGAATCACATTCGCGGCACGCTGCGGGCGTATGGCTTGCTGATGGGAGCCGTTGGTCGCGGGAGCTACGAGGCACGCGTCCGGGAGCTCCTCGAGCACAGCGATCCAGTATTTTCTGTCATGATTGAGGCCCTGCTGGATGTGCGACGGGCGATCTTCGAAGGCTACGAAAGATTGCATCGCGTGCTTCTTCGGGTGGTTCAGCATGACGCGGTTTGCCGCCGTTTGATGACGGTGCCTGGCGTCGGTCCCGTTGCCGCCCTTTCGTTCAAAGTCGGGGTCGATGATACGCCGCGCGGGCGGCAACCCCGATCGGCCGGGTAGGGCCGGTAAGGGAGGCGGCCGGTTCAATGCGCGTGGGCGGGGTGCTGCAACGGCGCTGACGCTCAAGGATCGGAGCGCATGGAGCCGGGACGCGAGCGGCGCGCGCACACGGTCGCGGCGGGTGGCGGTGAAGGCCCGGGTGGTGAAGCTCAACCCGCAGCGCGGAGCCGCTCGCGGGCGGCAGTTCGTCAGCGCCAAGGCGGTGGACGCGCATCTGCGGTATCTCGAACGAGACGGCGTGACGAAGGATGGTGAGAAGGGCCAGGTCTATTCGGCCGAGCGCGACGTCGAGGATGGAGGCGCTTTCCTCGATCGGGGTCGCGAGGACCGGCACCAATTCCGTTTCATCGTATCCGCCGAGGACGGCGCGGAGCTGTCCGACCCGCGCGAGACCACCCGCGATCTGATGCAGCAGATGGAAGTCGACCTTGGGACGAAACTCGACTGGATCGCGGTCGACCACCACAACACCGGCCATCCCCACACCCACATCATCGTGCGCGGCGTCACCGAGGACGGCAAGACCCTCAACGTCGCTGGCGACTATATCGCCTACGGGATTCGCGAACGGGCAAGCGAGATCGTTACCCGGGAGTTGGGCCGGCAGACCGAGCTTGAAGTGGCGAAGCAGCTCGAGCGGGAAGTAGACGCCGACCGCTTCACCCGGCTCGACCGGATGCTGATCGCCGAGCAACAGGGGAAGGAATTTGCGGACCTGCGCCCCGACCAGGACATGCGCGACACGTTCCGCCAGAACCGGGTCCTGCTGATCGAGCGGGCGCGCAAGCTTGAGCGCATGGGGTTGGCGACCGAGGTCGAGACTGGGCAATGGATCGTGTCGCGCAAAGCCGAGCCGGCGCTGCGCGAGCTTGGCGCGCGCGGCGACATCATCAAGACCATGGACCGGGTGCTGGAGCGGGAGGACCTGGCGGGGGATCGGCACCCCGCGCGCTACGTCCTACACCGCGAGAACGCGACCGAACGCATCGTCGGCCGGGTGCTGGACAAGGGGCTCGGCGGCGACGAGATGGCCGAGCGGGTCCGGCTGGTGATCGACGGGGTGGACGGGCGTGTGCATCATATCGAGATGGATGCCGCCCGCGCCGAGGAGGACGGCCGAGGCATGATTGTCGCGGCGGGCTCGGCCCCTCCCGGGCCCCGCGCCGCAGACCGCAACATCATGGATATTGCAGATCAAGGAGGCGTCTACCGACCGTCCGAGCATCTGGAGCGGGCGAGAACTGCCATCGACCGCATCGGCGGCGACCCCGAGGCCTTCGTTCGCTCCCACGTCCGCCGCCTGGAGGCGCTGCGCCGGGTCGGGCATACCGAGCGGATCGATGCGGATCACTGGCGCGTCCCTGCCGATCTTCCAGAGCGCGGCCAAGCCTACGATCTGGCGCGGGACCGCGCGAACATCCGAATAAGCGTCCTGTCTTCCACCGGCCTCGACCAGCAGATCGACCAAGACGGAGCGACCTGGCTCGATCGCGAGCTGGTGTCCCGCCAGCGCGTCGCACTCGCCAGCGAGGGGTTCGGCCAGGAGGTGAGGGCGGCGCTGGAGAAGCGCAAACAGGCGCTCGCAAACATGGGTCACGTCACCGATCTCGGTAACGGCCATGTCCGTGCACCCAAGGATCTGATCCAGCGGCTTGAGGCCGCCGACATCGAACGGACCGGCAAGGCGCTCGCCGCCGAACGCGGACTGCCATGGCGACCCGCTGCTCCCGGCAACTCCATAAATGGCCAACTCGTCGGCTCTACTCAGTTATCCAGCGGCCGGTTCGCCATGCTCGAAACCCTAAGCGGCGACGGTGGCCTCGGCTTCAGTCTCGTGCCGTGGCAGCCGGTGCTCGACAAGCGCATAGGGCAGCACATTTCCGGCCTCATGCGCAACGGCGGCGACATTGAATGGAGCTTCGGCAGAAAGCGCGGGTTGGGGTTGTGAGCGGAAGAGCAACCTCCTGACGGCTTGAGCCCAAGCAGGCCGGACCAGCGCCACCCCGTCAAGGCTGGCGCGTTCCGCGCCCCCGCTTCGCGGCTTGCGGCCTTGACCGGCTGTCGCCGGCCCGGCAGGGGCTTGCCAAGCAGGTAAGGCTTGATGGGAAGCCGTGTCGTTCGATATGACCGCAGGTTAGACACCGATTGAGTGAACCTAGCTCGGTCGCGTCACCAAGGCGCACACTCTTCGCCGCGCGGGAAGTGCCCCCACCAAACCAGCGAGGCTAGATCGCTGCGGACGCATCAATCATCCATGGTATCGAGTTTGCGCGCATGCCGCCGCCGGTCTTCGGTCGAGGGCGCCGCGATGCGAACTTGTGCGCCGTCGTTCGCTGGGTCCCGCCTTTGCTTTCGTTGATGCGTGGGCGTAAGTCTTTGCGCGATCGGTGACGCCCTGTCCTTGTGCGGCGGCGATGGCAGCACGTGCGGCACGGCGCACGTTCCATCCTTGCCACCTTAAGCTTAACGATTCTTTGCGCTATGCTGATCGGTAACGTGTTCGCTGCCGGCATGGACTTCGTACTTTGGTAGACGAGAAAGAAGCTGAACAAGAAATCGCTCGTATTCGGCAACGCCTGACAGCCCTGGATGCTGAGCGGGTTGATCTTGAAATCGCGCTCGCTACACTTGAGCAAAAGCTGACGGCTGTCAGGCTTTCCGATAAGCCATCGCTCTTTGTGGACGCGCCAATCACCAATAGTTCGCCGTCGGCGGACAAGGTTGCGCTGTTTCGCAGCCTGTTCGCCGGGCGCCCGGATGTTTTCCCTGTTCGATGGGAAAACCGGAAAGTGGGTCGCTCAGGATATGCTCCTGCTTGCGCCAACGAATGGGCCAAGGGAATATGCGGCAAGCCGAAGATTAAATGCGGCGTGTGCCCTCATCAGGCGTTTATTCCGACTTCGGATGACATTATCGAAAAACACCTTCGCGGCGGCGGCAATCTGCGTGAAGGCGACTTTGTCGCGGGGGTATATCCCTTGCTGCAAGATGAAACATGCTGGTTCCTGGCGGCCGATTTCGACAAGGAAAGCTGGGCGGACGATACCAGGGCGCTGCTGGATACATGTCGAGCAAAGGGAATTCCTGCCGCTCTGGAACGATCGAGGTCAGGAAACGGGGGTCACGTCTGGGTATTCTTCTCTGAGCCTATTCCCGCTAGAACCGCTCGTCAGCTGGGCGCTGCACTGATCACCGAGACGATGGAGAACCGGCCTGAGATCGGCTTCACCTCCTATGATCGTTTCTTTCCTAACCAGGATACAATGCCGATCGGCGGCTTTGGAAATCTGATCGCTCTACCATTGCAAAGAAGGGCGCGGGAAAACGGCAACAGCGTCTTCGTCGACGGAGATTTGCGGCCCTACGACGACCAGTGGGCCTTTCTGTCATCCTTGCCGAGGCTCTCTGCTGATACGGCCTTCAGGATCGCCGACGAGGCGGAACTGTCGGGTCGGATTCTCGGTGTCCGGATGCCGGTGGAAGACGAGCACGCTGACGAGCCCTGGCGAATGACGCCGTCCCGTCGCAGCGAACCTCGCCGGATGGAGGCTGTGATACCGGAGAGCATCAAGGTCGTGGTCGCGGATCAGGTGTACATAGATAGGGCAGAGCTCCCGCCGGCCCTGATTGCACAGTTCATTCGCCTAGCAGCTTTCCAGAATCCCGAGTTTTATCGTGCGCAGGCCATGCGTTTGCCGACCTTCGGCAAGCCGCGGGTCATATCATGCGCCGAACTTCATACGCGACACGTGGCACTGCCTCGGGGTTGCCTTGAGGAAGCAATCGAGCTCATCAAAAGCCACCGCGCCGATGTTGTTTTGGAAGACCGTCGGGAAATCGGCAAGCCGCTGCCCACGGAACTGTCCTTCCAGGGAGAATTGCGGCGACCACAGTTGAAAGCCTTCGATGCACTTGTTCCTCATGATCACGGCGTTCTTGCTGCCACGACCGCTTTCGGGAAAACCGTTGTAGCGGCAGCGCTTCTCGCCCGACGCGCCCGAAATACGCTTGTCCTCGTCCACCGGCGCGAATTGCTCAATCAGTGGATCGAACGGTTGCGATCCTTCCTGAACATTGATCCGAAACAGATTGGAATTATCGGCGGCGGGCGGCGAAAGCCGACCGGGATCATCGATGTTGCGCTGATCCAGAGCCTTGTCCGAAACGGTGAAGTCTCGGATCTCGTAGCGGATTACGGTCATCTTATTGTTGATGAATGTCACCATCTGTCTGCCGCGAGCTTCGAATTGGTGGCGCGTCGATCAAAAGCACGGTTTGTCCTGGGTCTTTCTGCGACCGTCGCGCGCAAGGATGGGCACCAACCGATCATCTTCATGCAATGCGGCCCTGTCCGCCACCGAGTTGATGCTCGTCAGCAGGCTTCCGAACGTGGCATTCATCACTGGGTGCGTGATCGCCCGACGAAATTCGAATTGCCGCCATTACTGGCGTCGGCAGAACGGCCGTCAATGCCAGCAATTTACGCGGCCTTGGCTCGGGATGAACTGAGGAACGACCTCATCTTCGATGATGTCCTGAAATCGCTGGAGGTGAAGCGTTCGCCGGTTGTTCTAACCGAGCGGAAGGATCACCTCGAATATCTTCGGAATCGGTTCGCGCCGTTTGTAAAGAATCTCGTCGTTCTGCGTGGCGGCATGTCGGCTGCCGAGCGCAAAATCGCCGAAGCGGCTTTGCGCGTATCTGACGATCAGGAGCGCCTGATACTCGCGACAGGCCGGTATATTGGAGAAGGGTTCGATGACGGCCGGCTCGATACGCTGTTCCTGACCATGCCTATCTCCTGGAAAGGAACGTTGGCCCAGTACGTTGGCCGGCTCCACCGTCAACATGACGGGAAAACAGACGTTCTCGTTGTCGACTACGTCGATAGCGCTGTGCCGGTTCTGGCTCGCATGGCTGCAAAACGACGGACCGGATACAGAGCGCTCGGCTACGCGATCGAATAGACTGACCGAGAAGAATAAGGTCCAAGCCCCGGAATTCTTGTTCAAGAGCCTTCAACCGCCGCCTGCAAGCACTTCTACGCCATAGTATGATGGCTTCATTTTTGTCTTCCGTGCTCTCGTTTCCTCGTTCTTTTTGTCCGATGGACCTGACGAGGGAGCAGCGGAATGGCGGCGGAAGAGGAAAGGAAAGGGCCTCGTCCGGCCAATGACAATGGGTTGAGTACCGGTGAATCGCTCGACCCGCGAATTCTGCGGATTGCTGAAGCTATCGGCCGACAGCTCGCCCGCGAGCGGGCCGGGCAACCGGCCGCCGCCAATGACAACGAGCCAGGGCCACGATAGGGCCAGGTTCTTCAGCTACAGTTTCGTCTACCTGCTCGTTTGCTCAGGTGACGATCAGACTCCCGGAGCAAAGCGGGCGAGGGACGGAGTGTCGTCGGACCGCGGTGAAACATGCATCTTGACGGCGGCGGAAATTGCAGAATCGATGTGAAGGTCTGATCGGAGAGAACGCCATGCTCAGGGTTGCGCTTTACGCCCGTTATTCGACTGACAATCAGAGTGTGGCGTCGATCGAGGACCAGTTCCGCATCTGCCGTGAGCATGCGGGCAGGGAAGATTGGCAGGTCGTCGATACCTATCAGGACGCCGCCATCTCCGGCGCCAGCGTCATTCTCCGACCGGGTGTCCAATCGCTATTGCAGGACGCCCGCCGTAGCAAGTTCGACATTGTGCTCGCCGAAGCGCTGGACCGAGTCTCGCGCGATCAGGCCGACGTCGCGACGCTGTTCAAGCATCTGCGCTTTGTCGGCGTACAGATCGCCACTCTGGCCGAAGGCGAGATCTCCGAACTTCACGTTGGTCTCAAAGGCACGATGAACGCTCTGTTCCTGAAGGATCTCGCCGCCAAGACCCATCGTGGTTTGCGCGGGCGGGTCGAGAAGGGCAAAGCTGGCGGTGGACTCTGCTACGGCTACGACGTGGTGAAGCGCACCGACAGTGAGGGCGAGCCGGTTCGGGGCGAACGCAAGATTAATGAGGCCGAGGCCGTGGTTGTTCGCCGCATCTTTCGGGAATTCGCGGTGGGGAAATCGCCGCGCGCCATCGCGACCGACCTGAACCGGGATGGCATTCCTGGTCCGTTCGGCCACACCTGGGGCGACACGACGATCCGGGGGCACGCCTGCCGGGGCAATGGCGTCGTCAACAACGAGCTTTATGCCGGCGTGCTGGTCTGGAACCGGCAGCGCTTCATCAAGGACCCGAATACGGGCAAGCGGGTGTCGCGTCCGAACCCCGAGGCGAAATGGATCAGGACCGAGGTGCCGGAGCTGCGCATCGTCGATGACGAGTTGTGGCAGCGGGTGAAGCTGCGCCAGGCCGAGCTTGCAAAGCAGTTCGAGGCGACGACGAAGGGCGTCCGCGCCGCTCGCGCGGAACGGCTGAACCGCTTGCGCCGTCCTGCTTACCTTCTGTCGGGCTTGCTCACCTGCGGGTGCTGCGGCGGCAGATATGGCATCGTCGTCAACGACCGCTACGGCTGTCTTGGTCATTTCCGCAAAGGGATATGCGACAACGGCCGCACCATTCGCCGGGACGACATCGAGGGTCGAGTGCTGGCGGGCCTTACCGACAAGCTGGTATCTCCCGAGGCCGTGGCGGTCGCGGTGCGCGCCTACGCGGAGGAGACCAATCGCCAGAACCACGAGCGGCGCGCGCAAGTGGAAGCGAGCCGCCGCGCCCTTGAGAAGATTGAGAGGGGAACCAACGCGATTCTCGACGCCATCGAGGACGGTATGTATCAGCCGGCGATGAAGGCGAGGATGAACGAACTGGAGCAGCAGAAGGCTGAGATCGAGGCGCGTCTTGCCGAGGCGCCCGCCGATGTCCCGGACGTTCATCCCAATATCGCTCAGCACTATCGCGCCAAGGTGATCCGTCTTGCGGAAACGCTGGCCGCGCCAGAGTCCAACGCGGAGGCCCGCGAGGACATCCGCTCGCTGGTTGGCGGGGTAGTGATAACTCCCGGCGATAAGCGAGGCGAGAGCCACGCGATCCTGCGCGGCGAGTTGATGGCTGTTCTCGATCTCGCCGCCGGCCGCCGGAGGTCTCCTAGGCCAGAAGTTATAACAAACGAGCTTGCATGTCCCCGCAACCATCCCGATACTCTGGGAGCCATCGCTGCTCCTGATGCATGATGGGCAGGCTGGGAACAGTTACGAAACTAAAGAGTCAGCTTTTGAAGCAGCCGTCGCGGCCGCATCGCTAGCGTTGCGCCAAGGGCACGACGTTCGCGTATCAGTCTCAGGCGGATCCACGACGACAGGGGCGAAGGACAACACGGGCTAGTTTATAGCTGTTTCCAAAGCCTGCAAACAGGAACGATGCTATTTCTATCTACGTTGGCCTTCGCCGGGAGCCGTAGGCCAACAGGATTTACAATGTCAGCCCACGTCGGCCACCTTTGACCAGACGCCACTACTGTCCCCGGGGACGTCTCCAGGCCAGCTCTTTGCCGTGTTAAAGGCAACGATCTTATCGGCCGCCAATACTCGCCGGCCATCAGTTCCAGAATGACTGTCTCAAGGTCCGCGGTTTCGAGGTCGGCTTCGCACCAGGCGCTTTCCCATCCGTCCAAAATCGTCCGCGACCAGATAGACTGTTGGCTCGTCGGCCGCGACCGCGGAAGGGATCCACCGAGATTGACGCATAAGCAACTCCACGCCACAGAACCGGGATTCAATCTGACTCCATCCGATTCGTTCCAGCGCGGGAACTGCCCGAACATCTGCACTAAGGCGCGGGTTACGTCGAGACGACATTGGCCTGTCGGGTGGCAACTGTTTTTTAAATCGGAGCGGTGACAGTGCCGGGCATGTGCATCGAACATTCTCTGGAAGACGCGCTGAGAAAGGTCAGAGCCGCACATGAGGAGGAACCTCCGCCGCGGTTCGATCAGCGGTATAGACGTTTCCTCGACCTGCTACGTGGCCGCGATTGGGTCATCAGCGCGCAGCTCCCGAATGCTCCACGGATCAAAGTTCAGGCTCTCAGTTGCAAATGGATTGAGCGCCGCCACGGCGCCGGTGTTTTGCAATATCGCTGACTGATGCGGGTGCTTCGGAGCTGAAAAGAACTCGTCTTTAGGTCAGTCTAAAACAGCCGCCACCCAAGTTTTCGAGGGGTGGACTTAGTCGCCTGGATTGATCTGGCAGGGGCGGCCTTTGTCGGTGATCACCCCCCACGCGCACCACTAGGATGCGCCTGTGTATACCCGTGAAGGGTTGCTTTTCGGCACTGCCGCGCGCGGAGAGACGGCGACCTCGATGAGCTTCCGCGCAGCGGCTTCCGGATCGGCGTAGGGGGCTCGGCAGAATGCTTTATGTCTCTTCAGCGTCGGGCGCACTCATCAGTTCTGCCACAAGGAACGCTTGCCGACCTCGGCGCTTTCTCTCTCCGAAACGGGAGCGAGCAAATGAGCGAGGAAACACCCAAAGACGATCTGCGGCAACGGGCCGACCAGAAGACGCACAAGCAGACGGATCAGCCATGGAAGGGCAATCCGGAACAAGAGCAACGCAATGAAGCCGACGCAGTCGACCTCGAAAACTGGCAGAGGACCAATACGCACTAGAAAAAGCTAAAGCTGTTCTTCGATAGGAACAGACTGGGTGTCCGACCGATTATCAGCGGGCAGGAAGCCGTCCAACCCGCGGGAGGAAATGAACAAATTACTGGTAACGGCCGCGGTGCTCGCTCTATCGATTGTCAGTGCCGCAGCACAGCAGGCGGGTTCGCCGAGCGGGCGAGGGGCGGTTAATGGTGATCCCGCGGCGAGCTCAACGGCACCGAATAGAGACCCGCGCACGACCACAGGCGCATTTACGGCCTCACGCAGCGGAAGTGGTACCTCCACGTCTGGCGGCAAAGATGACAACGGAGATCAGGGGCGGACCGAATGCCGGACAGCAATATGTCCGTAAGGCGCCAAGGCCAGCAGCCCGAGACGCCGCACTAGCCAAGAGCCGGACGGCGTTAGCGAAGAGCTGCTCGACTTTCTCCCAAAGCGGCCGGGGACGGAAGAGCGCTCAGCTGCGATCGACCAAATTTGTGAGGGTAACAATGGAGATTGTCTACTTCATCGGAGCGCTAATACTCCTGATCGCGTTGATCTACGGCACCTTGAGTTGGCGCTACCGCGACAAGCGCCAGGATCGCAAGACAGACCAAATCGTGCGTGACCGGTACGAGCATGATCGAACGTGAAGCAGCTATGCCGACGAAGAGCAAATCAGAGACCATACATTGCAACTCTGGGAAAAAGCCGGGAGGCCGAGGGCAGGGATAAGTTCTGGCGTAGGGCTAAGGCCACGCTGAACAGCGACAACCCACACGCCCTTGAACTTCGCCGCGCTCTTCTTGACGCCATGCTCACTATAGGAACGGCTCGGGCGATTGCGAGGCTTTCCCAGTACTGGCACACAAGGGCTGATGTGCCTCTGACCCTGAGAGGGCTTCGCTCCGGGAGCCCTTCGCTTTCGAGGACAGCCATGAACACCGAACTCATCAATGGCCGCGAGCCGGAAAAATCCGAAGACGACATCCAGCGCGAACAGCTAGGACCCGTGGCGTGCGCGTACCCGGCAAAGAAAGTCCGGCGAAGATGACGCCTCGGCGGGAGAAGAAGACGACCAAGGACGTTGATTCCTGGCCACATGGCCTAAGCCGTTGTTGAGGGCAGAGGGACCTGAGCAATCTCCTTATTACGCGCATCGCGGGCCGAAATGAAATTGCCCTCTCGCGCCATCTCAGGCTTTCCGGTGCCAACCTTGTGGGCGATAAAATTACCGCGAATCCTGGCTTCCGTATCGTTTGCACAGTTGTGACCGAGCAGGTCGTGAGCGGGGAGGCGGCCCACTAAATGGAAGAAGTATTTAGGCATCGTCTTTCGGCTTCTGCGGTTTCACGGGTTGCTGCGGCATGTGCCCCGGTTCCGTTTTGGTTGCAGTCTGAGCCCGGTCTTTGTCCTTGGGCTGCTCCTGTCCGCGTTCGTCGCGCACGATGCCTTGGTCTTGTTTAGCCATTTAAGCCGCCATTTTCCGACAAGAATCAGCGCAAGCGTCACACATCGCTGCGCATTCCTCCATATCGCCAACGCGCATGCAGTCCCTGGCACATTCTGCGCAGATCTCCGCACATTCCTTGCAAGTATGCTTGTAGTGAGGGGTGTTGATCAGCATGAAGTGAGCCGACGTCCGGCACATCTCCGCACACGCCATCATTAAGCGAAAATGCCCCATCAGACTGCAGCGTCATGCTCGCTCCTCGGAAAGCTGACTGCAATCCGTCTAACACGGCGCGACCCGCGCGGCTCCTGGTGGCTCCAGCGACGCGCCGTTCAGATACTGACGAGGTCGCATAGCCCGATAGTCTGCAATACCAGAAGCGGCATCGAACAATCCGATCCGCCGGTCTAGGCGCCTCAGCTCGATGCGATGGAGCAGTACCAGCCCTGCGGCCTGTCGCTTGGCTTCATCATCGCCATCACAAACCAGATTTATGCAGCCAAAGATATGGCCGCCCGGGTCAATCTGAAAGGCACGGTAGTGTTTCATGATCCTCCTCGTTCCCGGTATCCTTGGATGCCCGGAGCGGTCAGCCACTGCGTCAGGCTTGAGGTCACCTCGCTCTGCTTCGCACGACGCAACAACATTTCGCGATCTTTGCCCGGCGGCATGCGGCGCGCGCGGTCTCGCGCGTTTTCGGCCCATTTAAGAAGCCGTTGCTGCAGCGATTGATCGTGTTTCGTTCGATTGCGTTTGGCGGTCATTGGCGTTCGGTAAAAGAGGCAACCGGCCCCGGCGGGAGGTGACGCCGAGGCCAATTAGCGTGACGGTCGGGGGCTGCCCAAACCGGTATTGTTGGAGTTTTGGCGGAAATGTGAGTTCCGGCATTTCCATAGGTTAATGCGTTGATTTTTTATGCGCCGAGCCAGATGCCGCATCGCAGCCTGACGCTGGGGATGCAGGCTTCGATATTTGACGGCAGCTCACGCCCAACGAAAACGCCGAACGGAAAATCGAGCGATGCCGTGCGTCAACCGGGACGGTATATCTGCAAGTAGCCCGGTGAATACATCGCCACGTTCTTGAGGGCCTCGATATCGTTGATCGTCAGCATCCGGTCCCGCAGCACGATCAGGCCAGCAGCCCGCAATTCCTGAAGGGTCCGGTTGAGATGGACGACCGATAAGCCGGTGGCATCAGCGAGGTCCATTTGGGTCACGGGAAGACCGCACGAATTGCCGTCGGTCAGACCGACCGGACGCAGCCGCTCGAACAACTCGCAAAAGAGATGGGCAACTCGCTCCAGTGCCGTGCGCCGACCGAGATTGGTCGCCCACTCGCGCTGAATTGCATTGTTCAGGAGCGTTTCGCACCAGAACGCCTCCGCCAGGGAGTGGTCGTCGGCCACCATCTTCTCCAAACGCGCACGCTTGATTTCCCCATAGGTGACCGGCGTGATGGCTGCGATCGAGTGATCCATCCGCGACAACAGGTAGGCGTACACATCGCAGGTCTCACCAGGAACGACGAAATTGACGATCTGGCGCCGGCCATCCTCGAGCGTCTTGTACCGGCATAACCATCCCGACAGCAGAATCCGAATGCTGTCGACCATATCCCCTTCCGAGATCAGATCTTCACCTGGTCCAGCATGGTGCAAGCCCTCGAGGACCGCGTACTCGAGGGTGGCGATCGCTTGTTCCGTCAGGGATCGCAAGGCGTTCAGGCGGCGAACGACCGTGTGCGCGAGACTCCCCTGAGAGACCGGCGTATGCATCAGTTGGCTACAGCGGGTGTATGAAACGCGCGTCTGCTGAGAGGCATCGTGATCGTACAGTCCAGCCCATGGCTGTTGTACGCCAGGCTCGTCTGCCCCTTGAACTCAAAAGCAAGTGTCCGTTCCAGGAGCTCGGTGCCAAAACCCTTGCGTTGCGGCGGACTGACCTTCGGCCCACCCCGCTCGCGCCATTCGAAAACAAGTTGCGGCGGATCCACCGACTCGTCGATGCGCCAGGATACTTCGATACGACCTGAGGATTGGCTCAAGGCGCCGTATTTGAGCGCGTTGGTTGCGAGTTCATGGATGGCCAGCGCAAAGGTCTCCGCCGGCTTCGGCTGGAATCGCACGGCGGGTCCGGAGACGCGTAATTGGTCGTCTTCGCTGGCGTTGCAAGCGAGCACTTCCTCGACCAGGAGATATTCGAGATCGACGCCCCCTTCGGGATCGCGCGTGACCACGGCTTGCGTCCGCGCGAACGCATTGAGGCGACCATCGAGATGCGCCGAATATTCCTCTACGGTGGTGCTGCTCTCGGCCGACCGGCGGGCGATCGAGCGGACGACGCCCAGGGTGTTGCGCACCCGATGCTGAAGTTCGGCAAGGAGCAGGCGCTGCTGCTCTTCGGCCCGCGTGATCGCGGTGACGTCGACGAACGTGATCACGACGCCGGCAATGAAATTATCGATGCTTCGATAGGGCAAAATCCGGACAATGTAGCGCGTTCCGCTGTCGGGCGCGGTCAGCTCGCGCTCCGAGCTCGCGAGCGTACGCAGCACGCGACGCACGTCTTCATAGAGGTCCTCGATGGGGATACGCGCCTTGATATGGGCAATCGGACGGCCCGCATCGGTCTCGACCATGTGCAGGACTTGCGTGATCGCCGGCGTGAAATTCATCACGCGCAGGTCATTGTCCAGGAACACGGTCGCGATCTGCGTGCTCTCGAGGAAATTCTTGAGGTCGCTGGTGGCGCGCGTCAATTCTTGCACGCGGTGGGCCAGCTCGCCGTTGACCGTCGTGAGCTCCTCGTTGACCGATTGCAACTCCTCGCGCGAGGTCTCTAGTTCCTCATTTGCGGATTGTAGCTCCTCGTTCAGGGACTGGTACTCCTCGTTCGACGATTTCAATTCCTCGTTGGTACTTTCGAGTTCCTCGATCGTGGACTGGAGGCGTTCGCGCGCCGCCCGCAATTCACCTTCAAGTCGCTCGACGTGCTCCGTTCGGATCAGCGCGTTCGGATTGTTGTCCAGATCTTCTTTGGCGCCGAGCGGACCATCCTTGAACAGCACGACGAAATTGCGGGTGCCGCTGGCACCATCCTCGATCGGCTCGATCGTGATATCGACGAGCACACGGTGACCGTTGACGCCAAGCTGCACCTGCTCGACATGGACGGCTTCTTTGCTCTCGACGGCACGGCTGAGCGCAGTGCGCAATTCCAACCTGAGGTCCCGGTGCACGAGTTGAAGCAGTTCGAGCGTCGCCGCGCCCGCCGTTGGCTCGATATAGCGCCCCGTGCGCCCGGCGAAATGCAGGATATGGAAATTATCGTCGATGATGACGTAGGCCGGTGCGTGGCGTTCAGCGATGCGCTGGGCCCGGCGTTCCAGGCCGATGTCGGGATTGAAAGATCGTATCGGCGGCACTCGCCCTGCCGAAGTCGTGATCGGAAACTCCGGCGGCAGCCGCGTGCCGGTCTCGAGCTTCTTGAAGATGCGCGCTCGGCGATCCAGCGGCGTAAACAGTTTTGGATGCCGCGTTACGTTCTCGGAATTGCCAAGAAACAGGAAACGGTCCGGCAGCAGCGCAAAGTGGAACAGCGGGATCACCCGGTTCTGGAGCTCGGCGTTGAGATAGATCAGGAGATTGCGGCACGAGACCAGGTCGAGCTTGGAGAAGGGCGCATCCTTGATGACGTTGTGCTGCGAGAAGATGCACATCTCGCGCAACTCCTTTACGACGCAATAGGTATCGCCCTCGCGAACGAACCAGCGCGCAAGGCGCTCCGGCGACATGTTGTCCTCGATATTCGTCCGGTAACGACCGACCCGCGCTGCGGCGAGCGCCCGTCCGTCGATATCGGTTGCGAAAATCTGCACCTGTGGCGCGGAGTCGAGCTTCGTCATGTGTTCGCGAAGTAGAATGCCGATCGAATAGGCCTCTTCACCGGTGGCGCACCCAAGCACCCAGACGCGGACCTGCTGGCCTGCGCGCTTGCCTTTGAAGATGTCCGGGACGATCTGCGTCTCCAGGACCTCGAATTCACGCTTGTCGCGGAAGAATTCGGTGACACCGATCAGCAGGTCATTAAAGAGGTGATGGACTTCGTCCTTGTCGTTCTTGAGGAAATCGACATAGGCGGCAATCTCGTCGATCTGCACCACCAGCATGCGCCGCTGCACGCGGCGAAGGAAAGTGTTCTGCTTGTAGCCGTGGAAATCATTGCCGGTCTTGGTGCGAAGGACGTCCGCGATGCGGGACAGCGAGGTCGAGGCAGCCGCGAGGACTTCATCAAATCCGAGCTTTTCCTCGAGCCGGCGCAAATGGCGGGCATAGATCTGGACGTGCTCGGGAATCTGTTCCGGCGGCAGCACATAGTCGGAAATTGCCGCGGCCTTGTTGCTGTCGTGTAGGTGTTCGGAACCCGGGTGCTCGACCTGTTCGGCGATCGCGAGGCCACCATGGTCTTTCAGCGTGGCGACGCCGAGCGTGCCGTCACCGCCTGTGCCGGCCAGCACCACACCGATGGAGTGCTCGGCTCGATCCTCGGCGAGCGATACGAGAAAACTGTCGATCGTTGCCCGTTCGCCGGGCTCCTGCGCCGCCTTGCGCACTGCGAACTTGTCGCCCTGAACGGTGGTGATCATCGCAGTCGGACACACGTAGATCGTGCCGCCCTCGACGATGGCTCCATCATGGATATCGGAGACATCGCCGCCGCGGGCCTTCGCGAGAATCTCGCGCAATCGGGTCTCGTCGAGCGCCTCATGAAGTTGTAGTGCGAGCACGATTGCCTGATCGGGCTCGAGCGAAAGCTTGGAGAAAAAGCGGTCGATACTGTTCATCGCGCCGGCGGAAGCGCCCACGCCAATGATCAGCCGCGCCCCGGACTGGCGTTCCCGGTTGGCCGGGGCGGCGGCGGCTTTGTCGTCCATGCTGCTGTATGCTCCCGTTTCTTAGCTTCTTGTTTGAGCACGATCTTTTCGGAAAGCCTCTATCCGGTTTCCCGGAGCATGCTCTGAACCGGATATCTTCTCCGGCCTTCTGCAAATAGCAGAATTGATGTAATCCCAACAACTAAAAGGACAAAACCTGCCTGACCGTTTCAAGCCATGTGCTCGCTTCGCGATTGTCACGCGACGGGCGAAGCATCGACGAGAGCAACCACCGCCGTCATATCGTTTCGATGCAACGGGACAGTCCGTCAGTGGCGGACGGGCGGAACCGGGAAGACCACCGTCCGAAGGTAGGCGATGCGCTGCTCGATCAGGACATGATGCCGTTGCCATTCGGTCAGGCTTTCCCTGAGCGCCAAAACCAGCCGCTCGGCCTGCCGCGTATCGTGGCCAGAATCCTGTAACCAAGTCAGCCGGTCCTGCTGATCGCGGAGCCGTTTGCCGCCCTCACTGAGGTCCGTCTCGGACTTGATCAACAGAAGTTCTTCCCGGCGAAGCTCCTCGGCACGGTCGGCAGGGAAGTTGGCCATGATGGTGCCTCAAGCTTCCGGCTTGGAGGGCGGAGTGCGAAGCGATTGTAGCACGACGCGGCGGATCATGTCGGCATATTCGCGGTATTCGGCGGACCGCGCGGCATACATCTCAGCCACCGCCGCTCGCCCGCTTTGTCTGGCGTCCATCGCCATCCGGTGCACCAGTTCAGCCCGCTCTTCGATGATGCGGAGCGCCACCCGTAAAGCCTCGTCGACCCGGCCTTCCTGCGACTTGGCGAGAGCATCGGCGGTGTAGCCATGCCCCACCTGGCAGCGGAACCGCAGGGGGTGGGCGTTCTTGATGGCGGAAAGAACACCCCCACAACTCGGGCATGTCAGCGCCGCCGGTTCCGCGATCTTGGTCAGCCGCTCGGTTCCGAGCCGCTCGCCCGCGGCAATTTCGACCTCGAGTCGAATTTCCGGTGGAATAGGAGGCATTGTCCCCGGGCTCTCCCGCGCCAGATCGGCGAGGACGTCTCCCAACCGTGCGCCCGAGACGCAGAGATCGACCGTGGTTTCTTCCAGCGCCCGCAACGGCATCTCGTCGGAAATCGCGTCCTGGGGATCCTGTACCAGCGCGATCCCGCCGCAGCGCTTGATGGCGTTGAGCCCTGCGGCTCCATCGGAGAGCAATCCACTCAAGACCACACCGATGACCCGGGGCCCAAAATGCAGAGCCGCGGAGCGGAACAGAGCGTCGATCGCGGGGCGCGCCATGTTCTCCCGTGGCCCGCGGCCGAGCATGATATGGCTGTCGTCAATGAGAAGGTGGTGGTCGGGTGCGGCCAGATAGACGTTGCCGTTTTCGATGACCATGCCGTCTGTCGCCTGCCGCACCGGAAGCTTGCCGGCCGCGCTTGCAACCGTCGACAGGATGCCGATGCCTTGCGCCGGGATATGCAATACGACGAAGACGGCCGCCGGCAGGTCTACGGGGAACCGGCCTAAAATCTGCTTGAGCGGCGCGGTCGCCCCTGCGGAACCGCCGATGACGATGATGTCGCGGTTGCCCATGGAACCCGCCTTTGCCTATTGTCGTTGTACCAAACCGGGCCTTTGGCCCATGTTCCTAACGGACCGATGCGTGTGCTGGAGGCACCATGCTGGAAACCCCGATCCCGTCATGCGCCCCGGCACCTTTGACAGGGCGTCGCATTCTCGTCGTCGAGGACGAGTATTTCCTCGCAGATGACATTGGACGCGCGTTACGGGCACTCGGCGCCGAGGTCATCGGGCCCGTCGGCAATGTCGGGGACGCCCTGCACATCTTGGAGCGCGGCGGCGTTCTCCATGGCGCCGTGCTCGATGTGAATGTCCGCGACCAGAGAATCTTTCCGATTGCACGCGGGCTCACGTCGCGGCGCGTGCCCTTTGTATTTACAACCGGCTATGACAAGGGCACCATAGGTCCCGAATTCGAGCATATCTCGCTCTGGGAGAAGCCGATCGATATTGCGGCGATGCTCCGTGGGCTGAGCGGGTTGATCCAAAACCAGACGTGATACTGAATATGACGAGAATTCGGCCCCAGATCGCTCCGCGCGCGAACTCAAACGAGCACCTCAGGATCTACGCACCCAACACCCGTCTCGATGCGCAGGTTTTGATCCATTCCCGCCAACTGGTTCGCGAGGCGCTAAGGCTGTTGCGCGACAGCGACCCTCTCGTTCGCGGGCTGCGATTGCGCGACGAACTCGGGAAACCCGGTGCTGACGGCGACGGGACATCGTCGTAGCGGCTTGGGCGGCTTTTGCTGCGGATCATCCGCGGCCGAGCTTGTCAGAGCTAAAGCAAATGCACAAAGGCCAGCCAAGCGGTTACGGCCATGCACAATGCAACTGCCAGATAAGGCAAGGCGATGCGCAAGATGGCAGGTCTCCCGGCTTGTTAGCTCACCATCATCCAGACAATCGCCGCAGTCATCACCATGAAGCCCGTTATCGCGGTTGCGATAAAGGCCCGTTCAACGCGATCCATCGCAACTCAACCCCTTTCCAGCCGGGCCATTTTGATGGACTGAGACGCTTTGCGCATTATCGTATGTGAATCGCCCGGCCAGGCCTTTGCAGATTTTGGGTCTCGAGGGTCTCACTGTCGGATTAACGGCGCGCCCCGGCAACACCCGAAAAGCCTGCCTCGCTTCACCGATTGACGACGTGGATGTCCCTGTGCCGAGGCCACAAAAAATCCCCAGAAATTCACTTAGGCGAATGCGGGAACACGACGCCGATTGTTCGGTTGCAACCGTCTGCAGTAAGTAACCGAATCACGGATGGATCTGGAGAGTGAATTATCTTCAGGTTTGACTCCGCGACGGCCCCAACAAAACAGAATAATGCTGGGGCCAGTCCCCGGAATGGAGGTCTTCATGGATGCGGTAGAGCGCGCCTTCGCGGGACTCTTTCTGACAGGACTGCTCGGAGTGTATCTTGGCGTCGGCTACCTGCTGTTTTTCAAGTAGCGCCACGCGATCCGACTCTCGTTGGACGTGCTCGCTGTGCCAGCGCTGCTCGACCGGAATCTCGTCGCCGGATCGTCGGCAAAAAGCGGAAGCTCCTCTAACCAGAGGACGTGTGTCCATTCTCCGCGAGACCAGATGCGCAGGCCTTGGGTGAGAGCCACTTCACAAGCGGCAGCATGAACTCAGTGCCCGGCGAAATTGAAAAACCATTCCGGTCCCGTACAGATCGAGAATGGCTATGGACAGAGAAGTCCATTCACGCGCTCTATGATGAGTTGCAGTTTTAACGAGCGGTGCAGATCTACGTCTGGGCGTGGCCGTTCCGCGGAGTCGTTTTGGTTGGGAGTGCGTGGAATTGCTCTTCTGCTCGGTGTAAATGATCGGTCGCTACCGACCCGGTCTTAAGCGCTGAAATGCGGTCCTTCAGGATGTCGTCCATCTCAGTGAGGCCGTTCTCGACCATGGAATACAGGTGCTTCAGCTTGTCCTCTGCGGTCGTCAATTCCGACCGAAGGGTGAGACGCGCTAATCGACCTCAGCGGCCTGATCTGCCCTGCGCTCTGCAAGTTTGCCAGGAATGACCTTCAGCCGCTCCGGCTTAAACAACCGTTCGGCCAGATTCTCCACGACGATGGAATCAAGCTTGTCCATCGGAACGGAGCGCCCCTTGCAGCCGGTCTTGCCCTGCCGCGCACAGGTCGAACAGGTGTAATATCTGTGCACCTTGCCGCAGCGTCATGGCCCCATTACAGGTCGCGCAGGTGGCGATACCGGTCAGCAGGATAGGGCCGGCTACAACGCGGGGCGAGGTCACTCCTGGGGTCACGCGCCTTTGCCGGGCACGACTGAATCTCCAATTTCCAATTTCCGGCCCCCAACGATTTCGGAACATCGAGGTTCCTATCGGATTGGTAGGTAATTGGACCAAGATTTTTGGCTATCCCGCCGGGGGAATATCCAATGAAACAACTCGATCGACGCACCAAGGCCTCCCTCGATGCCGTGCTCGAAGACGCCTGCCGCGACCTGCCGCACGGCGGAGATCACCTTTTCCGAAAAGCGATTGCCCAGAAGCTCATACACAGCGCGCGCAAGGGCAACACCACAATCGAAGGCCTGATGATTGTCGCCCGCAATGCCATTCGTGAGACGATGGAGCGCAAGTCGGCTTAGGAATATTGCGGGCAGGTGACGAGCGAGTGCCATGCCGCATGTCTTCGGTTCGGAACACTAAAAAGAGGGCGGCCTCTTCACGAATGCGGTCTCGATGGGGCCTTGCTGCTTGGCGAGTACCGAACGGTCGAGCGTTTTCCTCTCGTCATTGCCGGGCCGTGGTTCGCGCCAATGATGTTCAATGAACCTAGTTGCGGACATTGGATCACTGGCGAGGTGTATCGCATTGACGCATCCCGGCTTCAGAGGCTTGACCGGCTGGAATAGCTCGGCAAACCGGGCAACTTCCGCATCGCCATAGAGGTCGTCCCACTTAGTTTCGGCCAAACGGTCAGGGCCTTCGCCTCTATGAAATCGCGCGATCTCGCCGAGGGGGCATATCACAGCGATCTCCTTGAAAGTTACGAGGACGACCGATTTGTCGCTCCATGGCGACGGTAAGATCAGGCGACGCGCTTTACGATGCGCAACAGTCGTCGCACGCGGCAGGCTGGTTTGAGGATAGATCCGCACTTCTCCGCGCGCGGCGCGCGATCATGACTGCGATGGCAGTTCGCCGAATAGTGTCAGATAGGCGCGCGAAAATCACCGAGATGCCAGAAGCCATTTTCAGGCGCGACAGCCTTGACGCTAGGTAGGCGTCACGTCGCAGGAGGCTGCGCTGCACGGCCAGTAGCCTTTTCTGGCGTATGTAGTCGTGCAAGCGCATCCCCAGCACGGACCATGTAGCTTCTCGCAATGTGCGCACGGAGGTGCCGAGAGATCGGGCCAAGTCGATACAATAGACGGGAGACGCTAATCCGCCCAGATTGAATGGACGCTTAAATGGCGGTTAAGTTGGAACCGGCAACCGAAGATCGCGTTGCGCCTGCACAATCCGATGGTGGGAGGACAGCATGGCAAAGCCGACGGACGAGCAGATACGCGAGCGCGCTCACTTGCTGTGGCAAGCGGCGGGCGAGCCTGAAGGGCAGCAGGATCGGTTTTGGTTCGAAGCCGAGCGCGAGCTGACGCGGTCCGATCCGGCGCTCAATTCGGATGAGAAATCCGGCACCTTTACTGAGTAGCAGGCTTTGGCAACGCACGCCGCATTCTCCACATGCACACCGCGACGGCGAACCAGGTCAGCGACGCGGCAGCCAGGCAGAGCGCCGGATTGAGACGGGGTGCTTGCCACCAGATCACCAGCGCGAACCCGGCCATGCCGATGCTGCCCCAGCCAGCTCCGGCGGCATCAAGCGCGGCGGCGCCCTTGCCGCGCTGCTCGCCCCGCAGGCCCTTTTGTTGCTTGCGCTCGCGTTCATGCTTCTCGATCAAGGTCGCACTGGCGCAGAAAATCGCCGGAAAGGCCAGCATCAGCCCGCCGGCCTCGGACCCTACCCAGTCCGCCACGAGAGCGGCAACAACAGTCGCCAACCCGCCGAGGGCGAAGCGCACGACATATTCATAAGGTCGTCCCTGCTTGAGTGCGGAAAACTTTAAATGTACCACCATGACCTCACCCGATCAGGACTTGTTTGAGGCCTGTCGCCATCACGATCCAGACCGCGAGAGCCGCGAGAGTGGATTTGAGCGCCGACCAGTCGGCCCGCATCAGCAACTGGCAAACAACCATGCTGTAGGCGGCCAGCGCAACCGAACCGAGGATCATTGAGCGAGCTTCGACCGCAACATAGTCGCCGCCATGCTTCCAGAAGGCGAGGCCGAGCGTGGCAAGCGCCACCGAGGGTGCGGCGCCGAACAATCCCGCGAAACTCTTGGGCCGCAGCACGTCGCCTATGACCGCGAACAGTGAGACCACAAGGCCGCCGATGATAAATCGCAGTGCGTAATCCACGACAGCTCCTTGCTTCTCGCTTTTAGGACGTTGTCGGCATCAGCATGCTGACGGCCATGCCGACGATGCAAAGAGCCATCGCGGCTGTTGACGCCCAGCCAAGCCAGTACAGCCAGCCTTCGACGACAAGCTTGCTCATCACGTCACGGCGCCTGACCAGCAGCATCAGCATGGTCATCACCGGCGCCGCCAGCACGCCATTGATCACCGCGCTCCAGTAAAGCGCCTTGATTGGATCGATGGGCATGAAATTAAGCGCCACACCGAGGCCGACCGAGAGGGCAAGCACCGAATAGAAAGCCACCGCCTGCTTCGGTTTGCGCGCGAGGCCAACCGGCCATTTGCGGCCCTCGCCGATGGCGTAGGCGGTCGATCCGGCCAGCACCGGCACGGCAAGCAAACCGGTGCCAACGATGCCGAGCGCAAAAACCAGCTCGGCCATAGGCCCCGCGATCGGCTTCAAGGCCGCCGCGGCTTGCGCCGATGACTGCACATCGGTCACCCCCCGCTGATGCAGCGTGGCGGCTGTCGTGATGATGATCGCGATCGCAATGATGTTCGAGAAGGCCATGCCGATCATCGTGTCCAGGCGAATGCGCCAGAGCTCGCGCTCTTCAGTACGCGCGTCCTCCTTGAGCGGTTTCTTGTCGGGATGGATACGCTGCTCCTCGGCCTCCTGCGAGGATTGCCAAATAAACAGGTAGGGTGAGATCGTGGTGCCGAGGATGGCAACCAGCGTCGTCAGAAAGGTGCCGCTCCATTCGATCTTCGGGATGAACAGTCCCTTGAGCGCGTCAGCCCAGGGCACTTTGACGACCGCCAGTGCAACCACATAGGCAAAAAGTACTAGCGTCAGCCATTTGAGGATCGCGACATAGCGCTGGTAGGCGATGAAGATCTGCGCCAATACCGAGACGACCGCAAAGGCAATGACATAGATGATCGCCGAGCCGCCAATCACCAGCTTCGCGGCATCCGCCATGGCGCCGAGGTCAGCTGCAACATTGATCGTGTTGGCGACAAAGAGAAGACCGACGAGCGACCAGATCACCCAGCCGGGATAGTTGCGGCAGACATTGCCGGCGATGCCGTGGCCGGTCACTCTTCCGATCCGGCCCGAAATCTCCTGGATCGCTACCATTAATGGATAGCTGAGAAGCATCGTCCAGCCGATGCCAAAACCAAGCTGCGCGCCGGCCTGGCTGTAAGTGCCGATGCCGGAAGGATCATCGTCCGATGCGCCCGTAATCAGTCCAGGACCGAGCCGTTTCAGAAGGCCATTCTTCTCATCCGGCTTTTTGTTATCCGGCGTTTTGGCCTCGGCCTTTGCCATGTGCTCCTCGGGATCAGGGTGCCCCATGAGTGTCCCGGTTGCCACGTCAGGAAGCAATGAGGACTTCTCCGGTCAGAGTTCAACGCGCGATAGGGGACGCCCGCGCCGCCGGGACGCGGCTCGCTAGCCTAATGGTGCCAGAAGATCGCCAGCAGCAGAATGATCGGCAACGGGATGCCCAGCAATCACAACAATGCGCCTCGTCCAAAACCCATGGCTCTTTCCTCCAATCATCTGTCCCACGCTTTCAACGCCACCGTCCGCTGCACGGTTCCTCGCTGGGAACGGTTTCCGCGGCTGTTGATTGAGAGACCAGGACGACCTGCTCCGCTTGCCAATCGCTATTTTATGGGGATTGCGGCAGGCCAATCGGGGAAAGGAGGTCAAAGTTATCGATGACAATGCGCGTGTACCCATTACCCGCGGACACCGCGCTCGCGCGTGTGATCGCGCGCAACACCGGGCCCGTGCCCGAAGACGTATCTTCGATCATCACCTGGGGAGCCGACGGACATGTTCTGACGGCGCTGGCTGTCGGATGGTGGCTCTGGTCGCGCTCCAAGCCACCCGCGCAGCGACGGGCAAGCGATCATGTGCTGCTGACGACGTTAGCGGCGGTTCTGCTGCCTCACCTTCTGAAAACGCAGTTCGATCAGGTCCGGCCCGATCGCCGCACCGTGCGCGGCCATCTTCATGGCATTCCGCTCTCGGGCAAGGCGCTGGATGCGTTTCCGTCGGGTCACGCTGTGCATGTCGGCGCCCTTGCCTCCGCCGCAACCGAGTTGCCGCCAGCCAAGAGAAACCTTGTCTGGGCCGTCGGTGCCGTTCTCGTCTCGACGCGCATCGTATTGCTCGCGCACTGGGCAAGCGACGTGATCGCGGGTCTGGCGATCGGCGCGGTCCTCGAGCGCCTGATGCGGCGGCTGACCGGCTTTGGAAGGTCAAGCTAGTCATGGGCCAATTGCTCTCGCCGCCTGGCCCGCATGCCGTCCATCTCTGCATCGACATGCAAGGATTGTTCGCGCCCGGTGCTCCATGGGCAACGCCTTGGCTTGAGCGCGCGATGCCCGAGGCGGTCAGGCTGATTGCATACGCGCCGCAGCGTACCGTCTTCACGCGATTCATACCAGTCCGCAACAAGGCCGAGGCGCGCGGCGTCTGGAAGGCCTACTACGAGAAATGGGAGTGCGTGACACGTGATAGGGTCGATCCGGCGCTGCTGGAGCTGATGCCGGCCCTGCTACGCTTCGTACCGCCTGCCACGGTCATCGACCGCCAAACCTACTGCGCTTTCGCCAATGGCCGGCTGCAAGGCTTTCTGGACGGGCATCAGGTGGATACGCTGATTGTTTCCGGCGGTGAGACTGATGTTTGTGTGCTGGCCACCGTGCTTGCCGCGGTCGATATTGGCTACCGCGTAATCCTTGCCGAAGACGCGCTGTGCAGCTCATCCGATGAGAGCCACGACGCGCTGATCGAGCTCTATACCAAGCGCTTCAGCCTGCAGATCGAGGTGGCATCGGTTGACCGCATTCTAGCGAGTTGGGCGGTCGATGACTGAGCGCGTAGGATGAGGAACTTCTAGGGCGCGCTTAACATAAGTTAGACTTGCGCTCGCAAAGAAAACTCTTCGATCAACGGGCTTGAATTGGGGCCGATCACATGGCCCGATGGGCGGATGTCCCGCCGACCTGGATCGAAGCTGTGAGCCGCACCAAAAGAAGATTTGGCCAATTGCTTTTTGCCGCCACTCTCCTTGCGGCAGGGACGGCGGCCGCCCGGGAAGACAAGAAGACCGACGACGATAAGCCGGCCGATCCGGATACGGGCGAAAGTACCGTAGAGGGAAAGACGTTGGGTCTCTTACCCAATCCCTTGCAAAAATACGGCGTCAAGTTTGCGGCGAACTGTATCGGCGAAGTGTTGGCCCAATCCTTCGGGCGGCCTGAAACAGGGCTCCGTCTATGAAGGACGCTTGAACCTGGCTGTGGATGTGGATCTACAGAAGCTCGCCGGTCTCGATCAGCTGACTTTCCATGCCAACATGTTCCAGATTCATGGTGGCGGGCTGTCGCGCGGCAGTTTGCAGAATTACTTCGTGGTCAGCGGCATCGAGGCGTTGCCGTCTACCCGTCTTTACGAGGCGTACTTTGAAAAGCAGTGGGGCAACAAGAAAGTCTCAATCAAAGTGGGGCAACTCGCGGCCGACAGCGAGTTCTTCAATACTAAATACACCGACGTGCTGACAAACGCCTCGATGGGCTGGCCGGCTATCACCTCGCTTGATTTGCCAAGCGGCGGTCCGTCGCCTCCCTTGGCTGCCATGGGAGCCCGGCTTCTGGTGAATGTCACTGAGCAATTGTCCGTTCTTGGCGGCATCTTCGATGGCGATCAGGCTGGGCCTGGCCCCGGCGAATCCGCAGGAGCGTAACCGGTATGGCGTCAACTTCCGCGTCAACGATCCGCCCCTGCTGCTCGGCCAGATCCAGTATGCCTGGAATAACACGAAGGGCGATCCGAACCCCGCCGGCCAGATCAAGTTTGGCGGCTGGCGTCATTTTGGGTCTTTCGCCGATCAGAGATTGGCGTCCAATGGTCTCCCGCTGGCTTCGCCCGCCAGCAGCGGCGAACCTCTGCTCCTGTCCGGTGATATCGGCGGCTGGATGGTGTTCGAGCAGAAGCTCTATCGTGTGCCGAAAAGCGATGATCGTGGCATCGGCATTTTTGCGCGCGTCTCCGGAGCGCCAGCCGACCGCAATCTGATCGACCGTTACGTTGACGCCGGCATCGAATTCATTGGTCTCAACGACAGCCGTCCCGACGACAAGTTCGGAATCGCGGCCGGCTACGCGCATGTATCCAAACGCGCCCAGACCTTGGATGCAGACTACCGCGCATTCGTCGATCCAACTTGGCCGATGCGGAGTTTCGAAGGCCTTCTGACAGCCGTGTATCAATATCAGATCAGGGACGGCTGGACGCTGCAGCCTAAGCTGCAATACATCATCCATCCGGGCGGAGGTGCCACCAGCCCTTCCAGCGCAATGCCTGGCAAGGCTCTTCACAATGCGACCGTGCTTGGCCTGCGAACGACACTGAAGTTTTAGGCCTGTAAACTTGGCGCCCCGCGTTGCAGGGAACGTCGAGACGGCCCGAATGACACGTGACTGCGCAGTGACTGCATATTGCCCCGCTACTTCTTTTTCTTGGGGACTTTCTTGCCCTTTTTGCGGGCCTTGGAAAGGCCGATCGCGATCGCCTGCTTCTTGCTCTTGACCTTGCCGCCCTTTCCGCCACGGCCGCTTTTGGCGGTCCCCTTCTTGTACCGTCGCATCTCGCTCTTGACGTCCGAGCCCGAGCTCTTCGAGGCGCGACGCTTCTTCTTTGCTTTCTTTGCCATGGGTTTCTCCCTTTCTGTGTTCGGATAACGACAGACGTGGTCAAGATGACGGGTTGTCACCCCCACCAACCATCCAATCCTCGATGCCTACGTCGTCTTCCTCGGTACTGAGCCGCCAACTGCGTCGGCGGGCTCGGTCGGACATCTGTTGCTTCAGCTGAGTTCTGGTGCGGCGCATCGATCAAGGTTCTCCACGCCATCAACCATGAAGCGTCCGGCGGCGTTCCTATGCGGTCATCCTATTCAGCGCGCGCTGCCCGCGTCATCGAAAATGTGTCGCCACACAGCTTAGCCGCGCGGCGGATCAGCAAGATACACGCTCTAGTCACCAGTGCTGAGTGCGCAGGCGATGGCTGAGAGAGCAGCTCAGCGGGCCAGACGCTTGATGGTCTTGGTCGCACGGTTTGGCCCATGCCAGCCAAGAAACTTCAGCTCCTTGTTCTCCAGCGCATTCGTTGCCCGGAAGAACTGTTCGAGATCATCGCGCGCGTGCGATGGAAGATTGCGGATGTCCTGGAGATCCGTTTCGAGCGGTGACCGGTCCGGCACCGCAAAAATGCGGTCGTTTCGCTCGGACTTGCCCTTTTTCTTCTGCTCGACTTCTAGAATGCCGATCGGCCGGCAGCGTAGCACAACACCGGGATAGGTTTGCGCGTCGTGCAGGATCAGCACATCCAGCGGATCGCCATCCTCGGCCTTGGTCGAGGGAATGAAACCCCAATCGTAAGGATAGGTCAGGCCTGCCATCAGCGGCTTCGCCAGGGCAAAGACACCGAGCTTCGGATCGAATTCGAGCTTGCACGAACTGCCGCGCGGCGTCTCGACCACGGCAAAGATATTATCGTTGTCAGCCCAGCTCGGCAGTTTCGTCAGATTCGTCATGGTGGATGACTAGGGCCTCGAAAGGAGCAGCGGGCCCGACGGAAATCGGTCCGTCGGGCCCTTCCGGGAATCAAGCAGCGGTGGAGGCCTTCTTGTTGACGCCCTTGCGCAACGCGACTGTGTTGAGCTTGGTGTTCGCCGCCTTCTCTTCGTTGAGGTTCGTCGTCAGGAAGCGCACGATATCGTCGTGGCTGAGCTCTTCCGCCCAGGCGATCAGTGTGCCATAGCGGCAAATCTCGTAATGCTCGACGGCCTGCGCGTTGGCGACGATCGCCGCGTCCAGCACCGTCTTGTCTTCGATCTCGCCAGCCGTCTCGTCGGCCTCCTTGATGATGCCGTCGATGGCCGGGCATTGCGTGCCGCTTGGCGATTGGCCAAGTTTCTCGAAGACCTTCTCAAGCCGTTCGATCTGCTTGTTGGTTTCCTCGAGATGATTCTTAAGGCCGGTTGCCAGATCACGGTTGGTGGCCTTGTCGATCATTTTCGGCAAGGCCTTGGTGATCTGCTGCTCGGCATAATAGATGTCCTGCAAGCCATGCAGCAGCAGGTCGTCCATCGTCTTGATGTCTTTGGTGAATAGTCCCACGGCTTACTCCTCGCTCTAAAGCGGGGAAACGCACGCTCAGCGTGCCGGTTCCTATGCGACAACGCCGCAGCCGGCCGGGAGGATGATGACGTGGCGTCTCGTGCGCTCGCAGGAACTCGCGCAAGCAGGCCGCGTTTTTCCTCTTTGGGTGGAGTTCAACATGGTCAGCACCTCGCTCTGGATGGAGGCCGAGATCCTGCCGGAGGCGGGGGCGCTTGGAGGTGATGTGCACTGCGATGTCGCCGTGGTCGGCTCCGGTATCGCTGGGCTCTCGACGGCGTACGAACTCATGAAGCGCGGCCGGTCAGTCGTCATCATTGATCGCAAAGGCATCGCAAGCGGTATGACGGCGCGCACGTCGGCGCACCTTGCTCCGCTCTGCGATGATCTGATGAGCGAATTCAAGAAGCTGCGCGGCGCCGAGGCCGCCAAGCTGTTCTACGAAAGCCAGGCCGCCGCCGTCGGCCGCATTGAGTATATCCAGGCCAGTGAGAAGATCGCCTGCGACTTTCTCCGTCTTGACGGCTATCTGTTTCAAGGCAACGGCATGCCGGCCGATATATTCGATGAAGAGCTGGCAGCGGTGCGCGAGGTGGGCGCTCCCGTTCACCGGCTGGTCGGCGCGCCTCCTTCGGGAAAAAACGGACCTCGCCAGGAGGCGTAGTGCCAGCCGGAGGTGCCAATCAGAACGCGCGCCATCTGCCTTGCCATTGTTGGGCGCGATGCATCCAAGCCGCGCTTCAAAGAACAACGTTGAGGCGCAGGGTACGTTGCTGTCGGTGCCGGCCTTCTAGGTTCGGACAACCACTCTGTCGATCGCGTCCTACGCTAGAAGCTCGAGCGCAGGCCCTCACTTGGGAACAGAACGGCGGACAGCAACGTAATAGGTTTCGTAGAACTCTTACACCCAACGGTTAGGGCCCGTAAGACGAGGTGTGCCATGCAGAGTCGGCGACGTTTCAAGCAAACCCGACCCTTTGAAGAGCGCTTGGCCGAAGAAGCTCACGAATTGCGTCGGCGAGCTGAGGAACTTTCCCCTTCGCGAGAGCGGGAAGCGACGCTGAGGAAGGCGCGGCAAGACGAAATTGCAGCCCGTTTGACCGAATGGCTAACTTCACCTGGTCTTCGGTCTCCGCAATGAGCCAGAATCATCCTTTCATTATCAATGTCTTAAACCCTGCCGCTTTTTCCGGGAAAGGCAGCCTCATCGTGCTCGAATACACAGATGAGGAGACCGCACGAAAGGTGGCGAGGAAGATTGCTCTTGAGACCGGACGGTCAGTGACGATACGCACCGAGGATATGCGTATTATCGATACGTTTCCGGCAGCGGTGCATTGAAGTCAACGATTCCACGGGCACTGGCGACCATGGCGAGATCGATACCCGTGGCCCCTGGAATGAAGGCGGCGAATGAGTCTTCACGGAATCGCCGGCCATCCAGGCCGCAGAACCCGGCCCGGCGACCGCCATCGTGACGGAAAGCTCGCCACCGGTCGAGGAGGCCGGGCTTGGCGATCTGCTCCTCGAGGAACTGCGCGGTATTGGCGATCATCGGAGGAACGCCTCACGCACCATTCGGTTGTTGCGGATCCTCAATTTCGGAGAGTAACAGACCGACGGAGGAAGTCATGCGGATAACCACACTCTTCGCGCTCGTCTTCGCCGCCACGGCGATCGGCCTTCCGGCAGCCGCCCAGGAGCCAAGTTCCGGACAGAACCTTCAAAGCGAGGCCGACAAGGGCGCGAAAACCCAGAATTCGGGCGCTTCTGGCTATGTCGGAAATCAGGAAAAGCCGGGCGCTGCGGCTCATCCGCCTCGCGAACCCAATGCCGCCACCGTTGGCACAAGTCCAGCAATGGCGCCCAGCGCTCAAAACTCCGGAGCCGGCATCAGCGGATCAGCCGGCAACAAGAATGGACCTCCTGCCCAAAAGGGCACAGTGGGCTCAAGCCAACAAAGTCTCCCGGTGCAGGAACAAGATTCCTCGAACATCAAGGGCCTGCCGGGCGGCAAGAGCGGTTCCGCTGCCAAGCAATCGCCCCGTTAGGACAGCGCCGAATGGGTCACCCGCGCGTTGCAACTCCATGAATTCCAACATCAACGAGGAGAAAACGGAATGAGCGTCAAGGGCGAGATCAAGGAAGGTGCCGGCTACATCAAGGAAGAGATGAACGAGCACGGCAAATCGCCGGAAAGCCAGCGCAAGGCCCAGGAGGGGCGCGACCTGCGCAACGAAGGCAGGGTGGAGGACGGCAAGGCGCCGAAGACCACACCGCCCGGCAGCGGCCATCCCGAGAAGTGAGCCAGAGACGCCGCTTCGCTAATGCGAGGCGGCGTTAGTTCGTTGCGCCTATAACGTAGATGGAGGCGACCATGCCCCGTGGTGACAAATCCAGTTACACCGCCAAGCAGAAACGCCAAGCCGAACACATCGAGGAAGGCTACGAAGGCCGCGGCGTTCCGGAAAAGGAAGCCGAGCGACGTGCCTGGGCAACCGTGAACAAGGAAACGCACGGGGGCAAGAAGAGCGGGTCCGGCCGCGGGACGAAAGAGGATCACTCTCCCTCGCGGAAAGGCGGGCGACTCGGCGGCGCCGCGTCGGCCGAACGGCCAGCGGCGGAGCGATCGCGGTCGGCGAAGAAGGCCGCGAAAACCAGAAAGCGGCGTGCCGCCTGAATTCGTCGAGGGAGATCGAGATGGGCGAAATCGTCTATTTCATCGGAGCCTTCGTGCTGATGACGGCACTGTTCTACGGTTCCCTGAGCTATCGCTATCGAAACCGCGCGTTGGACCGCGTGGCGGAGGAGATTCCGCGCGAGCGGTATCGTAGAAATCAGACCTAGCGACGCCATGCCGAATCAGACGCGTACCAAATCCGCGGCTCTATACCGAATGGTGACGCCGGAGCACGTCTGCCCGTTCGGCCTGAAGTCGCTTGATCTCCTGGAGCGACAAGGATTCGAAATTGAGGATCACCAACTCAAGAGTCGAGCCGAGATGGACGCCTTCATGGGGCGCGAAGGCTTTGATACGACGCCCCAGGCTTTCATCGGCGGCAACCGCGTCGGTGGCTATGATGATCTCCGCCGCTACTTCCATGAACCGGTCGCGGACACGGCTGCGACCAGCTATCAGCCCGTCATCGCGGTGTTCGCGGCAGCGCTCGCGATGGCTCTGGCGGCGACTTGGGCCGCGAGCGGAACCTTGGCGACGCTGCGCGCCCCCGAATGGTTCGTTGCCCTTCAGCATGTGCATCCTCGCGATTCTGAAGCTGCGGGACCTCGAGACGTTCTCGAACATGTTCCTGGGTTACGATCTCCTGGCCCCAGCGGTACGTGCGATATGCGTACATCTACCCGTTTGGCGAGTTGATCGCCGGCGTCCTGATGATCGCGGGCGGCCCGCTGAGGTGGATCGCCATTCCGATCGCTTTTGTCATCGGCATCATCGGGGCAGTCTCGGTTTTCAAGGCCGTCTACGTGGATCGGCGCGAGCTCAAATGCGCTTGCATCGGTGGCGACAGCAAAGTCCCTCTCGGCTTCATTTCGCTGACCGAGAATCTCATGATGGTGGCGATGGCCCTGTGGATGGCGATTCGGTAATCGCCAAAGAGCCAGCAAAGGCCATAAAGACCTCGTTGCCGTCTCTTCGTTATCTACTTCGTCTCGGCGATCAGCTTGTCCAGCGTGATGGGAAAATCGCGGACACGGTGTCCCGTCGCATTAAAGATCGCGTTGGCGACGGCCGCCGCCGTGCCCACGATCCCGATTTCGCCCAAGCCCTTGACGCCGAGCGGACTTACCTTGTCATCCGCCTCATCTACAAAGATGACCTCAATGTCGGAAATATCAGCGTGCGCGGGCACGTGATACTCCGCGAGGTTATGGTTCATGATCTTGCCCATGCGGTGGTCCGTCATGGCTTCCTCGTGCAGCGCCATGCCGATGCCCATGACGACGCCGCCGAGAATCTGGCTACGCGCAGTTTTTGGGTTGATGATGCGGCCGGCCGCTGCCGCGCAGACGATCTTCGGAATACGAACCACACCGAGATCTTCGTCGACCCTTACCTCGGCGAACACAGCGGAGTGCGTGTAGCTGGTGTATTTCCGCATTTGCAGGAGGCTCGGGGATGCCTTGCCGCTTTCGACAATCTCCGAAAGGTCGGCTGCGTGCATGACCTCTTCGATGGAAAGGCTGCGCGCGTGGTCCCCATCGTGCGCGATACGGCCGCCAGCAAAGACTGTCCGCTCGTAGTCGGCGTCCGCGAGCGGCGAGTTGGTCATCGTCTTCGCGTATTTGAAGAGTGTCTGTTTCACGGCCTCGCAGGCCGCAAGCACTGCTGATCCGTTGGATGCAGCCGTCCACGAGCCGCCTTCGACGGGAGAGGCTGGCAGCGTCGAATCGCCGATTCTTGGCGTGACGGACTCCAGCGGCACACCGAGCGCATCGGCACCGATCTGAGCCAGAATTGTCCAGGTGCCGGTTCCGATATCGGAGGCCGCAGTGGAGACTTCGAGGCGTCCATCCGAAGTCAGTTTCGCCTGGGCGGTGGCCTTCATCAGAGATGCTTCCCACATTCCAGTCGCCATCCCGAACCCAATCAGCTCGTGGCCGTCCTTCTGGGATCGAGGCATGGGGGAGCGCTTGGGCCAGCCGATCGCGGTCGCGCCGTCGCGATAGCACGACATTAGGGCCTTGGATGTGAACTGCTTCCCGGTGTTCTCGTCCTTGGACGCGAAATTGATCTCTCTGAATTGGAGGGGATCAATACCAACTTCATGACAAAGTTCGTCGATGGCGCACTCGATCGCATTGACGCCGACGGCCGCGCCCGGTGCCCGCATGTCGCACGGTGTCGCGGTGTCGAGCTTTGCGAGACTGTAGCTGAGCTTGACGTTGTCGCAGTGGTACAACATGCCCGACCAGTTCACGATCGCTTCCTGGTAATCTTCATAATGGGAGGTCGCGGCCACGGCATCGTGCATGATCGACGTCAGCCTACCGGTTTCGTCGGCAGCCAGAGCAATCGCGTGGTAGGTATCGGGCCGGTGACCGATGTAGAACATTTGCGATCGGGTGAGGACGACACGCACCGATCGCTTGAGTTCGAGGCTCGCCATGACGGCGAAGAATAATTGCTGTTGGGGACGCAGCGCAGAACCGAATGCACCGCCGACATAGTGATTGATGACCTTGACGTTCCTGGACTTGAGGCCGAACACGGAAGTGACGTAACCTTGGCTGTTTTGAGATCCTTGGGTCTTTTCATAGATCGTCAGCTTTCCCGGTGCTTCGAACACGCAGGTCGTGCCGAACAGCTCCATCGGATTGTGATGTTCGGCATTGATCCGGTACTCGCTGGAGATGCGGCAGGGCGACTTTTCGAAGGCCGCCTCGGCGTCGCCGCGGGGCGATGGCGGAGGCGGAATGCCACTGCGCTTCTCGGGCGGATCGTAGGCATCTGGGCGCTTCATCTCGAGTTCTGTACAATGATCGCCGAGTTCGTACTCGGCACGGACGAGCGAGGCGGCGTCGCGGGCCGCTTCGAAACTATCCGCAACGACCAGTGCGATGGGTTGCCCGTCGAACAGGATTCGATCGGAGTGCAGGGGACGGAACGGATGACCCGGCGGAGCGACCTCGTCGCGCCATTTCCGGTCCAGCCATGCTGCGCTCCTCACGTTTTCATGGGTGAAGATGCGGACAACGCCTGGCAGCGAAGCGGCACGCTTGGTATCCAGCGTCGTGATCCGTCCGGCCGGAACCGTTGCCGACACGATCACCCCATACAAGAGGTCCGCGGTAGGATATTCCGCAGCATAGCGCGCGCGGCCCGTGACTTTCAGCTCACCATCGACACGGTTTGTGGGCTTGCCGATCAGATCGTAGTTGGTTCGGTGCAATTCCACTGGAGCGATCCCTAGCGAATGGTCTTAACGGATTGATCTTGCGGCGTGCCACGCGCGGCCTGGGTCAACGCGCGAATGATCGTGCGGCGCGCAAGTGCGATCTTGAAGTCGTTCTGTCCCTGACCCTTGGCGCCCCGGAGCGCCTCCTCGGCGAAGTGTCGGAAGCTGGCCTCGTTGGCTTCCGCGCCGTGCAAAGTCTTTTCGAGGGCCTTATCACGCCACGGCTTGTGCGCCACCCCGCCCATCGCCAGGCGAAGATCCGCTATCACGCCATCTTCCATCGTCATTCCGACGGCTACGGAAACCAGCGCGAAGGCGTAGGACAGCCGATCGCGAATCTTGAGGTAAGTGTGATGGCGGCCGAAATCGGTTGCAGGCAGGATGACCGCAGTCACGAGGTCACCCTGTTCCAGTGTGTTGTCGCGTTCGGGGGTCGTCTCCGGCAGCCGATGGAATTGCTCGAACGGTATCAGCCGGCGTCCTTTCACGCTCTCGACCTCGACTTCGGCATCGAGCGCAGCCAGCGCGATGCACATGTCTGAAGGATGTACTGCGATGCAGCTCTCGCTTGCGCCGAAAATGGCGTGAATGCGATTGACGCCACCGATGGCACCGCAACCCGATCCAGGCGTCCGCTTGTTGCAGGGGGTGGAGCTGTCGTAGAAATAATAGCAGCGCGTCCGCTGGAGCAGATTGCCTCCGGTCGTCGCAGCGTTGCGAAGTTGCGGCGAAGCGCCCGCCAGGATCGCGCTCGCGAGCAGAGGGGACCGCTTCACGATCTGCGGGTGCCAGGCGAGGTCGCTGTTCGACACCAAGGCCCCGATCTTCAAGCCGCCGTTCTCTGTGTCTGCGACCTCTTTGAGCGGAAGACGGTTAATGTCGACGACGCGCGACGGCTTCGCGACATCGTACTTCATGAGGTCGACGAGATTGGTGCCGCCTGCCAGAACTCTTGCTTCAGCGGACTGTGCGAGCGCAGCGATGGCGCCAGCAATCGAATTCGCGCGCACATATTCGAAACGGTTCATTCTGCTGCTTCCCTGGCTGTCGATTGCTCGCCGAGGACGTCAGCGATGGCATCGGCAATGTTGGTGTAGGCACCGCAGCGGCAGATATTACCACTCATCTGCTCGCGGATGTCTGCTCTGGAGCGGATGCGTGCTTCCCTCATCAAGCCGACCCCGGAGCAGATCTGGCCCGGTGTGCAGTAGCCGCACTGGAAGGCGTCGTGTTCGATGAAAGCGGCTTGTAACGGATGCAACTGGTTGCCGTCGGCCAATCCCTCGACCGTCGTGATCTCGGCTCCGTCGCGCGAAACGGCCAGAATGAGACACGAGTTGATACGTTGTCCGTCGATCAGGACTGTGCATGCGCCGCACTGACCATGATCGCACCCCTTCTTCGAGCCAGTGAGTCCAAGCTGTTCCCGCAACAGATCGAGCAATGTGACCCAAGGAGGCAACGACAGCTCGTGGCGCGTTCCGTTAATCGTCAGAGCGATTGGGAAAGTCGGTGTAGAAGCTGAATCCGGCACAACGACCTCACATGGAATAGGATTGAAGTGAACTCGGTTGGGTATCCACTCGTTCCTAGCATCGGGCGAGCGCGGCGGGAGTTATAGGAATTGGTGAGTGGGAACTCGGCTGCGGGAAGCCTCGGCGCGAATGTCTTTCGCGGAGGCCGCGCCTATCGGCACCTCAACGAAGAACTCCCGCAGGATGGCTGAATATTTCGAAATCACTTCCGCGTGCGATTCCGATCAACGTCACCCGGGCAGCTTGAGCGGTGCGAATTGCGAGCGCAGTTGGCGCGGAGACTGCGATGACGATTCCGGCATCGATCGCAGCGGCCTTTTGCACCATCTCGACCGATATGCGGCTCGTGAGAATGACGGCGCCGGTGCGGCCTGAAACGCCCTCCGATGCCAGCGCGCCAGCGAGCTTGTCGAGCGCATTGTGGCGCCCGACGTCCTCGCGCAGGATCATGTCATGATTGCCGGGTCGAAACAGGCCGGCGGCGTGAGTAGCGCGGGTCGCGTGGTTCAAAACTTGAGCTTCGCCAAGGCTTTCGATCGACATCCGGATCTGTTCCGGCGTGAGGCTGATCCGTCGCTCAACGGGGCGGCGTGTCCGGTTGGCTTCGGCGAGGCTTTCAATGCCGCATAAGCCGCAGCCTGTGGGGCCGACCAGTCGCCGGCGCCGATCCTTCAGGAGACGCCCCGCACCCCTGCGCAACCAGGCTCGAACCTCAATGCCGTCCAGGCCAGGAACGACCGAGAGTTCCTCGATCTCGCCAACATCTTCGATAATTCCTTCCGTCAGACTGAACCCGAGCGCGAGATCGGTCAAATCGGAAGGCGTGGCCATCAAGACGGCAACGGTTGTTCCGTCGTAGACAAGCGCGATGGGGCACTCCTCGGCCACCACCCGTTCGTCCTGCGTCCCCTTCGAGGTCAGGCGCGGCAGTTTGACTGTCGATTCGTACGCGCGCTCGCGTCGCGCGAAGTGGGAGCCGTGCATAATGTCCGTCCAGCGACAACGTATCGACGCGCGAGCTGATGCAATGTTCCTGTTGCGGAGGAACCAGCGATGCCGCCTCCGGTTTCCCGTTGGGGGGGTGCAATCGAAGGGCCCGCCATGCGGCAAAAAGCAAAAGTCGAAACCTATGATGCGCCGGCTGGTGGCTGGGGCTCGCTCAATGCCGTCATGCACATTCTCACGCAGGAAGAGGTCGCGATCCTCGGCAGCGAAATCCTGCTGAAACAGAACAAACCCGGCGGGTTCATGTGCGTGAGTTGCTCCTGGGCCAAGCCTGCAAGCCCGCATCCGTTCGAGTTCTGCGAGAACGGCGCCAAAGCGACCGCGTGGGAAATAACAGGCAAAACCGTTACGCCGGAGTTCTTCGCACAGCATACGCTCACCGAGTTGAGGAACTGGTCCGATCACCAGCTGGAGGAGCAGGGACGGCTGACCCACCCGATGCGCTACAATGCGGACAGCGACAGATATGTGGCGGTTGATTGGTCCGAAGCATTTCGCGAGATCGGCAACGAGCTCAACAGGCTCGATCCCCGCACGGTCATCATGTACACGTCCGGCCGCGCCTCGTTGGAAGCGAGCTACATGTACCAGCTGTTCGGCCGCATGTACGGCACGAGCAACTTTCCTGATAGCTCCAACATGTGCCACGAGACGACGTCGGTGGCTCTTCCGCAGGTGATCGGATCACCGGTCGGCACGGTGCTGCTGAAGGACTTCGAACACACCGACTGCATCTTCTTCTTCGGCCACAACACCACCACGAACGCGCCCCGCATGTTGCATCCGTTGCAGGAGGCGGCCCAGCGCGGCGTGCCGATCGTGACCTTCAACCCGCTCCGTGAACGTGGGCTGGAGCGTTTCGTCAATCCGCAAAGCCCCGTACAGATGATCGCGGGCGGTACGCGCATCAGCTCGCAATATCATCAGGTTCGGATAGGCGGAGACGCTGCGGCAATGGTCGGCATCTGCAAATGGGTGATCGAGTCCGACGATCTGGCTCTGGCGAACGGAAGCGCGCGCGTCGTTGACGTCGATTTCATTCAGCAACACACGGCCGGATTCGAGGAGTTTGCCGCCTTCTGTCGCGCGCAGGATTGGAACGAAATTGAGCGCGCGTCGGGGCTCTCCCAGGGGGCCATGCTCGACGCCGCGAACACCTACATGGCTGCCAATGCGGTGATCGCCAATTACGGGATGGGGGTGACCCAACACAAGCATGGTGTCGAGACCGCCAAGATGATCGTGAACCTACTGCTGCTACGCGGCAATATCGGCAAGCCCGGGGCCGGCATCTCGCCGATCCGCGGTCACTCCAACGTCCAGGGTCAGCGCACCGTCGGCATCTCGGAAAAGACAAAGCTCGTGCCGCTCGACAGGCTCGCCGAGCTCTATGGCTTCGAGCCGCCGCGATGGGATGGCCTGACGACTGTGGACGCCTGCCAGGGCATTTTGAAGGGAGATGTGCGCGGCTTCGTGAGCCTTGGCGGCAATTTTGTGCGCGCCATTCCAGAACGGTCGCTGATGGAGCCGGCCTGGTCCGGCCTGCGCCTGTCGGTGCAGATCGCGACCAAGCTCAATCGCAGCCATATCGTGCCGGGAGAAGTCACCTATCTCCTGCCGTGCCTTGGCCGCATCGAGATCGACGAGCAGGCAAGCGGCACCCAGGCGGTCTCGATGGAGGATTCCACCGCGTGTATTCATGGCTCGCGTGGTCAGCGCAAGCCGGTGGCCAAGGACGCTCTGTCCGAGCCGGCAATCGTCGCGGGCCTTGCCAAGGCGACGCTCAAGGCTAATCCAAAAGTCGACTGGGACGCCTGGACCGGCGATTATTCGAAAGTGCGCGATGCCATAGAACGGACCTATCCCGACCAGTTCAAGGACTTCAACAAGCGCATGTTCGAGCCCGGCGGCTTTCCGAGACCGCTGGGGGCGCGGGAGCGCAAGTGGAAGACGCCAAACGGCAAGGCGAACTTCACCGTTCCGAAGAGCGCCTTTGCGCCGCCACCGGAGAGTGACGGCGTCTATGAATTGATGACCATGCGCGCCGATGGGCAGTTCAACACGACGATCTACAACGAGGACGATCGCTTTCGCGGCATCCAGGGCAGCCGCTACGTCATCCTGATGAATTCCGCCGACATGGAGGCGGATGGCCTGAAGTCGGGCGACACCGTCACTCTTGTGACTGAGGCTGGTGACGGCGTCGAGCGCAGCCTGAGCGAGCTTCAGATCGTGCCTTACGACATCCCGCGCAGGACGATTGCAGGCTACTACCCGGAATGCAACGGCCTGATCCCGTTGTGGCACTACGCGGAAGGCAGCAAGGTGCCCGCGGCCAAATCCGTTCCGGTACGGATTTTCAAGGATGTTCCTCCGGAGATCATCGAAGGCGGAGAGATCCCTATCGCGAAAAACTGAATGCCAGCCTCCAAAATGGAATGTCCGATGAAATCAAAAGCGTTCAATGACGGCGTCGAGCGGACCTTTGTTCTCGTGCTCGATCAGGGTGAGGAAGCCTTCAGGTCGATCACGGAGTTTGCCGAGCGCGAAAAGATTACGGGCGCGTCAGTGTCCGCGATCGGAGCGTTTTCGCGGGCGAAGGTGGGTTGGTTTGACTTTGCTGTAAAAACCTACGAGCCGATCGAGGTCGGCGAGCAATGCGAAGTGTTGAGCTTGCTCGGTGACGTCGCACAGGGAGACGATGGCAAGGCCAGCCTGCATCTTCACGCCGTGCTTGGGCTGCGGGACGGCACGGTGCGCGGTGGCCATCTGCTCTCCGGCCTGGTGCAGCCGACGCTCGAAGTGACGATCACGGAGACGGTGGTGCACTTGCGTCGCAAGAAGCGCCCAGAACTCGGCATCGCGCTCATCAGCATCTAGCGATTGGAGGCATCATGTACGCCTTGTTTGAAGGAGATCGGCAGATCGGCAAGCCGTTCGCGACCGAAAAGGAAGTCTGGGACGCGGCGTTGATCGAAGGCCTCATCACGGATGTTCCTGTCGCAGATGAGGAAGGTGGTCGTCTGCTTCCAGCCGGCTATCACGTCCAACAGGTGAATGAACCGTCGCGTCCCGTGGGCGCAGGGACGAGCCGGAATTCCTGACAGAAGCTCCTAAATGCGATCGCAAAGCTTCGATGAATATGCCCCTTCATCCGACTGCCACCGATATCGCGATACGGCTCGCGCTCACCATGCTGGCAGGCGGGATTGTCGGTCTTAACCGCGGCGCCCGGGGGCATGCCGCCGGCTTTCGGACGACGATCCTCGTCTGTCTCGCGGCCTCGATTGCGATGATCCAAGCCAATATCCTGCTGTCCCTCGGAGGTAAGACCGCCGAATCCTTTTCGGTCATGGATCTCATGCGTCTCCCTCTCGGAATCCTCACGGGTGTCGGCTTCATCGGTGGCGGAACAATCCTGAAGCGAGGTGACCTCGTTACCGGCGTCACGACGGCGGCGACGTTGTGGCTGGTTACCGTGATCGGGCTATGTTTCGGCGGAGGACAGCTCGCGCTTGGGACTGCGGCGACCGTATTGGCCGTATTCACGCTTTGGGCCCTCAAAATGGTCGATATCTGGATGCCGCGAGAACATCGTGCCCGCCTGGTCGTGAAGGGCCCATCACAGTGGCACGTGGTCGACGATGTACGAGAACTGGTCGGACAAAGGCACATTCGTGCGCGGTTTCAGGAGCAGACACGGGCGGCCGACGGCAAAAGCGCGAAATATGCGTTTGAGCTTGCCTGGAGGCAGCCGGAACAGGCAGAGCTGCCGCTGGATGTCTTGCAGGCAATTGAAAAACAATTCGAGATCGAGGCCTTTGAGATCACAACAGACAACGGCCGCTGATCCGAAATTGATCAGGTCCGACTAAATATTGGGAATGGCGTAGGAACGGTCGCACCCCGGTTTCGTTGGCGGAACAGCTCACAGGATCCCCCAATGCGGCGACGGACATTTCTGATTTCGCTGGCGGCCTGCCTTGCCAGCACAACTTCGCTCACGCGCGCCGGCGTTGTTCACGGTCATGTACAATGGTCGCCCTATCCCGGTTCGGCGCCCGAATGGGTCCGGCCCGGTCCGTGGCAATTTTTTAACTTGGCCGAAGCTCGCGCGATGGAGGCGATCGCCGATCGGATCATTCCGTCCGATCCGGATACGCCGGGCGGCAAGGATGCAGGCTGCGCCGTCTTCATCGATCGTCAGCTTAAGGGGCCCTATGGCGCAAGCCAAGGCCTCTACACGCTTGGACCCTTTGTGAAGGGCACCAAAGAACAAGGCTCGCAATCGGAGCTCACGCCCGGCGAACTCTATCGCAAGGGATTGGCGGCCCTCGACAAGCACTGCAAGTCAACGCAGAGCGGCAAGACCTTTGCGGAGCTTGATTCCGCTGCGCAGGACGACGTGTTGCGGAAGATCGAGGCGGGCGAGATCAAGTTCGAGAGTATCGACGCCCAGGGCTTCTTCTCCGCGCTTCTGAAGGATATTCCGGAGGGGTTTTTCTCCGACCCTATCCATGGCGGCAATCGCGACATGGTCGGTTGGAAGATGATCGGCTTTCCCGGCATCCGCTACGACTATCGCGATTGGGTGGGTCGCCACAACGAGCGCTATCCGCACCCGCCCGTCAGCATCGCTGGGCGAGCCGATTGGACCCCAGCCAAATCGTGAGTGCTTCACATGGGCCGCAAGCTTCCGCGAAAAGACGTTATCATCATCGGGCTAGGCTGGACCGGCTCGATCATGTCCTACGAGCTCGCGGATGCCGGCCTGGATGTGATCGCGATCGAACGCGGTCCCTGGCGTAATACGGCCACAGATTATCCACCCGGCTATGCGGCTGACGAATTGCGCTATCGCATTCGCCACGAGCTGTTCCTCAGTCCAAGCCAGACCACGTTTACATTCCGCAACAAGATGGACCAGACGGCGCTGCCGATCAGAAGTTGGGGTGCGTTCATGCCGCCGAACGGCGTTGGTGGAGGAGGGGTGCACTGGAATGCGGAAACCTGGCGCTTCCTGCCGTCGGATTTCGTCCTGAAGACCCATCTCACGGAACGCTACGGCGCAAGCTTTCTGCCCGGGGACATGACCATCCAGGATTGGGGTGTCACCTATGACGAGCTCGAACCGCACTACGACCGGTTCGAATATCTCTGCGGCACGTCTGGTCAGGCTGGTAACGTCAAGGGCACGATCGTGGAGGGCGGCAATCCCTTTGAGGGACCGCGCTCGCGGCCGTATCCAAATCCGTCGCAGGAGCAGCCGTTCGGCCACACGCTGTTCGGCAAAGCGGCCCGCGATCTCGGCTACAAGCCGTTCCCGCAGCCCTCAGGCAACATGTCGCGTCCCTACCAGAATCCTCTGGGTGTCCGCCTCGGACCCTGCACCTATTGCGGCTTCTGCGAGTGGTTCGGCTGCGGCAACTACTCGAAGGCCTCGCCGCAGACGACGGTGCTGCCGGCGCTGGTCCGCAAGCCGAACTTCACCGCGCGTGACAATAGCGAGGTCACGCGGATCAACCTTGACAGCTCGGGCAAGCGCGCCACCGGCGTGACGTTTGTGGATGCCGCAGGCCAGGAGTGGGAGCAGCCGGCTGATCTCGTCGTGTTGTCTGCTTTCGCGATCTTCAACGTCCAGCTTCTTCTGCTATCCGGAATCGGCAAGGCTTACGATCCCGTGGCCAACACAGGAGTCGTCGGCCGCAATTTCACCCACCAGACGATTTCCGACGTCGTCAGCTTCTTCGATCCAGCTAAATTCGTCTTCAACCCCTTCATCGCCTCCGGCGCGATCGGGATGTGTATCGACGAGTTCAATGGCGACAATTTCGATCATGGCCCGCACGGCTTCGTCGGCGGCGGCTACATGGGGCAGGTGCAGACCAATGGCCGGCCGATTGAAACGACACCGGTGCCGCCGGGAACACCGCTGTGGGGCGCGCAATGGAAGAAGGCTGTGAAGGAGAACTATCAGAGCGCGATGAAGCCCGGCACCGGCGTCCATGGCAGCATGTACAGCTACCGCGATGTCTACATGGATCTCGACCCGACCTATAAGGATCGCTTCAACCGGCCGCTGGCGCGGATCACGATGGATTTCCACGACAACGAGATCAAGCAGAACAAATTCCTGACCGATAAATTTGCCGAGATCTTTCAGGCGATGGGTGCAAGACAGGTCGTCAAGGAATACCGCAAGGCACCGTACGACGTCACGAAATACCAGACGACGCATCTGTGTGGTGGCGCGATCATGGGCCGCGATCCCGGCACCAGCGCGCTCAATCGCTATCTCCAGAATTGGGCGTGCCAAATCTGTTCGTGCTCGGCGCCAGCGCATTTCCGCAGAACGCCGGTTATAATCCGACCGGAACGGTCGCCGCGCTTGCCTATTGGGCCGCGGATGCAATCCGTTCCAAATACCTTAAGAACCCAGGGCAACTGATCAATGCGTAGGGCCGCGCAGTTCCCTCTCGCCACGCTCGCGCTCGCTTCGGGCATTTGCGGAGCCATGGGAGCGGGCCTGCAGGATTTCGCCGCCGTGGAACGCGGGCGCTATCTCGCCAGCGCCGCCGACTGCGGAAGTTGCCATACCATTCCCGGGAGTGATCATCCTTTCAGCGGTGGTCGCCCGATCGAGACGCCCTTTGGTGCGCTGGTCGCACCCAACATCACACCGGATCGTGAGACAGGGATTGGAGCATGGAGTGATGAGGAGTTCAATGCGGCGGTGCGAAACGGTCGCCGTCGTGATGGGAAGCGGCTCTACCCGGCGATGCCTTTCCCGTATTTTGCGCGGATGACAACGGAGGATGTGAAGGACATTCGGGCCTATCTGTCGACGGTCGATCCGGTGCGGAATCCTGTGACCGTGAACCGCCTGCCGTTTCCGCTGAATCAGCGTATGGCCATGGCTGTCTGGGACGAGCTTTATTTCACGCCGGGCACCTTCAAAGACGAGCGGTCGAAGTCGAAGCAATGGAATCGGGGAGCCTATCTGGTCCAGGGCCCCGGCCATTGCGGCGCCTGCCATACGCCGAAGACTTTCCTGGGCGGGGACGAGATATCGAAGCCCCTGCAAGGCTATGCGCTTCAGGGCTGGGTCGCCCCGGACATCACGAGCGGACAAGGGCCGCTCGCGCAATGGTCCCCCGACGATGTCGCGCAATATCTCAAAACCGGTCACAATCGATTTGCCGCCGCGGCAGGACTTATGGGCGAGGTGGTCGAGCTCTCGACGTCCAAACTGACGGACGAAGACGTCCAGGCGATGGCGACGTACTTGAAAGATGTCTCCGGTCCCAAGCCTGCAGCCGATAGCTCGGCCGACGCCAAGGTGCTGACCGCGGGCAGCGCGATCTACCAGGACCTCTGCTCCGCGTGCCACAAGTCGGATGGCACGGGCGTTCCCAATCTCATTCCAGACCTGACCCACGCCGCTACCGTCAACACCGGCGATCCCACGACGGTGCTGCGCGTGATCTTGCAGGGCGCGCAGAGCGTCGCGACCGACCGAGAGCCGACCGGCCCCGCCATGCCTTCGTTCGGTTGGCAACTGAATGATGAGCAGGTGGCTGCCGTGGCGAGCTACGTCCGCAATCATTGGGGCATGGCGCCGCCGGTCAGCCCGGATGACGTCAGGAAGGAACGCGCGGCGCTCGACGCGCGAACCGACTGAAGCTTTATGTTCGCGTCATGAAGTCCATCAACCCGAGCCAGAGCAGGATGCCGAGCCAGAACAGTCCGGCGCCTGCGAAAACGATCGTCAGGCCGTTCCGGTGCCGCAATTCCATGAAAATTGCTGCGACCAGCGCCGCTTTGACGGTGCCGATACTCAGGGCCACGACAGCATTGCCTGCCCCGAGTGGTACATAGGCGAGTGCGACCGTCAGTGCCAACAAGGCCAGCAGGCCGAGCCAGGCGCCGACGAGCGCCAGAGGCGGTCGCCATTGTGTCATGACGCAGCTCGCCCTGGCAGGTAGATCAGCGCGAACAGGAAGATCCAGACAACGTCGACGAAGTGCCAGTAGAGCGCCGCGCTGTGCAGTGCCGTGTGATGGCGTGTCGTTGGCGCCCTCCGGCTGATGATCGTAAGCGTTAGCAGTAGGCAAATCGCGATCAACATGTGAACTGCATGGATCGCCGTGGCGATGAAGTAGAAGACGAAAAATAGCTGGACGCCATTGGCGAGAGGGCTCGCCAACTGGAAATCGATGCCGGGGATCAGATGCTCGTGATACTCCTTGCGGTACTCGATCCCCTTGAGCGCGATGAACGCAAGGCCAAGGCACGCGGCGCCGACGAGAAGCCACGTGACGATCTTGGCGGTGGCGGCCGAGAAGATCCCGACGGCCCATGCCACCAGGAAGCTGGATGTCAGGAGAACGGCCGTGTTGATCGTTCCGATCAGGATGTCCGTATGTCGGCTGCCCTCTGCGAAGGCTTGGGGAAACGCGTGCCTATAGACGAAATAGGCAAGGATGAGGCCCCCGAACAACAGGATTTCGGTCGCAATGAACACCCACATGCCGAGCTCGGCACTGTGGTCACGATGAGGGATAGAGACATATTGGGAGGCGAAGGCGGGCGGCTCAGGCATTTTGCGGCTCCGCCTCAAACGCCTCGTTGTATTGGTACGGTTCGCGCGTGACGACCGGCTGTGTCGCGAAATTCTCCTCGGGCGGCGGCGAGGACGTCTGCCATTCCAGTCCGGGTGCGTTCCAGGGATTTGCCGGCGCGCGGGCCCCGAAGAAAGCGGAATAACCAAGATAGACCAGCGGCATCAGATAGGCCACTGCGAGTATCACGGCGCCCCCGGATGAGAGCACATTCCAGACCTGAAACTCCGGCGGATAGACGTGATAGCGCCGCGGCATTCCTTCCGCGCCCAGGATGAACTGTGGAAAGAAGGTCAGGTTGAAACCGAAGAAGATCAGAACGGCGGCGGTGCGCGCCCAATATTCCGAATAGAGGCGGCCCGTGATCTTCGGCCACCAATAATGCAGGCCGCCGAAATAGGCGGTCACCATGCCGCCGACCATGATGTAATGGAAATGCGCCACGACGAAATAGGTGTCGGTCGCGTGCACGTCGAAGGCAAGGCAGGCCAGAAAGAGACCGGTGAGACCGCCGATCGTGAACAGGCCGATGAACGCCAGCGCATAGAGCATGGGTGCATCGAAACGCAGCGACCCCTTGTGCAGCGTTGCGGTCCAGTTGAACACCTTGATGGCGGAGGGCACCGCGACGATGAAACTCATGAAGGAAAACACGAGGCTCGCGATCAGCGACTGGCCGCTGACGAACATGTGGTGGCCCCACACCAGGAAGCCGACCCCGGCGATCGCGAGGCTCGCCCATGCCACAAATTTGTAGCCAAACACCGGCTTGCGCGAGAAGCACGAGATCAGCTCGTTGATTACGCCCATGCCGGGCAGGATCATGATGTAGACGGCGGGGTGAGAGTAGAACCAGAATAAGTGCTGGAACAGCAACGGATCGCCGCCGATCCGGGGATCGAAAATGCCGACGCCGAAGAATCGTTCCGTTGCCATCAGGAGAAGTGTGATCGCCAGCACCGGCGTCGCCAGCACGAGGATGACGGAAGTTGCATAGAGCGACCACAGAAAGAGCGGTAGGCGATACCAGGTCAAGCCTGGGGCGCGCAGGCGGTGGATGGTGACGATGAAGTTGAGTCCGGTCAGGATCGATGAAAAGCCGGCGATGAACACGCCAGCGGCCGCGACGATGACATAGCTGTTGGAGTAAAGGCTCGAAAATGGCGTGTAAAACGTCCAGCCGGTGTCGATGCCCCCGGCGAGAATCGCGAACAAGGCGGTACAACCGCCGAGCATGAAGATGTACCAGCTCATCAGGTTGAGGCGGGGGAAGGCGAGATCGCGCGCACCGATCATCAAGGGTACGATGAAATTGCCGAGCGTATTGGGGATGGACGGGATCAGGAAGAACCACACCATGATGATGCCATGCATGGTGAAGAGCCGGTTGTAGAGATCGGAGCTGACGAGATCGGCTTGTGGAGTGGCCAGCTCGATCCGGATCGCGGTGGCGGCCGCGCCCCCGATGAAAAAGAAGAAGATGAGACTCGCAAAATAGAGGATCGCAATGCGCTTGTGGTCCGTGGTCAGGAACCAGGATCTGAGCGTATAATCGGTCGTGAGATAGTTCTTCTCGCTCATGATGGACGCCCCGCGAGCGATTTGATGTAGACGACAAGCCGCAACAGCTGGTCCTCGCTGACTTTGCCCTCGAATGAGGGCATCAACGGCTGATAGCTGGCGACGATCTGGCTCCGCGGCAGCAGGATGGAATCCCGGATGTACTTGTCGTCCGCGATCACCGTGCTACCGTCAGAAAGGGGAACGGGCTTGCCGTACAGTCCTTCCAATGGCGGGGCTCGCACCTGGCTGCCGTTGCCGTGGCAGCCGCTGCAGCCGAGCTGACGAAACAGCGCGCCGCCTTCGTCGGCGAGGGGGCTCGCGGGGGCCTGCTGCGTCAACCAATGGGAATAACCGGCCGGCTCCATCGCCACGATCTCGCCGATCATGCCGGAGTGCTCCGTGCCGCAATATTCCGCGCAGAAAAGATGATAGTGGCCCGGTCGGTCGACCTCGAGCTCGATGTCCTGATAGCGGCCGGGGACGACATCGTGCTTGAGCCGCAGCGCCGGAATGAAGAAGCTGTGAATGACGTCCTGGGACGCCATGACGAGGCGGACCGGCCGCTTGACCGGCAGGTGCAGCGCATCGATCTCGGATTGGCCGCCGGCGTGTTGCGTCTTCCACATCCACTGCTTGGCGACAACGAAGACGACCAATTCGTCCGTTGGTGTCTTGTACATCTCGAAATAGACGCTTGCGCCCCACACGAACAGACCAAGGAAGCAGACAAAGGATGCCGCGGTCCAGCTGACTTCCCAGTGCCAGCTCTTGGAGGTGCGGTGCCCACGGTCGATCTCATTGCCGGCGCGATAGCGTACGCAAAACAAGATGAGCAGGAAGAACAGCAGGCCGAGGACGAGCGCGCTTGCGATCAGAAGGCCGGCAAACAGCAGGTCAACGTCGCCGCTTTGTGGCGACAGCCCGGGGCGCCAGAACGGAATCCATTCACGCCACATCTAGGGCGAGCTCCGGCGATGCTTCCGGGATTGCATCATGGCGACGGCCATCCGGGCAAACCCTTGCGTAGCAGGATATCGACTGCGCGATCGATAGGGATACGGACTGTTCCGCGCGGGCGATCGCTATATCCGTAGCTCTGCGCGAAATGCGCATCATCCTCCCGTGATCGCTGGAGCGTGTCGTGGGGATCGACCTCGAGCGGCGGCGCGTTCGAGCTCAGCGCGGGACGGCCCGCCGGCGTGGTCGTTGTCTTCGATAGGGGGAACATCCAAGGCAGCGTGAGCGGGGTGACGACAATGAAGATCGCAAGGCCGCCTGCGAGCCATCCGACAAGGCGTATCCCAACGTCCGACCGCTCGTAGTCGAAGCGCTTGCTGTCCGCCATGTTGCTGCCCTCGATCGCGGCAGGACAATGCCGGGGGTCGAATAGCGTTCCTAGTTAGGAACCAACGGGCTGCGGCAGCATTGCCGACCCGACAACTCGCTACCGGGTCACAGCGGGAATGGTCCAGTTATTCTCTCCTGTGGCGGACACATGGATGCGCCTCTTTCTGATCGGAGGTCTGTCGCTCGCCGGCGGCAGTACCGTGGCCGTCGTGGGCTTTGCGCGTTCGGCCTACATGACCGAGACCGACATCCGGCCGCAGCAGCCCGTACCGTTCAGCCATCGCCATCATGCGGGGGAACTCGGCATCGATTGTCGCTATTGTCATAGCAATGTCGAGATGGGCCCAAGAGCCGGCCTCCCACCGACTGAGACTTGCATGACGTGCCACTCGGCGATCTGGACGAATGCGGCCATGCTGGAGCCGGTGCGGGAAAGCCTCGCTCACAACACTCCAATCCAGTGGACACGCGTCGCTAAGCTCCCCGATTACGTGTTCTTTCGTCACGACATCCACATCGCCAAGGGAGTCGGATGCGAGAGCTGCCATGGTCGCATCGACCAGATGGCGCTGACCTATCGGGCGAAGGCGTTCACGATGGAGTTCTGCATCGATTGCCATCGCGATCCGGCGCCGCATCTGCGTCCTTCGGATCACGTCACTGACATGGCCTGGCGGCCGCCGGCAAACGCGCGCAAGGAAGGGGAAGCGATTGCGGCCCATGAAGGCATCCGGTTCGGCGAACTGACCCATTGCTATGTGTGTCACCGATGAAACGCCGCATCGAAAATCGATCCCAAGCGACGGCCGGACCACGGGTCTGGGCAGGCATCGAAGAACTCTCCGATGATCCCCGATTTCAGGCCTTCATCGAGGCGGAATATCCTACCGCCCTGGAGTTGCCGATGACGGCGCGCCGTCAATTCCTGAAACTAATGGGCGCCTCCTTCGCGTTGGCCGGACTGACCGGATGCGAGAAGAGCTCGTTTGTCGCCGCGCTGCCCTATGTCGACCAGCCTGAGAGCGAGACGATCGGGCTGCCGCGCTACTATGCGACGGCCGTCTTGCTCGACGGCTATGCGCAGCCTGTGATCGCAACGACCCATGCGGGACGGCCCACCAAGCTCGACGGCAATCCGGATCATCCGGTCACTCGCGGCCGCAGCGACGTCTTCATGCAGAGCGCCGTGCTGCAACTCTATGACCCAGATCGCGCGGCCGCACCGAGCCGGCATGGCGAGCCCGCGAGCTGGGCTGTTGTGGAATCGGCAATCGGAACGATGCGCGAGAACTGGCGGGCCGATCAGGGCGATGGGGTCCGCCTGCTGCTCGGCCCCACCACGTCGCCGACACTGCTGCGGCAGATCGATGCTTTCCAGAGGCAGTTTCCAAAAGCCCGCATTCACATCCATGCGGCGACGGGACCCGCAGCCGGGCGGCAGATCACGACTGCGGTCTACGGGCAAGCAGTCGATCTGCATTATGAGCTCGCAAACTGCGATGTCGTGGTTGGCTTCGATGAAGACTTTCTTGGGCCGGGCCCCAACCAGGTGCGCAACGCTTTGGGCTGGTCGCAAGCGCGGCGACGGTTTGGCGATCAGCCCGGTAACCGATTGTTCATGGCCGAAAGTGTCCCGTCGCCGACGGGCGCTTTGGCAAATCAGCGCCTGATTGCCGATACGAGGCGAATGCCTGCTCTCGCCGAAGCGCTTGCAAGCACGTTCGGCGTCGCCGGCGCATCGAGGCCTGAGTTGACGGAAGTTGAAGCCGGGTGGATCGCGCGCGTCGCCGATGCCTGCAAGGAGAAGACGGGGCGGTCGCTGTTTGTCTCGGGATTGAGCGGCGGTATTGCAACTGCTCTCTGGGTCGCGCGGATCAATCAACAGCTCGGCAATGGCGGTGAAACCCTGAAGCTGACCGCGTCGCTTGCAGGCCCCTCGGAAACCGGAACTTTGGCCGCGCTGGTGTCGGACATCAATGCCGGACACGTCACCTCTCTCATCGTGCTCGACTGCAATCCGGCTTATACCGGGCCGGGAGAGCTCGAGCTTGGCGCGGCGATCGCGCGCGTCCGCTCGTCTCTGCACATCGGATTGCAGCGGGACGAGACCGGAGAAAAGTGCGAGTGGCAGCTTCCCCTGGCGCATGCGTTGGAGAGCTGGAGCGATGCGAAGGCCGTCGATGGTACCTTGACGATCCTTCAGCCGGTCATTTCGCCGTTCTACGACGTCAAGACGGCGCATCAGATCTTCGCAATGTTGCTCGGAGAGACTGATCCGTCTTCGGATGCCGCTGTCCGCGAGACCTGGCGGCAAAACTTTGGCGACGCATTCGAGGTGCGCTGGAGACAGGCGTTGCTTGATGGCTTCGTGGAAGGCGCAGCACCGTTCGTCACGGTACCGCCAGCGGCTGACGCGACCGCCCCGCCCGGTACTGCTGGCGACCTCGACATCGTATTTCAGCCGGATCCGACGATCTGGGACGGCCGGTTCGCTAACGTCGGTTGGCTTCAGGAGCTTCCCAAGACGCTGACGACGGTGACATGGAGCAATGTGATCGCGGTGAGCCCGGCGCTCGCAAAGCGCCTTGCGGCGGCCAATGGCGATCATGCCGAGGTGGCAATCGGAAAGCGTCGCATCAACGGGCCCCTCTGGGTCATGCCAGGGCAGGCCGACAATACGGTTGCACTTTATCTGGGGTACGGCAGGACCCGCGCGGGACGCGTGGGTGACGGCCTGGGCTATGATGCCTACCAAGTGCGCCCCGACGCCGAACCGTGGCTGACGCAGGGGAGCCTGCGCAAGCTGGATACGCGGGATGATCTCCCTGTCACGCAGCTGCATCATCGCATGGAGGGCTTTGATTTCGCGCGGGAGGTTAGCCCTGGTGAAGTGAAGCAAGTATCCGAGCAGTCGCCGACCGGTCAGGCCAGCCTATATGCCACCTGGCCGTCGGCAAAGAACGCCTGGGGCATGGTGATCGACCTCGACAGTTGCATCGGTTGCAACGCCTGCGTGGCGGCCTGCACGGCGGAGAACAATGTGCCCGTGGTCGGGGCGGACCAAGTGAGAGCCGGCCGCGAAATGCACTGGCTGCGGATAGCGCGCTACCACACCGGCGACATCGCTGAGCCTCGCAGCTTCTTCGAGCCCGTGCCCTGCATGCATTGCGAGGAAGCGCCTTGCGAGATGGGTTGCCCGGTCCATGCCACGACGCATAGTCCGGAAGGCGTGAATCAGATGGTCTATAACCGCTGCATCGGGACGCGGACCTGCTCCAGCTACTGCCCGTATAAGGTGCGCCGCTTCAATTTTTACGATTATCGCGCGCCTGCGGATTCGCCGACGCATGCTGCGCACAACCCTGATGTCACCGTGCGCGCGCGTGGCGTCATGGAGAAATGCACCTATTGTACCCAGCGCATAGAGGCAGCGCATGTCGCCGCGGACAAGGAGAATCGCCCGATCCGTGATGGCGAGGTCGTCACTGCCTGCCAGCAGGCCTGCCCCACCATGGCGATCGTGTTTGGCGACATCAATGATCCGAACTCGGAGGTCGCGCGTTTGAAGCGCGATGGACGGCATTACGTCCTGTTGGAAGAGCAGGGAACGCGGCCGCGGACGACTTATCTCGCGCGCTGGCGCGAGGACGAGACGGAATCGAGGCAAGGATGAGCGAGCAATCGGAGATCCTGCCGACCCGCCAGAGCATGGGTGGTGTCGCCGACCAGCTCACCGGCATTCCCCTTCATTTCCCCGCCGAGCGGCGCTGGCTGATCGCCATGCTGTTTGCAAGCGCTCTGCTGCTGTTGTTGCTGGTCTCAGCGGTCGAACTGTTCACGCGCGGTGTCGGCATCTGGGGCATCAACATCCCCGTGAACTGGGCTTTTGCGATCCACAACTATGTCTGGTGGCTCGGCATCGGCCATGCAGGCACGCTGATCTCTGCCCTCCTGCTTCTCACCGGCAGCGAATGGCGCAACTCGCTCAATCGTTTCGCCGAAACGATGACGCTATTCGCCGTGGTCTGCGCTGGCATTTATCCGCTGCTGCATCTCGGTCGTCCCTGGTACGTCTATTGGATGTTTCCCTATCCCGCGACGATGGGCGTGTGGCCGCAATTCCGCAGCCCGCTGGAATGGGACATTTGGGCGGTGATGACCTATCTCATCGTCTCGCTCGCCTTTTGGTATACCGGCCTGATCCCCGATCTCGCCGCCGCGCGCGATCGGGCGACCCGGCGCGGCTGGCAGATCTTCTTCGGCATCACGGCACTCGGATGGCGCGGATCTGCCAAGCATTGGTCGCGCTGGTCGCAAACGTATCGGCTGATGGCGGGGCTCGCTGTCCCACTGGTCGTGTCGGTCCATAGCGAAGTCTCGTTGCTGTTTGCGGCCGGGCAGATCCCGGGCTGGCATTCGACGATCTTTCCGCCGTACTTCGTGCTGGGAGCTGCGTTTTCCGGATTCGCTGTCGTTTCCATCATTGCCGTGACGCTGCGCTCCTGGTTCGGTCTTGAAAACCTCGTGACCGACGATCATCTCGATCTGCTCGGAAAAGTCCTGTTGGCGACCGGATTGATGACGGCCTATGGCTACGTCTTCGAAGCGTTCGATGTGTTCTATTCCGGTAACGAGCACGAGCTCCAGACCTTGGCCGACCGCTTCACCGGCGCTTACGCCTGGACTTATTGGGGCGCAGTCATCTTCAATTTCATTCCGCTCCAGGCCCTGTGGTGGCAAGCCGTGCGGCGGACGGGATGGGTGCTGCTGCTGATCTCGGTATCGGTTGCGGTCGGGATGTGGCTCGAGCGCTATATGATCCTCGTCACCAGTCTCTATCGCGACTTTCTGGTTTCTTCGTGGAGCCATTTCACGCCGACGTTTTGGGACTGGTCAACTTATTTCGGCACGATCGGCCTGTTCCTGGTGCCATTCCTAATCGCGATCAGGGTCATTCCGATGATTTCGATCTTTGAGACGAAAGAGCTTCTCCACGAGGAACAGGAGGAGCAACATGGCTGATATCGCGTACGGCCTGCTTGCGGAGTTTCGCACGCCCGAAGCGCTGATGGCCGCAGCCCGGGAAGCGCGCGAGGCCGGTTATCGTCATCTCGACGCCTTCACGCCGTTTCCGGTCGAGGGACTGGATCGCATTCTGCATATCCCGCGACCAGGCATTTCCTTAGTAGGCCTGGCGGGGGCAATTGCCGGGGCGAGCACTGCGCTGCTGATGCAGGTCTACGTCAATTACGATTACCCGCTCAATGTCGGCGGTCGGCCCGTCTATGCGATCTCGGCCTTTGCGGTCGTCACGTTCGAGCTCACGATCCTGTTCTCGGCGCTGTCCATGCTGATCGCGATGCTTTGGCAAAACGGGCTGCCGAGGCTCAATTACCCCGTGTTCGGCGCGCAACGGTTCCACCGCGCCAGCAGGGACCGCTTCTTCCTTTGCGTGAATGCGGATGATGACCAATTCAGCGCAGGTGAGACGTCGAACTTTCTTAGGAGGATTGGCGCGCTCTCGGTGGAGTTTGTGCCGAAATGACCAGGCTTGCGCTCGTCGTTGTGCTGGCCGGACTGGTTGCTGGATGTGACCAGAACATGGACGAACAGCCGCGCTATGGTGATTATTCGCGCGCGCCCCTGTTCGGCGGCAGTGTGCTACGTCCGTCGCCGGCCAATACGGTCGCCCGCGATGACCCCGAGCGAGAAAAGGCCGCTCACACCAAGCCGGCGCTCTCGCCTGAGCTGCTTGCGAGAGGAAAGGAGCGCTTTGGCATCTTCTGCTCGCCATGCCACGGCGGTGGTGGCGACGGGACTGGCATAGTCGTGCAACGTGGCATGCCGCGTCCGACCAGCTATCATGACGAACGTTTGCTTGCCGCTGACGACCAACACTTCTTCGACGTCATCACCAACGGCTATGGCGCGATGTATTCCTACGCCGCGCGGGTGCCCGCGGCCGACCGCTGGGCGATCGTCGCCTACATCCGCGCGCTTCAACTCAGCCGCCATGCCACGTTCGACGACGTGCCGGTGGACGAACGGTCCAAGCTGGAGGCCGCGCCGTGAAGTCTCGCGGCGTCGCAACGATTGCAGCCGTGGTCGCGGGCCTAGTCCTGATCGCCGGCTTTGCGGTTGATGCCCGATCGACAATTGCGGCCTATCTTGTTGCCTGGATCGCCTGGGGCGCAATTCCGATTGGAGCGCTGATCCTCTTCATGACCAGCTATCTGGTGCGGCGTCGCTGGACCGTGGCGCTGCATCCCGTCTTCGTCGCGGCAACCGGCCTTTTTCCGGTCGTTGCGCTGACCTTCATTCCGGTTCTGCTCCTCATGAAGGATATTTATCCCGCAATCGCCGATGGAGCTTCCTTGCCACCGTTCAAGGCGCACTGGTTCACGCCGTGGTTCTTCGTGCTGCGGACCGTGTTCTATTTTGCCGTCTGGATCGGGCTCTCTGCACGGCTTAGGAGATCCTGGCGCAATGATGAAGCGATGGTGCGCTCGGCATCGGCTGGTGCGATCGTCGGGGTGTTGCTCATATCGTTCGCCGGCATTGATTGGGTCGAATCGCTGGAACCCGAGTTTCACTCGTCGATCTATGGCCTGATCTATCTCAGCTTCACGTTAGTGAACGGAACGGCTTTCGTCATAGCGGCCGGCTTGTTGTCGACGCGTCCCATAGGGCCGAGCCGCGGCTATAGCGGCCTGCTGCTCGCAGTGCTGCTGCTGTGGTGCTACCTCCATGCCATGCAATACATTGTCATCTGGTCGGGTAACATTCCCAAGGAAGTCACTTGGTATTTGGCGCGGTCGGAGCATGGTTGGCAGTTCGCCCTGGCGGTACTCTCCCTCGGTCAGTTCGTCTTTCCATTCTGCGCGATGCTCAGCAGCAAGGTGCGATCCGATCCGCACTGGCTGCTGACTCTGTGCGCGCTAACGTTGGCGATGCGGGGGCTTGAATCGGCGATCCTCATCCTTCCTGCCATTCACGGGCTGTTACGCGCTGTGACCGCTGTGATGCTGATCGCCGCAGGAGTTTTCCTCGGCTTGGTGTTCTGGCTGGCGTTCGATGCGGTCCTCGCGCGGACGCCGGAAGAGAATGGGCCGATCGTGGCTATCTGGCCGCGAACTCGCGGCGAAACAGAAGTCCGATCAACAGGGCAAGGACAATGACGCTGATCGAGGAGGCGGCGAGCAGCAGCCGGCTCGCTGCCAGCGTGTAAACGCCGCTTGCGGGGTCAAATCCATAGCAGAGCAGGTGGACCTGATCGGTCCAGCGCCCGACGCGCCCCTGGCTCGCCTCGACCAGTGCGAGGCGCAGGCTCGCCGCATCAACCGAGAGGGCCGAGAGAGCGCGCGAGATCCGCCCTTCCGGTGTGACGACGAAAGCCGCCGCGGGATGGGCGAATTGATCATGCTCGCGATCATAGATTGTCTGAACCCCAAACGCGTGGCTCAGCGTCCCGATATCCGTAGCGGCCGCACGCAGGAAATAGCTGTGCTCGGGCAATCCGCCCCTCGGGCTTACTTGTTCGCTTTTCATCGCCCGTGCTTGAGCCGTCCCGTCCTTGGGATCGAAGCCGACGACGATCAGTCGGTAGTCCTGACCAGCCCTCAGGCCGGTATCTGCCAGCGCATTGGAAACGATCGATATTGCGGGACCGCAAAGCGTTTCGCAGGTGTAGTCGGCCAGTATCCAGACGGTCGGGACGTCTCCGAGCCAGCTCCGCAATTGCACGGTGCGACCGCTCTCGTCGCTCATGGGGACAAGCAAGGGAAGCAACGCGTTTGCGCGGGGAGCGATAGCGACCTGGCCGAGCTCGGAGCTGGTGACACCGGCTTGCGCTGGCAAGCAAACGGCCAAGCAGGCGCAGACCATCATGATCCACGTCAAGACCTGAAAGCGGGCCTGCCTTTCAGAAGCCTCGATTGGGCATTCGGTCGGCAAAATTCCCTCGGGATTGCGGATCGCCGCGTGACGATGGTTCCAAACGCGCTGCTTTGGAACGCCTCTTTGTCGCGGAGGTTCCTAATTCGAGGCACGCAGACACCCCTAAAATGCATTACGCGCTCACGAGTGGAGGACGATGAGAGACACCAAACCCGAGGTCGCCGAAATTCGCAACGCGGTCCATCTCTGCATCTTCGCTCCGGGCGGGCTCTGGGAGACGCCCTGGATGGAGCGCGTTCTACCTACCATCGTCGACATCGTCTCGCGGCATCAGTCGTGGACGATCTTCACGCGTTTCATCACACCGCGACATCCGGAAGAACGTCCAGGACAGTGGCAAAATTACCTCCACCACTGGCACCAAGCGACCCGCAATCATCTTGCGCCGTCGGCGCTCGAGTTTGTGCCGGCCCTTGCGCGTTACGTGCCTCCGTTGCGCATCGTCGACAAGCCCGCCTACTCTGCGTTCAACAATCCTGGCCTCGCAATTTTTCTGATTGAGCTTGGCGGGGAACGGTGGTCATCTCAGGCGCAGAAACAGCAGAAACAGACGTTTGCGTCTTGTCGACGGTGCTGAGCGCCGTCGATCTAGGCTTCAGGGTGGTGATCGTCGAGGATGCCTTGTGCAGTTCGTCGGATGTCGGGCACGACGCCCTGATGACGATGTACCGCACGCGCTTCCACGGCCAGATGGATCTGGTAACATCCGAAGAGCTGGCCGAGTATTGGCACGAATAGCTATACTACCGGCTGCTTGTCTTTTCGCAGCTTCTCGATCACCGCGCGATCGATGTTGAGATGCGCGGCGACGAGTTCGGGCGGAGTCAGTGCCATCCATTGCGTGAGCGATACATCGACGAAACGTGGCGCCTTGAACAGCTCGAGGAACCGAAGGGGTTCATTGCCGGTGTTTTCGATGAAGTGGCTCATCGACATCGGGACGTAGCCGACATCGCCGGCCCGGTAGTCGAATGTCCTTGCCCTCGCCTCGGCCGCGAAAACCGTCATTCGCGCCTGCCCAGAGATGTAATATTGCCATTCATCGGCATTCGGATGCCAGTGCAGCTCGCGCATGTGACCGGGATTGACCTCGACCAGCGCCGCAGCCACGTCGCTTGAAATCGGGAAGTTGCGCATATCGGCAATCCGGACATTGCCGCCCGCCGATTGGGTTGGCGGCTGCTGGGTCAGCCGGAACACCATGTCGAGCGGAACTGCGCCAAGCGGATCTTGAATCTCGTCCGACGGCAACGCTGGCGGCGGCTCTGCCTGAAAGATGAAGCGCTCTTCCTTGGGGATATGGTCGAGGGTTTCCCGCTCAACGCCCAGTGTTTTCGCCAGCACGCCGGGATCGTTGTGAGCAAACAAATCGGTGATCGCAAACGTGCTGTCCTCGGAAAACTCGCCGTCCGGAAACGCCAGCAGGAATTCACAACCTTCGTCCGGTAATCCTTGTATCGAATGGGGGATGCCGGAAGGGAAGTACCAGAGGTCGCCGGCACCTACGTCGGAAATGAAATTGTGGCCGTCGTTGTCGACGGCGGTGATGCGTGCCCTGCCGGCCAGCATGAACGACCATTCGGCCTGCTTGTGCCAGTGCATCTCGCGGACGCCACCGGGCGTCAGGCGCATGTTGACACCAGCCATGGTGGTGGAAATCGCCAGCTCTCGCTGCGTGACCTCGCGCGACCAGCCGCCCTCGCGGATTTTCATATGTGCGTCGGCAAACGAGAACCGCAGGTTCGGCATCGAGCCGTGGTCGGTGGAAGGCGGCCGCAGGATGTTGGGGTTCTGGCCTTCACGCTGCGCGTTGCGGGGACCAATAATGGTTGCGCCGTTGTTGCCGATCATAGGCTCGCCGCCTTGAGCTGAGGCCGCCGCAGTCGCGCCAAATGCGGCTGCGGCGGCCAGCAAGGAGCGTCGATTAGGGATATGCATCAATTGCTCCGTTTAAGCACAGGTCAGCACGACCTTGCCGGCCGTATGGCCGCGCTCGACGCTCGCAAGCGCTTCGGCTGCCTGCTCGAGTAGGAAGGTTGCCTGAATGTGGGGCTTCAGCTTGCCTGCATTGGCCAGCCTTCCGATCTCAGCCAGCTCTTCGCCGTCGGGCTCGACAGTGTAACGCATCGCCGTGACGCCGAGCGCCTTCGCGCGGTCTTGCGACGGCTCCGTCAGTGTCGAGATCAGACGTCCTCCCTTCTTCAGCAGTTCCCACGAGCGCTCACGGGTTTCGCCGTCGATCAGGTCGAACACCATGTCGATGTCCTTGGCGACCTCTTCAAAACGCTGGGTTTTGTAATCGATCACTAGGTCTGCCCCGAGCGATCGGGCGAAATCGACGTGCTCGGTCGACACTGTGGTCAGCACGCGGCAACCCATGGCCTTGGCCAGCTGAATCGCGAAATGGCCGACTCCTCCGGAGCCGCCGTGGATCAGGACCGTCTCACCCGCCTTGAGCTTGCCGCGCCGGAACAGGCCTTGATACGCCGTCTGCCCTGCGAGCGGGATGGCTGCCGCCTGGACATGATCGAGCCCCACCGGCATGTCCGCAACCGCGCGTTCGTCCAGGACAGCCCGCTCGGCGTAACCGCCACCGAAGACGGGAACCATGCCGAAGACGGCGTCGCCCGGTCGGAAGCGGGTCGCCTGGGCGCCGCATGTCTCCACAATGCCGGAGACGTCACGGCCAGGCGTGTAGGGAAGGCGATCGCCCTTTACGGATGGATATTTGCCCGACCTGATCTTGAAGTCGACCGGATTGACGCTCGCCGCACGTACGCGGACCAAAATCTGGCGTGCATCGGGACCCGATTGCTCAAGCCTTTCGACGCGCAGCACGTCTTTGGCGCCGAACTGGTGAAACCGGACTTTCATGATCTGTGTCATGCCGGCTGACGTCTGAGCACAGCTTCCGTTCCTATCTGATCGATTAAAGCGTCAGTCTCGCCAAATGGCACTCCAGAGCAGGAACTGGCGACGAAAACCTCTGTTACCGGACTGATTTGTCGAGGAGATACCATGAAGGAACTGGACGTTCGCAGAGGGATGCCGCCCGTCAAAATAGCGCGTGAAGAGTTCGAGCGCCGCTACAGGAGCCAGTTCGCGGATCCCGCTTTCGTCCCCCTCCAGCGCGAACTCGATGCTGTTGTCAGTGCTGCGTGGGATGCCTACAGCAATTCGCGCAAATCGCCGGTGACACGGAAGGCGGGCGCGGGGTTTGCCGACCCCGACTACGAACTCTCGGTTGACTGGCTGGCGGCACGCGCCGCCATTCTTGAGGCTCAGCGGCGGCACGACGATGCCCGGGAAAATCCGCGCATCCTCATCATCAACGGCTCGGCCCGCAGCGAGCACACTTGTCCCGGCGAGATGTCGAAAACCTGGCGTATGGTCAAGCTCGCCGAGCCCGTCTTCTCTGAGATGGGCTTTGCCGTCGACATCCTCGATCTCTCGCGGCTCACCGCCGAGTTCGGCAAGAACATCCATCCCTGCAAATCCTGCGTTTCCACCGCCATGCCGCTCTGTCACTGGCCATGCAGCTGCTATCCGAACTACTCACTGGGCCAGACCAGCGACTGGATGAACGAGATCTATCCGCTCTGGGTCGCGGCCCATGGCATCCTGATCGCGACGCCGGTCAACTGGTATCACGTGCCGGGCGGTCTGAAGGCGATGATGGATCGGCTGGTCTGCGCCGACGGCGGCAATCCCGATCCGACGTCAACGCACGGCAAGAAGGCTGTTGAAGCCAAGGCGCTGGAGCTCAAGGGCTGGCCTTATCCGCGACATCTCGCCGGCCGCCACTTCGGTCTCATCGTTCATGGCGACAGTGTCGGAGCCGAGGGCGTACGCCGAACCCTGTCAGACTGGTTGACCGACATGCACCTCATCTCGGCCGGCCGTTTCGGTGAGATGGATGGCTATGTCGGCTACATGGAGCAATATGCGACCTCCCACCAAGCGCTGGACGAAGATCGCGCGTTTCAGCGGGAAGTGCTGAATGCGGCCATAGCACTGGGCCGTGCCGTACACCTCGCCCGCAGCGCGCGGTTTGAGGATCCCGGGGCTGAACTCTCGGATCCGGCTCCGAAATGATCGAGGATCTCGGTGGGTGACCAAGACGGCGGAAGGATCGTCCAAAACCATCGTCTATGCCGCACTGGTCGGCAATCTCCTCGTCGCCATCACGAAGATCGGAGCTGCTATCTGGACCGGAAGCTCTGCGATGATGAGCGAAGCTGTGCACTCCGTGGTCGACACCACCAATGAAGTGCTGCTGCTCTACGGCTACCATCGCGCCAGCCGTCCGCCTGATGAATCCCATCCGCTCGGCTATGGGCGCGAGCTGTATTTCTGGAGCTTCATCGTCGCTCTATTGATCTTCGCGCTCGGGGCGGGCGCCTCGGTCTATCAGGGCGTCCTCCATGTCACTGCTCCCGAACCGATCGAGGATCCCGTCGTCAGCTTTGTCGTGCTCGGGTTGTCCTTTGTGTTCGAAGGCATCTCCTGGTTCTTCGCCTGGCGGCGGTTCCGGTCGGAGACTTCGCGCCTCGGATGGTACGAGGCCTTCGTCCGCAGCAAGGACCCGCCCGCCTTCATGGTGCTGCTCGAGGATAGCGCGGCGCTGGTCGGCATCGTCATTGCAACTGCGGCGACCGCTGCAGCTGCGTTTCTCGCCCAGCCGGTCTGGGACGGCGTCGGTTCGATCCTGATCGGCATGCTGCTGGGGATCACGTCCATCGGGCTTGCCAGGGAGAGCAAGAGCCTGCTGATCGGCGAGCCCGCTCATTCCGATCTGTCACGATCTATCCTCGACATCGCGCGACATTCGCCGGGCGTACTCCGGGCCAACGGGCTGTTGACGGCGCAGCTGTCTCCGGCCGAGGTGGTCGCGGCGCTGAGCGTCGAATTTGCCGACGATAAGCGCGCCGACGACATCGAGCAGTGCGTCATCGCCATCGAGACCGAGATCCGCAGGCAGCATCCAAGCGTTGCGGCTCTGTTCATCAAGCCGCAAACCAATGCGCGATTTCACGCCGTTCGCGCAAGGCGTTGGGGTACGGGGGACTGAAACACCTTCGCGCCCGGCCAGGAACCAAGGGCGCAGCGTCGTTTTAGTTGAAGGAGAGGGGGCGGCAACCAAAGGCCAATGGGAGTGATACGAGATGGCGCATACCGAAGAGATGACCCGCTGCATCGATCTCTGCATGAGTTGCTACCGGACGTGCCTCGCCATGGATTTGAACCATTGCCTCGAGACGGGCGGAAAGCATGTCGAACCCAAGCACTTCCGCCTGATGATGGCCTGCGCCGAAATGTGCCGGACTTCAGCGCATTTCATGCTAATCAACACACCCCACCACAAACATACCTGCGGTGAATGCGCCGAAATCTGCGCCGAATGCGCGCAGGACTGCGAGCGGATCGGTGGCATGGACGAATGCGTCGCCATGTGCCGGTCATGCGCGGAGTCCTGCCGCGCCATGGCCGCCTGAAGGAGCAACGCATGCTGGAAGAGAAACTCAAGGAAGCCATCCTCGGCGAGTTCAAGCGTCAAGCGGCGAACCGGCCAGAAGCACTGAAAGTCGAAGGCTCCACGGAGGAGCTCATTGTCAAAGGAAAGATCGATCTAGCCGACCTTGTGATGGTGATCGCCGGTTCGGTTGCCGGCGGGCCATAGCTAAAGGAGCGCCTTCAGCTTCAGCGCATCGACCGGTGCGGCGCTCTTCTGGTCGTTGTCGAAATAGACATAGACATCGCAGCCTTGCCGTTTCCAGGATTTGATGCGCTGGCCCCATTGGGTAAGCGTCGACCTAGGGTAGTGGCCGTAATAGCGCCCGCTCGGGCCGTGCCCGCGCACATAGACAAAATCGGCCGTCCGCTTCCACGGAGCCGGTGCATCGTGATGGTCCGATAGGCAGAGTGAGATATTTTCGTCCGCCAGCATTCGCAGGATTCGGGGTTGATACCAGCTCGGATGACGAAATTCGAAACTGTAGCGGCGCTTCTTCGACAGCAGCTTAAAGAAGGATGCAAGCCTCTCCTCATTCGACTCGAATTGCGGCGGCAGCTGAAACAGGATGGGACCCACCTTGCCGCGCAGAAGCGAGATGCGGTCCTCCAGTAGCTCAAGGCTGTTTTCACTGGTGTTAGACAGACGCTTCCAATGCGTGATGAATTTAGACGCTTTCCAGGCGAAGACAAAATCGCCGCCGGTTTGCTCTTGCCATGCCTTCACAGCTTCTGCCGTCGGCGTGCGGTAGAACACGCCGTTGAGCTCCGTGGTCTCGAATTGGCTGGCGTAGTAGCGAAGCTGCTCTTTCAAAGGCAAGCCTTTCGGGAAGAAGGGGCCGCGCCAAGAGTCGTAGTGCCAACCGGAAGTTCCAATCAGGACGCGCGCCATATTCCGGCATTTCTCCGTGAGACTTGAAAACGCGGAGCCAGAGGACGCGATCCTGGCAAGCACGCTGGTCTGCACAATATTTGCCTGTGAACCGGTCGACGGGCGTTCCGGATTAGGAACCCCTGGGTAAGGCGGCAGTTTTCGGCCGCTCCGGGAACATGCGGAGGAACATCTTACAAAACGAGCTGTTCTCGTTGCTTGCGTCTACAACCGGGGAGCCACCCCTTATGGCCCAGACCGTCTCCGACTTCATCGTCCAACGTCTGCATCAGTGGGGCATACGTCACATTTTTGGTTACCCCGGCGACGGCATTAACGGCGTCTTTGGTGCGATGAATCGGGCGGAGGGCAAGATCAATTTTGTGCAGGCCCGCCACGAAGAGATGGCGGCGTTCATGGCGAGCGCTTATGCGAAATTTTCCGGCGAGCTTGGCGTCTGTATCGCGACATCGGGGCCTGGCGCTTCGCATCTCATCACCGGGCTCTACGATGCGCTGCTCGATCACCAGCCGGTGCTGGCGATCGTCGGCCAGCAGGCGCGAAACGCGCTGGGCGGGAGCTATCAGCAGGAAGTCGATCTCGTCTCGATGTTCAAGGATGTCGCCGGCGCCTATGTCGCGCAGGCCTCCTCACCTGCTCAGGTGCGGCACCTGATCGATCGCGCCGTGCGCATCGCGCTGGCACGCCGGGCCCCCACGGCCATCATCCTGCCCAACGACCTCCAGGAAGAGCCTTATGAAGGCCCGCCTCGTGCGCACGGTACCCTGCATTCAGGTATCGGCTACAGCGCCCCGCGCGTGATACCGCGCGAGGCCGAGCTTGATCGCGCCGCGGAGGTGCTCAACGCCGGCAAGAAAGTCGCGATGCTCATCGGCGCCGGCGCGCTACAGGCCACCGACGAAGTGATTGCTGTCGCCGACCGCCTGTCCGCCGGCTGCGCCAAGGCGCTGCTCGGCAAGGCGGCACTGCCGGACGATTTGCCATGGGTGACAGGCTCGATCGGCCTGCTCGGCACCGAGCCGAGCTACAACATGATGATGGAGTGCGACACGCTGCTGATGATCGGCTCCGCGTTTCCCTATGCGGAATTCCTCCCGAAGGAAGGCGCCGCGCGCGGCGTCCAGATCGATATCGACGCGAGCATGAATTCGATTCGCTTCCCCATGGAGGTCAGCCTTGTCGGCGACGCCGCCGAGACATTGCAGAGCCTGTTGCCGCGGCTCACGCCCAAAAGCGACGGCACCTGGCGCAAGGGCATCGAGGACGACGTCGCCAAATGGTGGACAACGCTGGACGACCGTGCGCATCAACCTGCCGCGCCGATCAATCCGCAACTCGTCGCCTGGGAACTGTCGCCGCGCCTGCCCGAGCGCGCCATCATCACCAGCGATTCCGGCTCATGCGCCAACTGGTTTGCGCGCGACCTCAAGATCCGGCGTGGCATGACGGCCTCGCTTTCCGGCGGCCTCGCCTCAATGGGCGCAGCCGTTCCCTACGCGCTCGCCGCGAAATACGCCCATCCGGACCGGCCGGTCATCGCGCTGGTCGGCGACGGCGCCATGCAGATGAACAACATGGCGGAGCTGATCACCGCCGCGAAATACTGGCGATCCTGGCGCGATCCGCGTTTCATCGTCTGCGTCTTCAACAATGAGGATCTCAACCAAGTGACCTGGGAGCAGCGCATTATCAATGGCGACCCCAAATTCGAGGCCTCCCAGCGCATCCCGGACGTGCCCTACGCGCGCTTTGCCGAGATGATCGGCCTCACCGGCATCTTCGTCGACAGCCCGCAGCTGCTCGGTTCAGCCTGGGAGCAGGCGCTGGTAAGCGAGCAGCCCGTCGTGTTGGAGGTGAAGACCGATCCCGAAGTACCGCCGCTGCCGCCGCACATCACCTTGCAGCAGGCGAAGAATTTCTCCCTTGCCCTGATGAAGGGCGACCCCAACGAGACCGGGGTAATCAAGGGTGCAGCACGGCAGGTGCTCGACAAGATCCTGCCCGGAAAGGAGTAAGCCATGAGCGATTTCCGTGACATCCAGCATGGCGTCAACGATCCCGTCGACGGCGTCGATGTGAAACGCCAGATCAACACCAACCAGACGCCGCACGAGCGGGCGCAGCACCATGCCGATGTGCGTGCAGAGGCGTCGGCCTCGCCGTCCGAGCCGTTTCTGCCGGAACGGTTGCGGCGGAAGCCGACCGATCCGATCAACCCCCGCACCGGCCGTCACCCGACGGATTAGGAACCTCGGTCCCTGGGCCGTGTTGATGGGCGCAAAGTCCCGCGCGGCAGCGGCCGTGCGGCCAATCAGAGGGACTGGACCCATGAAACGTACCGTCATCGCCGTTGCCTGCGTGCTTCTTGCAGGGCCTGCGCTCGCCCAGTCGGTTGGCGAGAAGACCGGCGTCAATTCCGTGCTCGGCGTCGCGCCCGCCACCGCCGATTTCGTCAAGGAAGTGGCGATCAGCGACATGTTCGAGATCGAATCGAGCAAGCTCGCCGAGCAGAAGGGCAACGCGCAGGAGAAATCCTTTGCCCAGCAAATGGTGACCGATCACACCAAGACCAGCAGCGAGCTCAAGGCCCTCGTCGGCGACGGCAAGGTGCAGGCGACGCTGCCGACCGCGCTCGACAGTTCGCACCAGAGCAAGCTCGACAAGCTCAAGAATGCTTCGGGCAAGGATTTCAGCTCGGACTACGATTCCTACCAGGTCAGCGCACACAAGGACGCCGTCTCACTGTTCGATCGCTACGCCAAGGGCGGCGACAATCCCGCGCTGAAGGCCTGGGCCGACAAGACGCTCCCGGCGCTCCGCCACCATCTCGACATGGCACAGGAGCTTGGCAAGGCGCCGAGCGTCGGGCAGGCGAAGTAAGGCTTTGCGGAGGACGCCGGCCCTGCCGGCGTCCTCCGTTAGCAACATTGCGGCTCTCCGCGGATTGAGATTACAAAATCGCGGAGACCTCCATGGCACAAGATAAAGCTTCAGTATCCCGCCGGCACATCGTTCAGGCGGCAAGTGCCACGCTTGCCACGGCGTCGCTGGCAACCTCGACAGCGAAAGGAAACGCCATGGCCGAGCAGGACCTGATCAACCCCGTCACCCGCTATCCGAAGCCGCCGTTCAAGAAGCAGTCGCAGCCTTGGCCGGGCCTCGCCGGCAAGATGGAGCCGCGGCCCGATCATGGCGAGAGCAGCTACAAGGGCTCGGGCCGTCTTGCTGGCCGTAAGGCGCTGATCACCGGCGGCGATTCCGGCATGGGCCGCGCAGCCGCAATTGCATATGCGCGCGAGGGCGCCGACGTTGCCATCAACTATCTACCGGCGGAGGAGCCTGATGCACAGGAGGTGCTTGCGCTGATCAAGAAGGAAGGCCGCACCGGCCTCGCGATCCCCGGCGACCTCAAGGATGAGACCTTCTGCAAGAAGCTGGTCGACCAGGTCGTGCAGGGCCTCGGCGGTCTCGACACCATCGTCAACAATGCAGCCCGACAGCAGACGCGCGCCTCCATTCTCGACGTCTCGTCAGAGGATTTCGACGCGACCATGAAGACCAACATCTACGCGCCTTTCTGGATCATCAAGGCCGCGCTGCCCCATCTCAGGCCCGGCTCCTGTATCATCGGCACAACATCCGAACAGGCTTACGATCCTTCTCCAGATCTCTACGACTATGCGCAGACCAAAGCGGCGACGATGAACTACGTGAAGTCGCTGGCGAAGCAGCTTGCCTCCAAAGGCATTCGCGTCAACGGAGTCGCGCCGGGGCCAATCTGGACACCGCTCCAAGTGTCGGGCGGCGCTACGATGGAGAAGCTGGAAAAATTCGGTGGCATGACCCCATTGGGCCGCCCCGGCCAACCCGCTGAGCTAGCCTCCATCTACGTGCAGCTTGCCGCCGCCGATGCGAGTTACGCGACCGGCCAAGTCTATGGCTCCGCGGGTGGATCAGGACAGCCGTAATGCCACGGCCTCAACCGATGGCGCTTCTAACCATCAAGCCAACGCAAGTCGATATCGAGATCGCGAGTAAGGTCGCGGATCATACCGATGTGACGATCGCCGTATCTTTGAACTTGCTGCAGGCATGGAAGACGGGTGGCGCCGCAGTCGACGAATTCGCCTTGGAGCTCACGCCATCGTTCGCTGATGACGTTTGTTCGCCCGATACCAGCAAAAATGCCAGCAAATCGGACGGCCGCGGCTGATTTTTACGTAGGTTTTCAACGTGTCGCGAAAATTATTGCGTAAAAACCGGAATCGAACCAGCGAATTAAGTTATTGATATTATTACAAATTTTTCCGTGGTGCCCCTGGCCGGAATCGAACCAGCACTCCTTGCGGAACTCGATTTTGAGTCGAGCGCGTCTACCAGTTCCGCCACAGGGGCCCTCGGTCGGCCCCAGGAGGGGTCGTCGCGAAGCCGGCGGACTATAGCCATGGACAAAGCGGGGTCAACCCGCGCCAAAGTGATCCCGGGCGTTCTCGACAGCCGCCTGGGCCGGGGTTAGAGCCTTAAACTACGCCCCATCCGGAGAGGCCGCCGTGACGACCCAGAGCGCAATACCTGCGTTTCGCCCAGCCGCCAGTGGGCCTGCGCTGACGGCTTCGCTGGCCGTGACCCTGATCGCGGCGGCGACCATCGCAGGCGCCTGGTTCTTCCAGCTCGTCCTGGAGGTCCTGCCTTGTCCGCTCTGCCTCGAGCAGCGCTATGCCTATTATTTCGCGATCCCGCTCGGTGTGCTTACCGCGTTTGCGGCACGAAGCGGCGCGCCACGGCCGCTGCTGCTGGCCGGGCTCGCGCTTCTCGCGCTGGCGGCGCTCGCCAATGCCGGCCTCGGCACCTATCATTCCGGCGTCGAATGGGGGCTCTGGAAGGGGCCGACCGATTGCACCGGTCCGGTCGTCAATCTCGGCAGTGCCGGCGATCTCCTGTCGCGGCTCGACACCGTCAAGGTCGTGCGCTGCGACGAGGTGCAGTGGCGCTTCCTCGGCCTCTCGCTCGCCGGCTACAATGTGCTGATCTCGCTGCTGATGGCTGCGATCGCCGCCTGGGGTTTTGTTCGGACGGCAAACCGGCGGTGAGCATGATCCGGAAAAGTGTGCATCGGTTTTCCGATTAGATCATGCTCAAAATAACAACCTAGATCGCGCTCGCGGCCTCGTGCTGGAAACCGAGATAGCTGGCAGCCACTTGTTCGTTCGCCGCGACATCGCTGGCCTTGCCGCTCAACACGAATTCGCCGAGCTCCATCACATAAGCCTGGTCGGCGATCTTCAGCGCCGCCTGGGCGTTCTGCTCGACCAGCAGCACGGAGACGCCGCTGGCGCGGAGCTCCGTGACGATGCGGAAAATGTCGGCGACGATGATCGGGGCCAAGCCCAGGCTCGGCTCGTCCAGCATCAGCAGTTTGGGTTCGCCCATCAGCGCGCGGCCCATCGCGAGCATCTGTTGCTCGCCGCCGGAGAGCGTGCCGGCAAGCTGCTTGCGCCGTTCCTTCAGCCGCGGAAACAGGGTGTAGATCCGTTCCATCGAGGCTTTCGCCCTGCTTCTCTCGATGCGAAAAGCACCCAATTCGAGATTGTCCTCGACATTCATGGTCACGAACAATTCGCGGTGCTCCGGCACGAGGCCGAGCCCCATCGCGACGCGGTCCTCGATGTCGTGCTGCGCCAGGTCCTGGCCGGCAAAGGTGACGCGGCCCTTGAGCGGCAGGATGCCCATGATCGCCGACAGCAGCGTGGTCTTGCCGGCGCCGTTGGCGCCGACGATGGTGACGATCTGGTTCTCGCCGACTTCGAGAGCGACCGAGCGCACGGCTTCGACCTTGCCATAGGCGACATGCGCATCGGTGACGGACAACAGCGCGCTCATGCCGCCACTCCGAGATAGGCCTTGATCACTTCGGGATTGGTCTTGATCGTGGCGGGCGTGCCTTCCGCGATCTTGGTGCCGAAATCCAGCACCACGATGCGATCGGCGAGGTTCATCACAAAGCCCATGTCGTGTTCGACCAGCAGCACGCTCATGCCGCCGTCGCGCAGATCGCGCAGCAATTTCGCAAGCTGCTGCTTCTCCATGTGGCGCAGGCCCGCGGCCGGCTCGTCGAGCAGCAGCAGCATCGGATCGACGCACAGGGCGCGCGCGATCTCGACGATGCGCTGCTGGCCGAGCGAGAGCGATCCTGCGAGCTGATGCATCTGATCGGCGAGGCCGACGCGCTCGATCTGACGGGCGGCTTCTGCGAGCAGCCTGGCTTCGTCGGCGCGGTCGAGGCGCAGCATCGAGGCGAGCGGCCCTGATTGGCCGCGCAGATGTGCGCCGATTGCGACATTCTCCAGCACGGTCATGTCGGGCACGAGCTTGACGTGCTGGAAGGTGCGGGAGATGCCGAGCTTGACGATTTCCTGCGGCGGCGCGCGATCGACCTTCTTGCCGAGCACCGAGATCGAGCCCGAGGTCGCCGACAACACGCCGGTGATCAGGTTGAAGGTGGTGCTCTTGCCGGCGCCGTTCGGTCCGATCAAGGCGACGATCTCGCGAGCCTGGACGTCGAAGGAGACGTTATTGACCGCGACCACGCCGCCGAATTGTTTGCGCGCCTTCTCGACCTGGAGCAGGGTGTTTGACTGGCCGGGCGAGCGGGGACGGGCCTCGAGCTTCAGCGATGTGTCCGGCTTCCTGCCGCCCGACCATTCGGGCAGCAACGACATCAGCCAGGGCCAGACGCCGCCCGGTGCGAGCTGGAGCAGCGCCACCAGCATGATGCCGAACACGATGGTTTCGACCTGGCCGGAGCCGGGCAGGATCAGCGGCAGGTAGCTCTGCAGCACCTCTTTCAGGATCACGACGATCGCCGCGCCGAGCACGCCGCCCCAGACATAGCCGGCGCCGCCGACCACCGCGATGAAGAGATATTCGATGCCGGCCTGCGCCCCGAACGGCGTCGGGTTCACCGCGCGCTGGAGATGGGCGTAGAGCCAGCCGGAGAGGCCGGCGAGCACGGCGGCGTGGATGAACACCAGAAGCTTTGCGCGCGGCGTGTGCACGCCGAAGGCCTCTGCTGCCACATGGCCGCGCCGCAGCGCGCGGATGGCGCGGCCGGTGCGGGAATCCAGCAGGTTCATCGTGAGCAGCGCCGAGATGAGGACGGCGACCCAGATCGCATAATAGATCGAGCCGGGCGATAGCATCTTGAACGTGCCGATCGACAGCGGCGGGATCGCCGAGATGCCGTCGTTGCGACCGAGGAAGCCGAGCTTGCTGAAGAGGTAGAACAGGCCGAGCCCCCAGGCCAGCGTGCCGAGCGGCAGGTAGTGGCCGGAGAGACGGACCGTGACCAGGCCGAGCAGCACGGCGAGCAATCCGCTGACCACGAGTGACAGCGGCAGGGTCAGCCAGGGCGACAGGCCGTAAGCCGTCGTCAGCAGCGCCGTCGTGTAGGCACCGAAGCCGACGAAGGCTGCTTGTCCAAAAGAGGTCAGGCCGCCGACGCCGGTGAGCAGCACGAGGCCCATCGCGACGAGGGCGGAAAGACCGATATTGTCGAGCAGCACGATCCAGAATGGCGGCATGCCCGGGACGAACGGGATCGCTGCCATGACAGCTGCGAAGACAATGATGGGAAGCCGGCTCTGCATCTTGGCGTCAGTCCTTCTCTTCCTCGACGGCAGGTGCTGCGAGCGACCGCAGCAGCAGCACGGGGATCAGGAGCATGAACACGATCACCTCCTTGTAGTTGGAGGCATAGAAGGACGAGAACGCCTCGACGATGCCGACGAAGAGGGCCGCAACCGCTGTGAGGGGGTAGCTGACGAGGCCGCCAATGATCGCGGCGACAAAGCCCTTCAGGCCGATCAGGAAGCCCGAGTCATAGTAGAGCGTCGTGATCGGCACGATCATGATGCCCGACAGCGCGCCGATGACGGAGGCCAGCAGGAAGGCGATCTGGCCCGACAGCGAGGTGCGGATGCCGGCCAGCCGTGCGCCGAGCCGGTTGACGGCGGTGGCCCGCAGCGCCTTGCCGTAAAGCGTCAGGCCGAAGAACAGCCAGAGCCCGACGATGAAGGCGATGGTGATGCCGTAGACCGTGAGGCTCTGGCCTGTGAAGCGCAGCGAGCCCGCGGTGAAGGCGCCGGAGAGCACCGCCGGTCCGCGCTGACCCTCGGCGCCGAAGAACAGCAGGCCCAGTCCCTGAAGCGCCAGATGCACGCCGACCGAGGCGATCAGCAGCACCAGCACCGAGGTGTGCGCCAGCGGCTGGAACGCGATGCGGTAGAGATAGAGGCCGATCATCGCGACAATCGCCAGCGACAGCACGATGCAGACCGCGACCGGTGGCTTCTGGCCGGCGAAGTACAGCGTGACCGCCAGCACGATGGCCGGCAGCACGATATTGGCTAGGACGCTGCGCAGGATCAGTCGGCCATGCAGCGCCTTGCGGGCCACGAACAGGTCGAAGGCGCAGGCGCCGATGCCCATGGCGAGCGCCAGCTTGGCCGTGCCCGGCATCTGGCCCGAGGCCAGCGAGGCATAGGTCAGCGCGCCATAGGTGACGAATTCGCCCTGGGGGATGAGGATGACGCGGGTGACGGCGAAGACCAGCACCAGCGCCAGGCCGAGCAGCGCATAGATCGCGCCATTGGTAATGCCGTCCTGCAGCAGGAACAGCATGATGGTGGTGTTCAAGACCGGACGCTCCCCCTCAACGATCCGGACCGGTCTCCGCGGTTGCGGTGGATGGTCCGCTGACAGCCATTGAAATACGCTGGCGATATTTGATATGATCCATAACAATTATCAAATATAACATCAAGGTGGGCGGACGACCCGTCCGAATTTAGCGGGATTACGAGCACGAGGCGATGACCGTTTCCAGAACCGCTGAAAAGTCTTCTGAAAAGCCGTCCGACGCGACCAAGAGCCGCAAGGATGCTGCCGGGGGGCAAAGCCAAGGTCCAGCCGAAGCCCTCCAGCTCGGCGAGCTCTCGGAACAGCTGGGCTATGTGCTGAAGCGGGCGCAGCTCAAGGTGTTCGAGAACTTCTTGCGCTGCATGGCCTCGCTCCAGTTGACGCCGGCGCAGTTCTCGGTGCTCCTGCTGGTGGAGAAGAACCCCGGCCGTAACCAGACCGAGATCGCCTCCACCCTCGGTATCCTCAGGCCGAATTTCGTCGCCATGCTCGACAATCTCGAGAGCCGCGACCTCTGCGCCCGGATCCGCTCCACCAACGATCGCCGCTCGCATATCCTGGTTTTGACCGACAAGGGCAAGGCCGTGCTGACGCGCGCCAAGAAGCTCGTCGCCACCAAGCACGAGTCGCGGCTCAACGATCTCCTGGGGCAAGCCAATCGCGAAGCCCTGCTCGAAATGCTCTCGAAGATCGCCAACGAGTTTTGAGCCTCCGCCGTCATCGTCCGCCTTGTGCGCAATTGCGCACTGGAGCGGGCGATCCAGTACTCCGAGGCCGCAGTGGGTGACGGAGAGGCCGCGGCGTACTGGATTCCCCGCTTTCGCGGGGAATGACACCGTCATTGGGGCAGTCGCCTCAATCCACCAGTATCACGCGAATGTCGTTGACGTTCGTCAGGGTCGGCCCTGGCATCAGCAGATCGCCGGTCGCCTCGAAGAACGTCGTCGCGTCGTTGTTGTCCAGATATGCCTGCGGCGCGAGCCCCTGCGTCTTCATCTTCGCGAACGTCGCCGCGTCGATCAGCGCGCCGGCGGGGTCGGTGGGATGGCCGGCGCCGCCGTCGGCGCCGTCGGTGTCACCGGCGAGTGCCGAGATGCCGGTGGTGTCCTTGAGCAGGTCGGCGAGCGCCAGCGCGTATTCCTGGTTCGGGCCGCCACGGCCATTGCCGCGCACGGTGACCGTGAGCTCGCCACCGGACAGGATCGCGACGCGCTTGCCTCGTGCGCGGGCCTGCAGCGCGAGCCTGGCGTGATCGGCGGCGACCTCGCGGGCCTCGCCTTCGAGATCGGCGCCGAGATCGATGGTCTCGTAGCCGGCGTCTTTCGCGAGCTTCACCGCGGCGTCGAGCGATTGCTTCGGACGCGCGATCAATTCGAAATGCGCGCGCGCAAAGGCGGCATCGCCCGGCTTGCAGCTTTCGTTGGCGGGATCGTCAAGCGCGCGGCGCACGGCATCGTCGATGGCGAGCTTGTACTTCGCCACGATCGCGCGCGCATCGGCCAGCGTGGTGGGATCGGGCACGGTCGGACCCGAGGCGATCGCGGACGGGTCGTCATGCGGTACGTCGGAGATCGCGAGCGTCACGATCACGGCGGCGTTCTTGCCGGCGCGCGCGAGACGCCCGCCCTTGATGCGCGATAGATGCTTGCGCACGACGTTCATCTCGCCGATCGGCGCACCCGAGCGCAGCAGTGCCTTGTTGACCGCCTGCTTCTGCGCAAAACTGATCCCATCCACCGGCGCGATCCAATTCGCCGAGCCGCCGCCGGTGAGCAACACCAGCAGCAGATCGTCGGGACCAGCCTCGCTCGCGAGCGCGAGCGTGTCGGCCGCGCCCTTGAGGCCAGCTTCATCGGGCACGGGATGGCCGGCCTCGACGACGCGGATGCGGCGCGTCGGCACGCCATAGCCGTGGCGCGTGGTGGCGATGCCGAGAAGCCGCTGCGGTGCGAGCGCGAGCGTGTCGAGATAATGCCGCTCCGCAGCCGCAGCCATCGCGGCGGCGCCCTTGCCGGCGGCGAGGCAGATCACGCGGCCCTTGGGTGCAGGGCGCAGATGCGGCGCCAGAATCGCGTTCGGATGGGCGGCGGCGACGGCGGCGTCGTAGAGCGCGCGGAGCAGGGGGCGTCGGTCGGTCATGACGATGGCCTTCAGCAAACTCTGGGGCAGACTAAAGCGAGCGCGAGGACGTCGCCATGCCCCTTGCCTACCGCATCGGGCGCGAAAGGGTAAGCAGGCTTTACCATCATTCGATTGTGCAATCGCGTGATCATAATCGGCGCAGCAAAAGCCCCCTGCGATCATCTCGCAGGGGGCTTGTGATCATCGGATACCAGAATGGATTAGCCGCCGACGTCGGCGCTGATCACGTCCCCGAACAGCTCCCACTTCTCGCCCTTGAACTTCTCGAGTTGAAGCTGGCTGAGCGGCGCAAAATCGGTCGGCGAGGTGTTGATCTTCACGCCCGGCAGCAGCGCCTCGGTGCGGAAGTCCTTCAGGCTCGCCGCCTGCTTCATGATGTTCTCGCGCGTGAGATTATCACCGCACTGCTTCAGCACCTGGACCAGCGTCTGCGCCACGGCGTAGCCGACGATGGTGCCCTTGTCGAGCTTGTCGCCCTCGGGGAAGTACTTGCCCATGAAGGCCAGGAAGTCCTTCATGCCGGGATCGTTGTTCCACTCCGGATCCGCCACGTCCTTGAGATAGTCGGCCGAGATGATGCCCTGGCCGTTCTCGTATCCGGCGGGCTTCATCACGCTGCCGACGGAGGCGGAGACGTTGTTGAGGAAGTGCAGCGGCTTCCAGCCGATCTCGGCGACCTTCTTGATTGCCTGTGCCGCGAATTTCGGCGTCGAGATGTTCATGAACACGTTGGCGCCGGTCGACTTCATCTTGACGATGTGGCTGTCGATGGTCGGCTCGGAGGTCTCATAGCTCTCCTCCATGACGATCATAGAGGCGGCCTTGGCTCCCAGGCCGTCCTTCAGGCCCTTGAGATAGTCCTTGCCGTAGTCGTCGTTCTGGTAGAGCACGGCGATCTTGGCGTCGGGCTTGTTCTTCAAAAGCCACTTCGCATAGATCTGGGTCTCGCTCTGGTAGTTGGGCTGCCAGCCCATCGTCCACGGGAAGTTCTGCGGATCGTTCCACTTGGTGGCGCCGGTGGCGACGAACAGCTGCGGCACCTTCTTCGAGTTCATGTATTTGTGGATCGCCGAGTTCGGCGGCGTGCCGAGCGAGTTGAAGATGAACAGCACCTCGTCGCTCTCGACCAGCTTGCGCGCCTGCTCAACCGTCTTCGGCGGCGAATACGCATCATCGTAGCTGATATAGGTGATCTTGCGGCCGTTGATGCCGCCTTCGTCGTTGATCTTCTTGAAATAGGCGGCTTCGGTCCGCCCGATGATGCCGTAGGCGGAGGCCGGTCCGCTGTAGGGCATGATGTTGCCGATCTTGATCTCGGTATCGGTCGCGCCGGTATCGTATTTCTTCTGGGCCGACGCGATGGAGGTCGTGGCCGCAATGAGCGCGAGCGCCAGTGACGCGGCCGCAAGCTTGCCGGTGACAGCGGGCATTCCTATCTCCCTATTTTCTTGGTGTGTGTGCGCTCCTTTTTTTGCCTTCATTGTTTTTGGCGACGCGCCAGCAATTCAATACGATTTACCTGTTGCCTTCAACAGAAAGCCCCCGCGACGTCGTCGCAGGGGCTGCGTCTTTAGTAGTCAGGCAGGCTTGTGCAACTGCGAGAGAACTAGACCGTCTTGAGTTGCCTGATGACACTCAAGCTATTCTGAGTTGCTATCAGTGACCGAGGTCACTCGAGATGATATCGCCGAACAATTCCCACGCCTTGCCCTTGAACCGCATCATCTGGAGCTGCTCGATCGGCGCGAAATTGTCGGGCGCGGTGTTGATCTTGATGCCGGGCAGCAGTGTGTCCGGCTCGAAATCCTTTAAGGAAGCGGCCTGCTTCATGATGTTGTCGCGGGTGAGGTTGTCGCCGCACATCTGCAGCACCTTCACCATGGTCTGTGCGGCGGCATAGCCGAACACCACGCCGGCATCGAGCTTGTTGGCCTTCGGGTTGTACTGCGCGAGGAAGTTGTAGAACTTCTTCATGCCGTCATCGGCGTTCCACTGCGGATCGGAGCCGTCCTTAAGGTAGCTCGCCGACAAAATGCCTTGCGAGATCTCGAAGCCCGCCGGCTCGATCACGCCGCCCACGGACGCCGAGACGTTGGAGATGATGTGGACCGGATGCCAGTTGATCTCGGCCGCCTTCTTGATCGCTTGCGCCGCGAATTTCGGCGTGGTGATGCTGATGAACACGTCCGCGCCCGCGGCCTTCAGCTTCACGACATGCTCGTCGATCGCAGGCTCCGAGGTGTCGTAGCCTTCCTCGAGTACGATCATCGAGGCCTTGGCGCCGAGCCCGTCCCTCAGCCCGTTCAAATAGTCCTTGCCGAAATCGTCGTTCTGGTAGAGCACGCCGATCTTGCCGTCCGGCTTCTCCTTCATGATGTACTTGGCGTAGATCTTTGCCTCGCTCGCGTAGCTCGGCTGCCAGCCCATGGTCCAGGGGAAGTTCTTCGGATCGTTCCACTTCGAGGCGCCGCTCGCCACGAACAGTTGCGGCACCTTCTTCTCGTTCATGTATTTGCGGATGGCGCCGTTGGTGGAGGTTCCCAGCGAGCCGAAGATCAGCAGCACGCCGTCGCTCTCGACCAGCTTGCGCGCCTGCTCCACCGTCTTCGGCGGTGAATAGGCATCGTCATACGAGATGAACTTGATCTTGCGGCCGTTGATGCCGCCCTCGGCGTTGATCTTGTTGAAATAGGCGTCCTGGGTCTTGCCGATCGCGGCGTAGGCCGAGGCCGGGCCGCTATAGGGCATGATGTTGCCGATTTTGATCTCGGTATCGGAGGCGCCGCTGTCGTCGGACTTCTGTGCCAGCGCGGGATTGTTCATCGCAGTGCACAACGCGAATGCGGCTGAAAGCACCGCAACCTGAAATCGAACGACAGCCATTTCTCTCCCACCTCACCTGGATCGGCGCCGCATTGAACAAGATTGATGCACGACGTCAACAAAAAGCCCCCGCGTTCGTTCGCGGGGGCCTTGGCAGTTTGGACTATTGCGACAGCGCGTTATTCCGGAGCCACGTCGCCGCTCAGGATGTCGCCGAACTGTTCCCATTTCTCGCCCTTGAACCGCTGCATCTGCAGCTGGCTGATCGGGGCGAAATCGCTGGGGCTGGTGTTGATCTGGACGCCGGGCAGGAGAGTGTCCGGCGTAAAATCCTTCAGGCTCGCCGCCTGCTTCATCAAATTGGCGCGGGTGAGATCGTCGCCGCACTGTTCCAGCGCCTTGGCCAGCGTCTGCGCGGCACCGTAGCCGTAGACGACGCTGGAGTCGGTCTTGTCGGCGCCGGGCATGTACTTGTCGAGGAACTCGGCCCACTTCTTCATGCCGGCATCGTCAGCCCAGCGCGGATCGGCGCCGTCCTTGGCATAGGCCGCCGACAGCACGTTCTGGGCGGCCTCGAAGCCTGCCGGCTTCATCACGCTGCCGACCGAGGCCGACACGTTGGTGATGATCTGGAGCGGTTTCCAGCCGAGCTCGGCCGTCTTCTTGATGGTCTGGGCGCCGAACTTCGGCGTCGTGTAGATCAGGAGCACGTCGGGATTGGCAGCCTTGATCTTGACGATGTGGCCGTCGATCGACGGCTCGGAGACCTCATAGCTCTCCTCCATGATGATCATGGACGAAGCCTTGGCGCCAAAGCCGTCCTTGGTGCCCTTGAGGTAGTCTTTGCCGAAATCGTCGTTCTGATAGAGGATCGCGACCTTGGCGTCGGGCTTTTCCTTGATCAGCCACTTCGCATAGATATGCGCTTCGCTCTGGTAGGAGGGCTGCCAGCCCATGGTCCAGGGGAAGTTCTTCGGGGCGTTCCACTTGGTGGCGCCGGTGGCGACGAACAGCTGCGGGATCTTCTTGGCGTTCAGATATTTCTGGATCGCAGTATTCGAGGGCGTGCCGAGCGGGTTGAACACGGCGAGCACCTCGTCGCTTTCGACCAGCTTGCGGACCTGCTCGACCGCCTTGGGCGGCGAATAGCCGTCGTCATAGGTGACGTAGACGATCTTGCGGCCGTTGATGCCGCCCTTGTCGTTGATCATCTTGAAATAGGCTTCTTCGGTCTTGCCGATGATGCCATAGGCCGAGGCCGGACCGCTGTACGGCATGATGTTGCCGATCTTGATCTCGGTATCGGACGCGCCGGTGTCGTATTTCTTCTGGGCGAGGGCTGCGCTGGAGGCGAGGGTTGCGACCGCAGTCGCGAGCGCTGCGGTTCGCAGTGTTCTTCCGAAAAGCAATTGGGTCTCCTTGGTTAAATGAACAGTCTTGACGAGAGTCTTCAGTTCTTTCTGAACTTACCGACGAGTTGCTGGCCCATGATCGCGACTTGCCTTGCGCCATGCGGCACGAGATAGATGACGAGGAACAGCAGCACGCCGAACACGGCGCCGGAGAGGCCTTTGGAGATGCCCTCCGCGATGTTCGGCACGAAGATGATGAAGGCTGCGCCGACGATCGAGCCGGGCAGCCAGCCGACGCCGCCGACGACCATGCCGAGGAACAGCTGGATCGCGAGCGTGATGGTGAAGCTGTCGGGCGCGACGAACTGCACCGCGATCGCGCTCAGGCCGCCGGCGATGCCGGTGATGGCGGCGGAGACACCGAAGGCGAGCGTCTTGTACAGCGCGACGTTGACGCCCATGGCGGAGGCCGCGATCTCGTTATCGCGGATCGCCATGAAGGCGCGACCCGAGCGGGAGCGCAGCAGGTTCACCGAGAAGATATAGATCGCGAGCACGACGACGAGCGTGAAATAATACAGCCACATGTCCTGCGACATCGGCAGGCCGAACGGCGCGTCGGGCTTGGTGACGACGAGGCCCTGCACGCCGCCGGTCCAGGGCTCGAGAAAGTTCAGCTTGAGCAGTTGCGGCATCGCCGTGGCGAGCGCGAAGGTCGCAAGCGCAAGGTACACGCCGGACAGCCGCAACGCCGGCTGGCCGAACAGGAAGCCCGCGCCGAAGCAGACCACACCCGCGACCGGCAGGCAGAGGAAGTACGGGATGTTGAACTGCTCCATCATGACAGCGGTGACATAGGCGCCGATGCCGTAGAACGCGCTCTGGCCGAGCGAGAACTGGCCGGAACCGCCGGTCAGGATGTTCAGCGCGAGCACCGCCAGGCCCAGATACAACAGCTGGGTCAGCTGGAAGATCACGAAGTTCTTTGCGAACAGCGGAATGGCGATGAGAAGCAGCAGCACCACCACCGAGGTGCCTGTGCCCAGCGTCATGGCCCGCTTCGGAACGGCCTCGACCGCCTCGTTGCCTTCGGCGACGACTTCTTCTGCTGCGCTCATGATCAAACTCGCTTGACGATGTGCCGGCCGAACAGACCAGCGGGTTTGACGACCAGGACGGAGATGATCAGCGCGAGCGCGATCGGGAGTTTCAGCTCATTGCCGACGCCGGGGATGTAGGTGCCGGCGAGGTTCTCGAAGATGCCCATGAGGAAACCGCCGACCACGGCCCCGAGCGGGCTCGTCAGTCCGCCGAGCACCGCTGCGGCGAAGCCGTAGATCAGCACACCGCCCATCATGTTGGGCTCGAGGAACACGACCGGGGCGATCAGCATGCCGGCGATTGCGCCGATCGCGGACGCCATGCCCCAGCCCAGCGCGATCATCCAGGACGTGTTGATACCGACCAGGCGCGCCGATTCAGGCACCGAGGCGGCCGCTCGCATGGCGAGGCCGATCCGCGTGTACTGGAAGAAGAAGTAGAGTCCAATCAGCATCAGCACGGTGACGCCGATCATCCCGGCCTGGTGGGTCGAGATCAGCTGGCTGCCGAGGAACGGCGCGGAGCCGAACGGGGTCGGATACTGCTTGATGGTGAAGTCCCAGATCAGGCCGGCTGAGGAATTGATGATCGCAAACAGCGCGATGAAGCCGGCGACGTTGGTCAGGATCGGCGCTTTCGCGAGCGGCTTGAACAGGATGCGCTCGATGGCGATGCCGCCGAAGAAGGCGAAGACCAGCGTGATCACGAACGCGGCCCAATAAGGCACACCCCACTGCATCAACTGCCACGAGATGAAGGTCGCGAACATCGCCATCTCGCCCTGCGCGAAGTTGAGATGGTCGATCGCCTGGTAGATCATGACCACGGCGAGGGCCATGCAGGCGTAGATGGCACCGGTGGCAATGCCGGCCAGCACCTGGTTGGTAAAAAGCTCCATCGTGCCGGCTCCTCAGTAACCCAGATAGGATTTGCGGATTTCTTCGTTGTTCGCGATGTCCTTGGCATTGCCCGACATCACGATACGGCCGGTCTCGATCACATAGGCCTGGTCGGCGAGCTCGAGCGCGAGTTGGGCGTTCTGCTCGACCACCAGGATCGACACCTTGTCCTCGCGGTTGATCTTGCCGAGGATGCCGAACAGGTCGCGCACGACCAGCGGCGCCAGGCCAAAGGACGGTTCGTCGAGCAGCATCAGGCGCGGCCGCAGCATCAGCGCGCGGGCGACCGCGAGCATTTGCTGCTCGCCGCCGGAAAGTGTACCGGCCTGCTGGGTGTGCCGCTGCTTCAGAACCGGGAAATGCGCATACATGCGCTCAATGTCGGAGACGATGCCGGCGTTGTCCTTGCGGGTGATGGCGCCGAGCTGGAGGTTTTCCTCCACCGTCATGGTGGTGAACGTGCCGCGGCCCTGCGGCACATGGGCGATGCCGAACCGCACGATGTTCTCGGTCGAGCGGTTGTTCAGCGGCTTGCCGTCGAACTCGATGCCGCCGGTGGAGCGCACCATGTTGCAGATCGCGCGCAGCGTCGTGGTCTTGCCGGCGCCGTTGGCGCCGAGCAGGGTCGTCAGCGAGCCTTCGTCGAGCGAGAAGGAGAGGCCATGGAGCGCCTGGACCTGGCCGTAATAGGCACGCAGATCCTTGACGTTGAGCAGCGTCGTCATTGGTCCTTGCTCCCGAGATAGGCCTTGATGACGTCGGGATCCACCTGCACCTGGGCGGGTGTGCCTTCCGCGAGCTTCTTGCCGAAATTCAGCGCGACGACGTGGTCGGCGATCGACATCACGAGGCCCATGTGGTGCTCGACCAGGAGCACGGTCATGTGGCGTTCGTCACGGATTTTGCGGATGAGGTCGCCGAGGACATGGACCTCCTCGTGGTTCAGGCCGCCGGCGGGTTCGTCGAGCAGCAGGATCTTCGGGTCCGCCGCCAGCGCCCGCGCCAGTTCGACACGCTTCTGCGTGCCGAAGGGGAGGCCGGAGACGATGGTGTGGGCGACGTCCTCCAACTCGAGATAAGCGAGGATCTCGTGCACCTTCTTGTTGACGCTGCTTTCGCTGCGGCGAATCCAGGCCAGTCGCAACGAGTCGCTGATGATGTCGCTGGAGGTGCGGGCATGGGTGCCGACGCGGACATTGTCCATCACCGAGAGGTTCGGAAACAGCGCCACGTTCTGGAAGGTGCGGCCGATGCCGATCTCGGCGATCCGGTGCGGCGGCCGCTTCAGGATGCTCGTGCCTTCCATCAGGATGTCGCCGGACGATGGCTGGTAGAGGCGGGAGAGGCAGTTGAAGAGCGTTGTCTTGCCGGCGCCGTTGGGGCCGATCAAGCCGAGGATCTGGCCCTTGTGCATGTCAAAGGACACGCCGTTGAGCGCGACGATGCCGCCGAACACGACGCTGACATCGCGAACGGCGAGCAGGGGCGATGTCCCCTGCGCGAGCTGTGCCTGCGTCATGTCGTCTCGCCCACACGCTTCAGTGGGCGACGAAGCGATGTGAGCCGCTCCCGATGATGACAAAGGCTATCTGAATCCCTCGGCCACACGCGCAACTTTCCCTCCTGATTTCAGCTTTTTGCTGACTTCTTTTTTGGATTGCGGCATCAGACCCCCAAGTGCCGCTTCGATGTTCCTTACCATTGCCAGCAGGCGCGGTCCAATGTCGTTGATCAAACGCTCTTCCGTGAAGCGGAATGCGGGTGCGCCGCAATTCAATGCGTAAGGTCCAGTTCCGTCGTTGAGCCTGAGCGCGACGCCGGCGGCGCCGATGTCGTCGTGCCAGTCACCGACGGACATCGCGAAACCGTATTTCGCGACGGTCTCACCCGAACGTTCCAGTCCGTCGCGCATCTTGGGCCAGCGGCTGCCGTAATGTTCGCGCAGGATACGCGCGACGTCGGCGCGGGCCTCGTCGTCGAGCGCCCAGAAATAGGCGCGGCCCATCGCGCTGGTTGCAATTGGCACGCGGGAGCCCACGTCGAGTTGAACGCCGACCGTCTCGCTGCCACGGCTTTGCCCGAAATAGATCATGCTATGACGGTCGCGGCCGCCGATTGCGACCGCGCCGCCGGTGGCGCGCATCATTTCTTCACGAAACGGCTCGGACAAATGCCGAACGCCGAGATTGGCTAACGCGGCGTAACCGAGCGCCATCGCGGCAGGCGCCAGTTGGTACTTCTCGAAACGGGGAACCGGTGTCAGATAGCCGAGCTTCGTCAGCGTGTAGGTCAGCCGCGACACCGTCGGCTTCGGCAGGTTGGTGCGGGACGCAATCTCCTGATTGCCGAGAAGTCCGTCGCTGGGTTGGAAAGCGCGCAATACGTCGAGCCCGCGGGAAAGCGCGACGACGAAATTCCGATCGGTCGCAGTCTTCTTTCCTGTACGCTTCATCCCTGATCTGCTCTTGCGCGGAGTCGTTGACAAGCCACGTGCTTCAAAATAACCCTGCCGTCAAGATGCGGAATTAAATTCCGCACCGCGAAATCGAACAAAAGTAAACCACCAAGGAGGACACCGTGAGCGAAGTGGTCAAGCTTGAGCGTCATGACGAAGTCGGGATCGTCACGGTCAACAGTCCTCCGGTCAATGCGCTGAGTGCCGCAGTTCGCGGTGGTATCCTGGAGTGCATGAAGGCCGCGATCGCCGACCCCGCGATCAAGGGCATCGTCCTGACCTGCGCCGGCCGCACCTTCATTGCCGGTGCCGACATCACTGAATTCGGCAAGCCGCCGAAGCCGCCGGGCCTGAATGAAGTGCTGGCCGAAATGGAGAATTCGCCGAAGCCGATCGTGGCGGCGATCCACGGCACCGCGCTTGGCGGCGGTCTCGAGGTCGCGTTGGCCTGTCATTTCCGCGTGGCTGTCAAAGAGGCAAAGCTCGGCCTGCCCGAGGTGAAGCTCGGCCTGCTGCCGGGTGCCGGCGGCACCCAGCGCCTGCCGCGTGCGGTCGGTCCTGAGCTCGCCGTCAAGATGATCGTCGGTGGCGATCCAATCGGCGCCGCTGAAGCGTTGAAAAATGGCCTGATCGAGGAGATCGTCGAAGGTCCGGCCTCCGGCGGCGAAGCCTTCGTCCGCAAGCTGCTCGCGGAGAAGCGCCCGTTGCGCCGTCTGCGCGACGACGATTCCAAGATCGCGGCTGCGAAGGCCGACCGCTCGATCTTCACCAACGCGGTCGCGGCCATGACCAAGAAGTCGCGCGGCCTGGAAGCGCCGTTCGCGGCGGCCGATGCCGTCGGCGCAGCGATCGACCTGTCGTTCGACGAAGGTCTCAAGAAGGAGCGCGAGGGCTTCCTCAAGCTCGTCGCCAGCGACCAGTCCAAGGCGCAGCGCTATGCCTTCTTCGCCGAGCGCGAAGCCGCCAAGATCGCGGGCGTGCCTGAAGGCACCAAGTCGCGCCCCGTTAACCGCGTCGCCATTCTCGGCGCCGGCACCATGGGCGGCGGCATCGCGATGTCCTTTGCCAATGCCGGCGTTCCCGTCACCCTGATCGAGACCGGCGAGGAGCAGCTCAAGCGCGGCCTCGGCATCATGCAGAAAAACTGGGAGGCAACCGCCGCGCGCGGCGGTATTCCGGCCGATGCGCCCGCCAAGCGTATGGCGCTGATCACCGGCGTCGTCGGCATCGAGAATGTCGGCGATGCCGACCTCGTCATCGAAGCCGTGTTCGAGACCATGGCGGTGAAGAAGGAAGTGTTCGGCAAGCTCGACCAGTACGTCAAGCCGGGCGCCGTGCTGGCCTCCAACACCTCCTACCTGAACATCGACGAGATTGCGAAGTCGACCAAGCGTCCGCAGGACGTGCTCGGCATGCACTTCTTCTCGCCGGCCAACGTCATGAAGCTGTGCGAGATCGTGCGCGCCGACAAGACCGCGCCGGATGCGCTGGTCACCGCGGTGAATATCGCCCGCAAGATCGCCAAGGTGCCGGCCGTTGTCGGCGTCTGCGACGGCTTTGTCGGCAACCGCATGCTGGCCCAGCGCGGCAAGCAATCCGAGAAGCTGTTGTTCGAAGGTGCCTTGCCGCAGCAAGTGGACGCCGTGGTGACAAAATTCGGCATGCCGATGGGACCGTTCGCGATGGGCGATCTCGCCGGTCTCGACATTGGCTGGCGCTCGCGCAAGGACCGCGGCATCAAGTCGGAGATCGCGGATGCGCTCTGCGAAGCCGGCCGCTTCGGCCAGAAGACCGGCAAGGGCTATTACAAGTACGAAGCAGGCTCCCGTTCGGCGCTGCCCGATCCCGAGGTCGAGAAGCTGATCGACGAGACGCTGCTGCGTCTCGGCCGCAAGAAGCGCATCGTCAGCGACGACGAGATCCTCGAGCGCATGATGTACCCGATGATCAACGAGGGCGCGAAGATCCTCGAAGAGGGCATCGCGGCGCGTCCCTCAGACATCGACGTGGTCTGGCTCTACGGCTATGGCTGGCCGATCTACCGCGGCGGCCCGATGTTCTGGGCCGACACCGTCGGCCTCAAGCACATCGCTGATCGCTTGGCCTTCTACGCCAAGGAGACCAACGACCCGAGCCTCGAGCCTTCCCCGCTGCTGAAGAAGCTTGCGGCGGAAGGCAAGACGTTTGCGTCACTCGCCGCGGCGTCGAAGGCGGCTTGATGGCCGCTGGTACCCCGATGGGCGAATCCATTTCGCCGTTGAGCGCACCGCCTGATGGATTCTCCGATGCGCAATTGCGCATCGGATCTCGCGACTTCGTCGCGCCCCGGAATGACAGCTAGTGTGGTTTAAGGACGCAATGACCCATCCCGGCGAACAGTTTTACCCCGAGGGCGTGCATTGGGACGACACTATCGTCCAGGGCACGCTGCCTGACCTGCTCTCGACGGCCGCCGCGAATTACGGGCCGCGGACCGCGCTGGAGTTTCGCGATCGTCCGATCACCTATACCGAACTCGCGGGAATGGCCGAGCGCGCGGCTGCAGCGTTCCTGCGCGCCGGCTGCGGCAAGAACACCTCCGTCGCGCTGTTCCTCGGCAACACGCCGGACCATCCCGTCAATTTCTTCGGCGCGCTGAAGGCTGGCGCCCGGGTCGCGCATCTCTCGCCGCTCGATGGCGAGATTGCGCTGACGCACAAGGTTTCCGATTCCGGTTCGCGCCTGCTGGTCACCTCGAACCTCCGGGCCTTGCTCCCGACCGCGTTGAAATTCCTGGAGAAGGGGCTGATCGATCGCCTCGTCGTCTGCGAGGACGACGATTGGGGCAAGGTCGGCACACCGCAGGCGGCAATCCCCAACGATCCCCGCATCGTCACCTTCAAGGCCTTCGTCGAGGGGGCGCCGCTGCCGGCGCAATGGCCCGCTGTTGCGGTCGACGACGTCGCGCTGCTGCAATATACCGGCGGCACCACCGGCCTGCCGAAGGGCGCCATGCTGACGCACGGCAATCTCACCTCGGCGGTGTCGATCTACGAGGTCTGGGGTCTGCCGACGCGCGCGGCGCGTGGCGCGGCCGTCGAGCGCGTGATCTGCGTGCTGCCGCTGTTTCACATCTATGCGCTCACCGTCGTGCTGCTGTCGTCGCTCAGCCGCGGCAATCTGATCTCGCTGCATCAGCGTTTCGATGTCGAAGCCGTGATGCGCGACATCGAGGTCAAGCGCGCGACCTATTTCCCGGGCGTGCCGACGATGTGGATCGCGATCGCAGCGCTGCCCGATCTCGACAAACGCGACTTCTCCTCGCTGGTCGCCATCGGCTCCGGCGGCGCGCCGCTGCCGGTCGAGGTTGCAAGCTTCTTCGAACGCAAGGTCGGCAAGAAGCTCAAGAGCGGCTGGGGCATGACCGAGACCTGCTCGCCCGGCACCGGCCATCCGCCCGTTGGTCCCGAAAAGCCCGGCTCGATCGGTCTGACGCTGCCGGGCATCGAGCTCGACGTCGTCTCGCTGGAAGACCCCTCAAAGGTGCTGCCGACGGGCGAAGTCGGCGAGATCCGCATCAAGGGTCCGAATGTCACCAAGGGTTACTGGAACAAGCAGAAGGAAGCCGCGGAGTATTTCTCCGACGGCCGCTTTCTTACCGGCGACATCGGCTATGTCGACACCGACGGTTACTTCTTCCTGGTCGACCGCAAGAAGGACATGATCATCTCCGGCGGCTTCAACGTCTACCCGCAGATGATCGAGCAGGCCATCTACACCGTATCAGGCGTGCACGAGGTGATCGTGCTCGGCATTCCCGACCCGTATCGGGGCGAGGCCGCAAAAGCCTTCATCAAGCTGAAGCCGGACGCAAAGCCGTTCTCGCTCGACGAGCTGCGCGCGCAGCTCACCGGCAAGGTCGGCAAGCACGAACTGCCGGCGGAAGTCGAGTTCGTCGACGATCTGCCGCGCACGCCGGTTGGAAAGCTGTCGCGCCACGAATTGCGCCAGCAGCGGAAACCATCACAATCCACGCAACCAGGAGGTCGCTCTTGACCGACGCCGTCATCGTTTCCACCGCCCGCACGCCGATCGGCAAGGCCTATCGCGGCATGCTCAACGCCACCGAGGGTGCGACCCTGCTCGGCCATGCCATTGGCGAAGCCGTCGCGCGCGCCAAGGTCGATCCGAAGGAGATCGAGGACGTCGTGATGGGGGCGGCGCTCCAGCAGGGTTCGACCGGTGGCAACATCGCGCGCAAGGCGCTGCTCCGGGCTGGTTTGCCCGTCACCGTCGCCGGCACCACCATCGATCGCCAGTGCGCCTCGGGCCTGCAGGCGATCGCGCTGGCCGCACGTTCGGTGATCTTCGACGGCGTCGAGATCGCGGTCGGCGGCGGCGGCGAGTCGATCAGCCTCGTGCAGAACGACAAGATGAACGGCTTCCACGCCCAGGATCCGGCGCTGCTCAAGATCAAGGGCGAGGTCTACATGCCCATGATCGACACCGCCGAAATCGTCGCCAAGCGCTACGGCATCTCGCGCGAGAAGCAGGACGAATATTCGCTGGAGAGTCAGCGCCGCACGGCCGCCGCGCAGCAGGGCGGCAAGTTCAAGGACGAGCTCGCGCCGATCACCACGCAGATGGCGGTCACCGACAAGGCCACCGGCGTGGTGTCGATGAAGGAAGTGACGCTGTCGCAGGACGAAGGTCCGCGCCCCGAGACCACGGCTGAAGGTCTCGCCGGGCTCAAGGCTGTGCGCGGCGAAGGTTTCTCCATCACCGCCGGCAATGCCAGCCAGCTCTCGGACGGTGCCAGCGCCAGCGTGATCATGAGCGACAAGGAAGCGGCCAAGCGCGGCCTCCAGCCGCTCGGCATCTTCCGCGGCTTCGTCTCCGCCGGCTGCGAGCCGGACGAGATGGGCATCGGCCCGGTCTTCGCCGTGCCGCGTCTGCTCAAGCGTCATGGCCTGACGGTCGACGACATCGGCCTCTGGGAGCTGAACGAGGCCTTCGCGGTGCAGGTGCTGTATTGCCGCGACAAGCTCGGCATCGACCCCGACAAGATCAACGTCGACGGCGGCGCGATTGCGGTCGGCCATCCCTACGGCATGTCGGGCGCGCGCCTGACCGGCCACGCCTTGATCGAAGGCCGCCGCCGCAAGGCGAAATATGCGGTCGTCACGATGTGCGTCGGCGGCGGCATGGGCGCGGCCGGCTTGTTCGAGATTTTGCAGTAATTCACAGGAGGATCCGATGGATCTCGCATTCACGAAGGAAGAGCAGGCGTTTCGCGAGGAAGTGCGGTCATTCTTCCGCGACAACGTGCCGCCGGATACGCGGCGCAAGCTGGTCGAGGGCCGCCACCTCTCGAAGGACGAGATGGTGACGTGGTGGCGCATCCTCAACAAGAAGGGCTGGGGCACCAGCCACTGGCCGACGCAGTATGGCGGCACCGGCTGGAGCTCCGTGCAGCACTACATCTTCAACGAGGAGCTGCAGTCCTATCCGGCACCGCAGCCGCTCGCCTTCGGCGTCAGCATGGTCGGCCCGGTCATCTACACCTTCGGCAATGAAGCGCAGAAGAAGCAATACCTGCCGCGTATCGCCAATGTCGACGATTGGTGGTGCCAGGGTTTTTCGGAGCCCGGCTCCGGCTCCGATCTCGCTTCGCTGAAGACGAAAGCCGAGCGCAAGGGCGACAAGTGGATCATCAACGGCCAGAAGACCTGGACCACGCTGGCCCAGCACGCCGACATGATCTTCTGCCTCTGCCGCACCGACAATAATGCGAAGAAGCAGATGGGCATCTCCTTCATCGTGTTCCCGATGAAGTCGAAGGGCGTCACGGTGCGCCCGATCCAGACCATCGACGGCGGCGTCGAGGTCAACGAGGTCTTCTTCGATGACGTCGAGGTGCCCGTCGAGAATCTGATCGGCGAGGAGAACAAGGGCTGGGATTACGCAAAATTCCTGCTCGGCAATGAGCGCACCGGCATCGCCCGCGTCGGCGTCTCCAAGGAGCGGCTGCGCCGCATCCGCGATCTGGCCTCCAAGGTCGAATCCGGCGGCAAGCCGATCATCCAGGACGCGGCCTTCCGCGAGAAGCTCGCGGCGTGCGAGATCGAGCTGAAGGCGCTCGAACTGACGCAGCTCCGCGTCGTCGCCGACGAAGGCAAGCACGGCAAGGGCAAGCCCAATCCGGCCTCGTCCGTGCTGAAGATCAAGGGCTCCGAGATCCAGCAGACCACCACCGAGCTGCTGATGGAAGTGATCGGCCCGTTCGCCGCGCCTTATGACGTGCACGGTGACGACGGCTCGAACGAAGCGATGGACTGGACCGCCCAGATCGCGCCGAGCTACTTCAACAACCGCAAAGTCTCGATCTACGGCGGCTCCAACGAGATCCAGCGCAACATCATCGCCAAGGCGGTGCTGGGATTGTGATGCTTTCTTCTCCCTCGCCCCGCTCTTGCGGGGAGAGGGCGGGGTGAGGGGCTTCTCTCCCGGTAAAGATTGTCGAGAGAGCGGTACCGCCTCACCCGGATCGCACCGGACGATGCTTCGCATCGCCGAGGCGATCCGACCTCTCCCCGCAAGCGGGGCGAGGTGAAGAGGCACCCCACGCAACGCGGACATTTGTTAGTTTGAGGAAACAGAGATGGATTTTGATTTGAACGAGGAGCAGCGGCTCCTGAAGGACAGCATCGACGGCCTGCTGACCGATGCCTACGATTTCGAGAGCCGCAAGAAATACATGAAGGAGAAGGGCGGCTGGAGCCAGGCCGTCTGGGGCAAGCTCGCCGAGCAGGGCCTGCTCGGTCTGCCGTTCGCGGAGGCCGATGGCGGCTTCGGCGGCGGCGGCGTCGAGACCATGATCGTGATGGAAGCGCTCGGCAAAGCGCTGGTGCTCGAGCCTTACCTCGCGACCGTCGTGATCGGCGGCGGCTTCCTGCGCCATGCCGGCACTGATGCGCAGAAGGCCGCGCATGTGCCCGGCATCGTCGACGGCAGCAAGACGCTCGCCTTCGCCCAGCTCGAGAAGAACTCGCGCTACGACCTGTTCGATGTCGCCACGACGGCGAAGAAGAAGGGCGACGGCTGGGTCATCGACGGCGAAAAATTCGTCGTGCTCAACGGCGAGAATGCCGACACCCTCATCGTCACCGCGCGCACCAAGGGCGGCCGCCGCGATACGACCGGCGTCGGCGTGTTCCTGGTCCCGGCGAATGCCAAGGGCGTGACGAAGAAATCGTACCCGACCCAGGACGGCCTCCATGCCGCCGACATCACCTTGACGGGTGTCGAGGTCGGCGCGGACGCGGCGATCGGCAATCCCGACGATAGCCTCGCGCTGATCGAACGCGTGGTGGACGAAGGGCGCGTCGCGCTCTGCGCCGAAGCGGTCGGCCTGATGGATGAATCGCTCAAGACCACGGTCGAGTACATTAAGACGCGCAAGCAATTCGGCGTCGCGATCGGCTCGTTCCAGTCGCTGCAGCACCGCGCCTCCGACATGTTCGTCGCGGCCGAGCAGGCGCGCTCGATGTCGATGTTCGCGACCATGGCGGGTGATTTCGCGGACGCCAGGGAGCGCTCCAACGCCATCGCTGCGGCCAAGGTGCAGATCGGCAAGTCGCTGAAATTCGTGGGACAGCAGGCGATCCAGCTTCACGGCGGCATCGGCATGACCATGGAGGCGAAGATCGGCCACTATTTCAAGCGCCTGACCATGATCGAGAACACCTTTGGCGACACCGACTACCACCAGCGCCGCGTCGCGGATGGCGGCGGGTTGATCTGAGTTGATCTAGACCACACGAAGACTGTCATCCCCCGCGAAAGCGGGGGATCCAGTACGCCGCGGCTTCTCGGTTCTAGCCGCGCCGTCTCTGGAATACTGGATCGCCCGATCAAGTCGGGCGATGACACCGAGTAAATGGCGTCAACGAGGCAACAACAATGAAAAACACCCCGTTCGATCTCACCGGCAAAGTCGCCGTGGTCACCGGCTCCAGCCGCGGCATCGGCCGCTCCTCGGCCGAACTGCTGGCAAAACTCGGCGCCAAGGTCGTGGTCTCCTCGCGCAAGGCCGAGGCCTGCAAGGAAGTCGCCGACGGCATCAATGCGTCCGGTGGCGATGCCACCGTCATCCCCTGCAACATCGCGCGCAAGGCCGAGGTCGAGGCGCTGATCTCGGGCACGATCAAGCATTACGGCAAGATCGACATCCTGGTCTGCAACGCGGCGGTGAACCCGTATTACGGCCCGCTGCTCGACATCACCGACGAGGCCTTTGACAAGATCATGGGCTCGAACGTCAAGAGCAACATCTGGCTCTCGGCGCTCGCGATCCCGCAGATGGCGGAGCGTGGTAACGGTTCGGTCGTCATCATCTCCTCGATCGGCGGCCTGCGCGGCTCGACCGTGATCGGCGCCTACGGCATCTCGAAGGCTGCCGACTTCGCGCTGTGCCGCTCGCTTGCCGGCGAATGGGGCCCGAAAGGCGTTCGCGTCAACTGCATCGCGCCCGGCCTCGTGAAGACCGATTTCGCCCGCGCGCTGTGGGAAGACGAAGCGAATCTCAAACGCCGCACCGCCACCACCCCGTTGCGCCGCATCGGCGAGCCCGACGAGATCGCCGGCGCAGTCGCCTATCTCGCCTCGGATGCGTCGAGCTTCATGACCGGACAGACCATCGTCATCGATGGCGGCGTGACCACGGCGTCGGTGTAGTCGCCGCTACCGGCCGCGGGTGCCGCCGCGCTCGGCCAGGGCGCTTTCGATGGCGCGCACGACGAGCAGGGCCGATCTCTCGTCGAGATGCACGCCGTCGGCCCAGCGCAATTCGTCCATCGGCGGATGGATCGGCAGCCAACGCGCGCGATCCGGGAAGGCGGCGTGGACGATCGCCTTGCTCATCCTGACCATGCGGGAGTCCTCGATCTCCGCCGCGAAGGGAATCTCGAGCAGGAAGACGCGTGATCCCCGCCGCTCGATGTCGTCGACGAGCTCCTTGATGCGCGCCACATTCACCCGCGCCGGAATGGTGGGGTCGTCGTCATTCATCTGTTGCACGGCACGGTCGAGATAGATCTTGTTGTCGAATGGGCTCGGCGGCTCGCTGAGCAGGTGATCCCGCTCGGCGCGCGCCTGCTCAGGATTCGGCGGCGCGTGATTCCACGTCTCGTAGGCGGCGACGGCCGTTCGCACCGGGCGCAGGAACAGCGCCTCGGTGCCCGCGCCGCCGGAGAATTTGCGGATCAGTGCCTCGTCGGGCAGGCGCGTGAGAACATTGGTCTCGATCAGCACGATCTTCGGCAGGCTTTTCTGCTTCGCGACGATATCGAGGCTGGTCACCGGCGAGCCGCCGGCGAGAGCAAGATTGCGGACGCCGGCTCGCGAGAAATATTCCTCCTTGAGCCGCCAGGCGACCGAGCTGCCGACCAGCACGAGGTCGGGCATGGGTTCCCGGACATAGCGGTTGAGGGTGATGATGTTGCCGTCGCGGGTCGTGACGGTCGGCTGTTGCAGCGCGGAGCCGAAGCGCGCGGTGGCAAGGCCGCAGGCCAGCAGCAACATTGCGGCGACGCAAGCGCATTTGATCAGCCATGAATGCTGTGATGATTGCTGCATGGTCAGAACTGGAAATAGATGAAGGCGGCGTCCGGTCCGGCCTCAAGCCAGGCCATCGCCGCGAGCGCACCATAGAGATATGGCTCCCATCGCCGCAATTTTCCGCTCAGGAGAGCACCGATGCCAAGGTGCTGGATCAGGACGGGAAGGGCGTAGAGCAGCGCCATGTTGCGGAACAGCTTTGTCGGATTGGGATTGTCAGTCGGCGAGAACATGCCCGAGAGATAGCCGAGCGCGTGCTCGAAGTTCGGCAGCTTGAAGAAGATCCACAGCATCGTCACGCAGAAAAACACCGCGCCCATGCGGACGACCCGGACCGCTGGGCCCGCTTCGCCGAGCAATGTCAGAAACGGGCGCTCAACGACGAGCAGCAGGCCGTGCAGCATGCCCCACAGCCCGTAGCTCAAGCTCGCGCCGTGCCAGAGCCCGCCGAGCGTCATCACGATCATCAGATTGAGGCAGGTTCTAATAGGCCCTTTTCTGTTACCGCCGAGCGGGATGTAGAGATAGGTCCTGAGCCAGGTCGACAGCGAGATGTGCCAGCGGGTCCAGAACTCGGAGAACGAGACCGAGATGTAGGGCAGGTCAAAATTGACGGGCAGGCGGTAGCCGAACAGCAGCCCGAGGCCGAGCGCGATCGCAGAGTAGCCGAAGAAATCGGCATAGATCTGGTAGCTGTAGAGAAACACCAGCAGCCAGCGGTCCGGCGTCGCCACGGCCTCGTAGAGCGGATAGTCCATGTAGGACGTCATCTCGTTGAGATTGTTCGCGACGTAGAGCTTGAAGAAGAAGCCGGCCAGGATCCATTTTGCGGCCGCCACGACATCGACGTCAGCGAGACGCTTGGGCGCGATCTGCGGCATGAACTGGCCCGCGCGCGTGATCGGCCCGGACACGAGCTGTGGGAAGAAGATGATGTAGAGGAACACATCGCGCAAGCGTGGCGGCCGCTTCTCGCGCGTCAGGTCGACCAGCAGGCTGATATTGTGGAACACGAAGAACGAGATGCCGATCGGCAACGGCAGCCGCAGCAGGACGTCGATCGGTGCGACGCCGGTCAGCTGGGCTGCGGCCGGGTCGATGAACAGCAGCTTGTATTTGAAGAACGCCAGCAGCGCGAGATTGAAGACGATGCCGGCCGGCATCCAGACCGCGCGGTTGTCGAACGCCAGCACCAGGCAGAGATAGGTTCCGAGCACGGCGAGCAGCAGCAGCGGCAGCAGGGCCGGCTGGCCGGAGCCATAGAACACCAGGCTCGCGAGCACCAGCAGCTGGACCTGGAAGCGGCGCAACGGCGGCAAATAATAGGCACCAAACACGACCGCAACAAAGATGCCGAACTGAATTGAAGTGAATGTCATGCCGCCCCGTACTACCCGGTCCGGCATGTACCATCTTCGCTCCCGCCGTCCTAGTCTCCCGGCCGGGTCTGCTTTTTTCCCTCTCCCCTTGTGGGAGAGGGTGGATCGCCGCGAAGCGGCGAGACGGGTGAGGGGTTTCTATCCCCATGTCCAACTTTTAGCGAACGCACCGACAGAATCCCTGCCACCTTCTCCCACAAGGGGAGAAGGAAGGGGCAACGCGCCTCTCGCATCCCACCTTGACCTCTTGCCGGCAATCCCGTTTCTTTGGCGCGACACAATGACCCCTTCGGGGGAATCACCAAGGGCGCTTCCATGTCTTTCGTCCTCGCCATCGACCAAGGCACCACCTCCTCGCGCGCGATCGTGTTTCGCGGCGACATCTCGATTGCCGCCCGCGCGCAGCAGGAGTTTCCGCAGCATTTTCCGGCCTCGGGCTGGGTCGAGCACGAGCCCGAGGACATCTGGACTTCGACCGTGACGGTCTGCCGCGATGCGATCAGGCAGGCCGGCATCACGGCAAAAGATATCGCCGCGATCGGCATCACCAACCAGCGCGAGACCACCGTGGTGTGGGACCGCACCACGGGCCAGGCCGTGCACCGCGCCATCGTCTGGCAGGACCGCCGCACCGCTGGCATCTGCGCCAAATTGAAAGCAGATGGCCGCGAGCCGCTGATCTCGCAAAAGACCGGCCTGATCATCGATCCCTATTTCTCCGGCACCAAGGTCGCCTGGATTCTCGATCACGTCCCCGGCGCGCGCGCGCGTGCCGCCCGCGGCGAGCTGATGTTCGGCACCGTCGATTGCTATCTGCTCTGGCGCCTCACCGGCGGCAAGGTGCACGCCACCGACGCCACCAACGCCTCGCGCACGCTGCTGTTCAACATCCACACCGGTCAGTGGGATGACGAACTGCTCGAGATCATCGGCGTGCCGCGCTCGATGCTGCCCGAGGTGAAGGATTCCTCCGCCCGCTTCGGCGAGACCACGCCGGACCTGTTCGGCGGCGCGATCGCGATCTCCGGCATCGCCGGCGACCAGCAGGCCGCGACCATCGGCCAGGCCTGCTTCCGTCCGGGCATGATGAAGTCGACCTACGGCACCGGCTGTTTTGCCCTGCTCAACACCGGCACCACGCCCGTGGTCTCCAAGAACAAGCTGCTCACCACCATCGCCTATCAGCTCGACGGCAAACGGACCTACGCGCTCGAAGGCTCGATTTTCGTGGCGGGCAGCGCCGTGCAATGGCTGCGCGACGGCCTCGGCATCATCAAGCATGCCGCCGAGACCGGACCTCTTGCTGATCAGTCGGACTCGATGCAGAGCGTCTATCTGGTGCCGGCCTTCGTCGGCATGGGCGCGCCCTACTGGAATCCCCGCGTGCGCGGCGCGCTGTTCGGCCTCACCCGCAACACCGGTCCGGCCGAGCTCGCGCATGCCGCACTCGAAAGCGTCTGCTACCAGACCTTCGATCTGTGGGCCGCGATGCGCGCGGATTGGCCGAGCTCGGAAACGGCGAGCGTCGTGCTCCGCGTCGATGGCGGCATGACGGCGTCGGACTGGACCATGCAGCGCCTCGCCGATCTCCTCGACGCGCCGGTCGATCGCCCCGTCATCCAGGAGACCACGGCACTTGGCGCCGCCTATCTCGCCGGCCTCCAGGCCGGCGTCTATCCCGAGCCAACAAAGTTTGCTGACAATTGGCGCCTTGAGCATCGCTTCAAGCCGAACATGAGCGAGGCGACAAGGGATCGGAAGCTTGCGGGCTGGGCCCGCGCCGTGAAGGGCGTGCTCGCGAGCGACGAGGGGGAGTAGCACTTCGTAGCCCGGATGGAGCGCAGCGCAATCCGGGGCTTTCTTACCCGCTGACCGAATCCCGGATTACGCTGCACTCCACCCGGGCTACACGGCTCTTTCCACCGTCATTGCGACGAAGCTCTTGCGACGAAGCAATCCAGGCTGCCCGCGCGGAAAGATTCTGGATTGCTTCGCTTCGCTCGCAATGACGGAGTATGGGCGACGCCGTCGCTTTTCGAACCGACATATCATCGCGCGGCGGGTTGCAACGCCCTCAATAATTATACCGCACGCCGAAGCTAAAACCCTGCGCCAGCAAATTCGTCGTGTTTGACATCGGCAGTGGCCGCACCGGTCCGATGCCGGGGCCCGGCACCAGGGTCGGGTTGACGCTGGTGTCGACCAGCCCGCCGGCGCGCTGCACGCCGGTCCAGTACAGTACGTCATAGCCGGCCATGAGCCGCCAGCCAGGTGCGACCTGATAGCCGGCTTTCAGCGAGATCTCCGGTACGACGGCGAAGCGGGTCTGATCGAAATGGCCGATATTGCTGGGCGCGGTCAGGAATCCGCCCGCGGTCGTCGTGGTGACGCCAAAGATGGTGCTGGTCGTGGCGCCCGAGATATCGGCGGTGTTGAGATTGGCACCGAGCGCGACCTTGCCGCGCCATTCCAGCGACCACGGTCCGTTGCGCCACTCGCCGGTGAGGCCGAGATCGACGCCGTGGAAATTGCTCGCCGCCTTGAAATTGTCGGTGGGGATGAATGTGCCGAAGGCCGGGGCGTTGCTGGTGTCGGTAATCCATAGCGTGTCGGATGAACGCAGATAGCGATAGCCGATCAGCGCGCTGACGCGTTGTCCGCTCCACATCCCGAGGTCCTGGCGATACAGCGCGCCGGCGCCAAGCAGGCGCGAGGTCTCGTTGGTGTTGACGCTGCCGGTGCTGATCCCCGGAAAAGCCGCGATCAGTGAGTCCTGCCCCCCGGTCGCGACGTTGAAGAAAGGCCGGGTCAGGATCGGAAAAGTGTTGCTGTCGGCCGCAAAGCCGGTCCCGATATTCTCCAGCCCGAAGAACGACGCCTCGATGCCGCGGCTCCGCTGCGGATCGAACCAGTAGCCGGCGGTGACCCGTCCGCCCGAGCGCCAGTCCTTGTTGACGCTGGAATCGCCGAACAGCACCGTCGTGGTCGGTTGCCCCAACACGCCAGCCACGCCGAGCGGCGTACCGGCAGGCGCCGTGGTCACCAGCGCCGGCAGTTTGTCGCCGGTCACGCTCCAGGCGAGATAGTCGACCTCCGCCCAGAACGGATTGAAATCAATCGATTTTAGCGGAGCCTTCAGCGGCAAATCTGCGGCCCATGCGCTCGTTCCGCCAAACGCCGTCGCGGCCAGGACCATCCCAATCGATGCGCTGCAGATTGCTCGCCGATTCATGGCCGTTCCCCCAGGCTTCCCTAGGATGGAACCATGCGACATTTTGTTCGGCAAGGCGGAGTTGACAGGGGCGTCGAAGGAAACCGGCAGCTGTTGCCGTAAAGTCTCGCTGTCGAATGGGGTATACGCGCTCTCTCCGCGCCGTCATTGCGAGCATAGCGAAGCAATCCAGGCTGTCTCCACGGAAAGATTCTGGATTGCTTCGCTGCGCTCGCAATGACGGAGCGCGAGCTACGGCCACGGCGCAGATGTGGCCCGCGGTGCCTTTCCCTTCCAGGATAATTGTTGCGGACGCCGCGAATTGGCGGTGAACTGAACGGCCCTGCCTTGTCCAACGCCAGAGAAGCGAGAACGATGTTCCTGATCGGCCAATATGATTCCCCCTTCGTCCGCCGCGTCGCGGTTGCGTTGCGGCTTTACGGGCTCGCCTTCGAGCACAGGCCGTGGTCGACCTTCGGCGATGCCGACAGAATCGCGCCGTACAATCCGCTGCGCCGGGTGCCGACGCTGGTGTGTGATGACGGCGAGGCGCTGATCGAGAGCACGATCATTCTGGACTATCTCGATGAGCTCGTCGGTGCGGACAAGGCGATGCTGCCGCGAAGCGGCGTCGATCGGCGGAAGCACCTGCGGATCTGCGCGCTCGCCTGCGGTCTCGGCGACAAGGCGGTCAGCCTGCTCTACGAGCGCGTGCTGCGGAAGGAACAACTTGCGCTATGGGTCGAGCGCTGCCGGGCACAGATCGCCGACGTGCTCGGCGCGCTGGAAACCGAGCGCGCGAAAGTAGTGACGCCGTACTGGCTCGGTGGCAGCATTGGCCACGCCGATATCGCGGTCGCCTGCGTCGTCCGCTTCACCCGCGAGGCGCATCCGCAGCTGTTCGACGCTGCGCGCTATCCAGCGCTGGCGGCACATGCCGAGCGCTGTGAGGCGCTGGCCCCGTTCAAGGAGATCGTGCAGCCGCTGGCGCCGCCCAAGGGGTGAGTCCCATGGTGTCATTCCGGGATGCGCGCTCTCGCCCGGAATGACCTCAAGCGCCGCTATGCGAACCCGACCTTGATCAGCAATGTCAGGAAAAGGCCTCCGACGATCGCGCAGACCGCGGCACCGATCAGCGGCCCCAGCGCCCCTTCCCGGCTTGCGGGCTCCAGCACCGCATGTCCCGGCCGTTCCGGATCGTAATAAACTTTGACGTTTTGCCCGGGACGATATTTCGCCGCGGCCTCTTCCGCGACCTCGCGCAGCCCGGAGATCATGGTGCCGCCCCAATTGACTTCGGTGCCGGTGAAGTCGCGCTTGCCGACCTTGTAGGCGTAGCGGAGGTCGACCTGATAACGGTGCTGGAACTTGCTGGTCCGTGACTTGTCGTCGTCGCTGCCCTTGTCCTCGATGATCTCCTCGATCACGGCGCAACGGGTAACCCTGCCGGCCGCGGTCGGCCAGCGCAGGCTGGCGCTCGCCAGCCGGCGCGTGCTGACATACTCGGCGATGCAGAACACGCCGGCCACGAGCACGATGATCGGCAGCGCGAACACGAACAGCGGAACGCCCTTGTCGGCGTAAAGCACGTGCCCCGCGAGCGAATGAGCGGTCAGGGTGGCGGCAATGAAACCGAACACGATCGTGAATGCCACGAGCGCCGCGACGTTCTGCGCTTCGGCGGGTTCCAGCAGCGCTTCGGCCGGGCACGCCGGATCGACATAGACGTCGACATGGGCGCCGACCGGATATCGTCCGGCCAGTTTGGCGGCGAGCACCCTTGTCGTCATGGCGATGCCGCCGACAAAGACCTTGTCGCTTTCAAGCTCCTCGCCGCCAGCATGATAGCGATAGCGGACGACAGGCTTGGCGTCGTTCTGATCGTCCGAGACGTGCGTCGCCGGTTGGTCGACCCTGGAGACCGTGATGATGCCCTCGACCTTCTCCCAGCTCCGCGCGGCCTGCATCCGGCCCCGCATGCGGACCAGATTGAACAACATCAATCCAAACAGCAGCGCCGAGATGCCGGCGGCAATCTGCGTCCACATCAATCCCTGGGCATCCAGCATCTGATTCCTGCTCTCCGACGGCGACTGCCATTGGTCGCGGCGAGCGCGCGTTGCGTTCACGGCGCTGGCGCCGTTCAAGGAGATCATGCAGCCGCTGGCGCTGCCGAAGGGGTGAGGCGTCGCAATTCTCGCCACACGCCATTGCGCTCGCAATGACGTGGTGAAGCAGTTGTGCGCGGCGGACTTGGCGGAGAGTGTCTGCCGGACGCGACACCCGATCATGCATTGATACAGCTGTTTTGCCCGACGGAGCAAGTGATTTTCGGTAAGACCGAAAAGGCTTCAAGCCTTTCAATCCCATCTCTACTGTGCATGGGGTTGTTTTTGCGATTTGAGTTCGTTGCGTTGAGGAAAGCTCCATCACCGTCACCCTGAGGTGGCCGCTTCTTCAGCGGCCCTCGAAGGGCGACGGCCCGACTGCTAGATCGGCCGTTCATCCTTCGAGGCTCCCCACGCGACGCGTCGCGTCGCATGGTTCGCGCCTCAGGATGACGGGACTGGAACGGCGGCGGGAGAGCGGAAGCTACCCCGCCCCCGCGCGCTTCCTCTGCCAGACCAGATGCACCGCGCAATTGCAGCCGGGTGGATGCGAGGCGAGGTCCTTCGACGTCTCGTCGTTGGCGGGCGTTGCCGCGAAGGCCTTGCCGGCATCCTCCCGCGACGGGATGTAGTTGAGCACAGGAGCGAGCCAGCGCTCGGTCTCGGCCACCGTCATGCCCTTGCGCGCGGCGTAGTCCTCGACCTGATCGCGCTCGATCTTGCCGACGCCGAAATAGTAGCTCTCGGGGCTCGCGAAATAGAGCCCGGACACGCTACTGCCCGGCCACATCGCAAAGCTCTCGGTCAGCTGCACGCCGGCGGAGGCTTCCGCATCGAGCAGCTCGAACAGCGTCGCCTTTTCGGTGTGATCGGGCTGCGCGGGATAGCCCGGCGCGGGACGGATGCCCTGGTATTTTTCCAGGATCATCTCGTCGTTCGAGAGCGCCTCGTCCGGCGCGTAGGCCCAGAACTCGCGACGCACGCGGGCATGCATGCGCTCCGCAAAGGCTTCGGCCAGCCGGTCGGCCAGCGCCTTGCACAGGATCGAGGAGTAATCGTCATTGGCCATCTTGAAGCGATCGGCGACCGCATCCTCGCCGATCCCGGCGGTGACGACGAAGCCGCCGACATAGTCGGGCACGCCGGCGGGCGCGACGAAGTCGGCGAGCGCCGCGTTGAAACGGCCCTCGCGCTTCTCGAGCTGCTGGCGCAGCGTGTGCAGCGTCGCGATGCTCTTGGTCCGGCTCTCGTCGGCATAGAGCACGATGTCGTCACCTTCTGCATTCGCCGGCCAGAAGCCGACGGTGGCGCGCGCCCGGAACCATTTTTCCTTGACGATGGTGTCGAGCATCTTGCGCGCGTCATCGTAGAGCGAGCGGGCGACCTCGCCGACCTTGGCGTCGTCGAGGATCGCAGGGAAGCGGCCGGCGAGTTCCCAGGTCTGGAAGAACGGTGTCCAGTCGATATAGGGCACGAGCTCGGCGAGGTCGTATTCGTCGAAGCTCTTGATGCCGAGGAAGGTCGGCTTCACCGGCTTGTTCGCCGCGAAATCGACCGGCACGCGGTTCTTGCGTGCCGCCTCCAGCTTCAGCCGCTTCTTGTCGGCCTGCGCGCGCATATGCGCGTCCGAGATTTTTGCGTATTCGGCGCGAACCTCGGCCGCATAAGCCTCGCGCTTCTCAGGGCTCAGCAGTGAGGAGGCGACGCCGACGGCGCGGCTGGCGTCGTTGACATGCACGACCGGACCGGCCCGATAGCTCGGGTCGATCTTCACCGCCGTATGCACGCGGCTCGTGGTCGCGCCGCCGATCAGCAGCGGCAGCTTCAACCCTTCGCGCTGCAGTTCGCCGGCGAAGAACGCCATCTCGTCGAGCGAGGGCGTGATCAGGCCGGACAGGCCGACGATGTCGGCCTTCTCCGCCTTCACGATCTCGACGATCTTGGCCGCCGGCACCATGACGCCGAGGTCGATGACCTCGTAATTGTTGCACTGGAGCACGATGCCGACGATGTTCTTGCCGATGTCGTGGACGTCGCCCTTCACGGTCGCGAGGATGATCTTTCCGGCGGACGAGCTCTTGCCAGTCTCGATGCCGTTCGCGGCGTTGCGCGCCTTCTCTTCCTCCATGAACGGCATCAGCCAGGCCACCGCCTGCTTCATGACGCGGGCGGATTTGACGACCTGCGGCAGGAACATCTTGCCGTCGCCGAAGAGATCGCCGACCACGTTCATGCCGGCCATCAGCGGGCCCTCGATCACGTCGAGGGGACGCGACGACGCCTTGCGGGCTTCCTCGGTGTCAGTTTCGATGAACTCGGTGATGCCGTGCACCAGAGAATGCGACAGCCGCTTCTCGACTGGCCATTCGCGCCAGGCGAGATCGGCTTCCTTGGTCTGGGTCTTGTTGCCGCGGAATTTCTCGGCGAGCGCCAGCAGGCGCTCGGACGCTCCAGGATCGCGGTTGAGGATGACGTCTTCGCAGACCTGGCGCAGTTCGGCATCGATGTCGTCATAGACGATCATCTGCCCGGCATTGACGATGCCCATGTCCATGCCGGCCTTGATGGCGTGATACAGGAACACCGAGTGCATGGCCTCGCGCACCGGCTCGTTGCCGCGGAACGAGAACGACAGGTTCGAAACGCCGCCGGAGATGTGTGCGCCCGGCAGGTTCTTGCGGATCCAGCGCGTCGCTTCGATAAAGTCCACGCCGTAATTGTTATGCTCTTCGATGCCGGTCGCGATTGCGAAAACGTTGGGATCGAAGATGAGGTCTTCAGGCGGAAAGCCGACGCGCTCGACCAGGATGTCGTAGGCGCGCTTGCAGATCTCGGTCTTGCGCTTGAACGTGTCGGCTTGGCCGACCTCGTCGAACGCCATCACCACCACGGCCGCGCCGTGACGGCGGGCGATGTTGGCTTCGTGGATGAATTTTTCTTCGCCTTCCTTCATCGAGATCGAATTGACGACCGGCTTACCCTGTACGCATTTCAGGCCGGCCTCGATCACCGAGAATTTCGACGAATCGACCATCACGGGCACGCGGGCGATGTCGGGCTCGGCGGCGACGAGATTGAGGAAGGTCACCATCGCGGCTTCCGAATCCAGAAGACCTTCGTCCATGTTGACGTCGACGATCTGCGCGCCGTTCTCGACCTGGTCGCGCGCGACCTGGAGCGCGGCGGTGTAGTCGCCATTGGTGATCAGCTTGCGGAAGCGCGCCGATCCGGTGACGTTGGTGCGCTCGCCGACGTTCACGAACGGAATGGCATCGGTCAGGATAAACGGCTCGAGGCCGGAGAGCCGCAGGCGCGGTTCGATCTCCGGCACGACGCGCGGCTTGTGCGGGGCGACGGCGGCTGCGATCGCCGCGATATGGTCGGGCGTCGTGCCGCAGCAGCCGCCGACGATGTTGACCAAGCCATCACGCGCGAACTCGCCGACCAGGCGCGCCATGTATTCCGGCGTCTCGTCATACTGGCCGAATTCGTTCGGCAGGCCGGCGTTCGGATAAGCGCAGACCAACGCATCGGCGACGCGGCCGATATCGGCGATATGCGCGCGCAGATCCTCGGCACCGAGCGCGCAGTTGAAGCCGATGGTGATGGGCTTTGCATGCCGCACCGAATTCCAGAACGCCTCCGGCATCTGGCCCGAGAGCAGGCGGCCGGATTTGTCGGTGATCGTGCCGGACACCATCACAGGCACGTCGATGCCGCGCGCTTCGGTGATTTCGGCGATCGCGTAGAGCGCCGCCTTGGCGTTCAGCGTGTCGAAGATGGTCTCGACCAGCAGCAGATCGACGCCGCCGTCGAGCATGCCGTTGATCTGTTCGCCATAGGCCTTTCGCAGATCGTCGAAGGTGACCGCGCGGTAGCCGGGATTGGAGACGTCAGGCGAGATCGAGGCAGTGCGGTTGGTCGGGCCAATGGCACCCGCGACGAAGCGCGGCTTGCCGTCCTCGGCGGCGACGCGCCTTGCGGCGTTGCCGGCGAGGCGGGCGCCTTCGCGCGCCATCTCGTAGACGATGTCGGTGAGGTCGTAATCGGCCTGTGCGATCGAAGTCGTGGAGAAAGTGTTGGTCGCGACGATGTCGGCGCCGGCGCGCAGGTATGCGGCGTGAATGTCCTCGATCGCCTGCGGCTGGGTCAGGATCAAGAGATCGTTGTTGCCGCGCAGGTCGCGATGGAAATTCTTGAAGCGCTCGCCGCGGAAGGCGGCCTCGTCGAACTGGAGGTTCTGGATCATCGTGCCCATGGCGCCATCGAGCACGAGGATGCGCTCGCGCGCGGCATTGATCAGGGCGGTTCGCTTGGGCGAGGTCGATACGGTCATGGTGTCTTAGGCCGCCTTCTGCGCGCTCTTGGCGCGAATGCCGAGCAAATGGCTGATCGCGAACACGAGATCGGCGCGGTTCATGGTGTAGAAATGGAAGGTGTCGACGCCGTTCTTGGCGAGCTTCTGCACCTGGCCGGCGGCGACGGTTGCGGCCACCAGCTTGCGGGTCTCGGCGTCGTCGTCGAGGCCTTCGAATTTCGCGGCGAACCAGTCCGGCACTGTGGTGCCGGCGCGGGTGACGAAATTGCGGGCCTGCTTGAAATTGTGCATGGGCATGATGCCCGGCACGATCGGGATGTTGATGCCGCGGGCGCGGACGCGGTCGAGATAACGGAAATAGAGGTCGTTATCGAAAAAGACCTGGGTGATCGCGCGCGTCGCGCCGGCGTCGACTTTTGCCTCGAGCGTGTCGATGTCGGCATCGAAGTCGCGCGCTTCGGGATGCTTCTCGGGGTATGCAGAGACCGAGACCTCGATATCGCTGTGCCGCTTCTTGATCCCGGCGACGAGCGCGTCCGAGCTCTGGTAGCCGTCGGGATGAGCGGAATAGGCAGTGCCGATGCCGCCGGCCGGATCGCCGCGCAGGCCGACGATGTGGCGGACGCCGACCTCATGGTAGCGGTCGACGATCTCGTCGATTTCGCCGCGCGAGGCGCCGACGCAGGTCAGGTGCGCGGCCGGCAATAGCGCGGTTTCCTTCAGGATGCGGGAGATGGTCGAGTGAGTGCGTTCGCGGGTCGAGCCGCCGGCGCCGTAAGTCACGGAGACGAATTTCGGGTCGAGCGGGGCCAGCCGGTTGATGGTCTCCCAGAGATTCCGCTCCATATCTTCCGTCTTGGGCGGGAAGAACTCGAAGGAGATCGCAGGCCGCTTTGTGGCGAGGTGCCCGTCTTGCCCGTCAGTGTGGGCAGGAATCGTCAAATCGGTCATGGCACCACTCACTCCTGGGGCTCGCCAGCGGTCTGGCGGCGGCGGTCGGGTCTAGCTTGGGAGAGGCTAAGATAGGGCAAAGGCGGGTTTCTCGACAGCCCATCGGAGATGGGAAATGGCCCACTTTTTGTATAATTGTGTCGAATATTGCGATGCAGATGAGAAAAGTGGGAAATGGCCTGAAGAGATATATTTTCAAGTAATATCAGGTGTATAATTCTAGTTCAGTGGTTGATGAAGTGGATTTATGTTGAGTGGGCAGAATAAGTTTTGCGTTGCGTGACCTGTGCCCGTCCCAACGCCATGCTCATACCGTCCGCGCGGCGTCTGCGCCTGCACACGCCAGACCTGCGCTGCCGGCCCATTGCCGCGGCGCCGCTCTTCACTACGTTAACGCGCCATGATCCCCCTCTCAGTCCTTGACCTCTCCGTCGTCACCACAGGCACAAAGCCGGCCGCGGCGCTGCGCAACAGCATCGATCTGGCGCGCCATGTCGATGGGCTCGGCTATGTCCGCTACTGGCTCGCAGAGCATCACAACCTCGCCTCGGTGGCGAGCCCGGCGCCCGACGTGATGATCGGGCAGATCGCTGCGGTGACGAAGCACATCCGCGTCGGCTCAGGCGGTGTGATGCTGCCTAACCACGCCCCGCTGGTGGTGGCTGAGCGCTTCAAGATGCTGGAGGCGCTGTTTCCCGGCCGCATCGATCTCGGCCTCGGCCGTGCACCCGGCACCGATGGCGCGACGGCGTATGCGCTGCGCAGCCGGCTCGATCGCCGCGAGGGTGACGACTTTCTGGAGCGGCTGCACGAACTCATCCTGTGGGAGACCCGCGAATTCCCCGCAGGGCACCCCTACCATAACGTCGTCGCGATGCCCGACGACACCAAGCTGCCGCCGATCTGGCTGCTCGGCTCCAGCGACTATTCCTCGGAGCTCGCCGCGCAAGTCGGCATGGGCTTCGCTTTCGCCCATCATTTCGCGTCCCACGACGCGATCGACGCGATGGTGCATTACCGTAATCGCTTCCAGCCGTCCGCGTGGAGCGCAAGCCCGCAAGCTATCCTTGCCGTCGCTGTCATCGCGGCGGATACCGATGAGGGGGCTGAAAAGCTCGCGACCTCTTTCGATCTCAACCGCTTGCGCCGCGACCGCGGCCAGTATTTGCCGCTGCCGAGCGTCGACGAGGCGCTGGCCTATCCTTACTCTGATTCCGAGCGCGTCTCGATCGCGCGCAATCGGTCGCGCCTGTTCGTCGGTAGCCCTGCGACGGTGCAGAAGAAGCTGCAGCCGTTGATAGATGCAAGCAAGCCGGACGAGTTGATGGTGATCACGGCCGTGTATGACCACGAAGCACGCAAGAAATCGTACTCGCTGTTGGCGGAAGCGTTTGGGCTGGCAAAGCAGGCAGCCTAGATCCCGGCTCGCGCTTCGCGCGTTCGGGACATGCGATCATTCCATCGTCGCGCGGAACGGGTGGCCCGGATACACGCCGACGATGCGGAATTCACGCGAGAAGAATTTCAGCTCCTCGATCGCAAACGCGAGACCCTTGTCGTCGGGATGGCCGTCGACATCGGCGTAAAACTGCGTGGCGAAGAAATTGCCGTCGACCATGTAGCTCTCGAGCTTGGTCATGTTGACGCCGTTGGTGGCAAAGCCGCCGAGCGCCTTGTAGAGCGCGGCGGGGAGGTTGCGCACCCGGAAAACAAAAGTGGTGACTAGCGGGCCTGAGCCTTGCGCGGCCCATTTCGGCTCTCGCGCCAGCACGACGAAGCGCGTGGTGTTATGGGCCTCGTCCTCGATGTCTTCGGCGAGGATGTCGAGGCCGTAGATCTGCGCAGCCAGGCGCGATGCGATCGCGGCGACGGTCTTGTCCTTGCGCTCGGAAATGTCGCGGGCGCTGCCGGCGGTGTCCGCGTGCACGATGCCCTTGATGCCGAGCTTGCGGATGATGCGCCGGCACTGGCCGAGCGCATGCACGTGGCTCTCGACGCTCTTGATGTCTTCGAGCTTGGTGCCCTTCACCGCCATCAGTTGATGACGGACCGGCAAAAACCACTCGCCGATGATGAAGAGGCCAGAGGCCGGCAAAAGATGATGAATGTCGGCGACGCGGCCCGCGACCGAATTCTCGATCGGGATCATGCCGAGATCGGCCTCGCCCGAGGAGATCGCCGACAGCGCGTCCTCGAAGGTGGCGCAGGGCAACGGCTCGGCGTCGGGAAAGGCCTCGACAATGGCGATGTGGGAATTGGCGCCAGGTTCGCCTTGGAATGCGATCTTCATCTTGCTCATGAGGGGCCTTGTAGCAGCGGCTCAGGATTTGGAAAGGATGCCGCGGGCGGTCTCGAGGTCCGCCGGCGTGTCGACCCCGCGGGGCACGGTGTCGACGATGGTGAAGTCGATGCGCATCCCGGCCTCCAGGGCCCGGAGCTGCTCGAGTTTCTCCTGCAGCTCCAGTGGCGAGGGCGGCAGCGAAACGTAGCGCTCCAGCGCGGCGCGGCGATAGGCATAGAGGCCGATATGGTGATAGCGCGGTCCGCCCCCGGTCGGCGCGGTGGCGCGTGTGAAATAAAGTGCGCGCATACGCCGGCCGCCGAGCGAGGTTCCGATCGCCTTCACGACGCTGGGGGCGAGGTCCTCTTCCTCGGTGTGGATCTGCGAGGCCAGCGTGGCGATGTCCACGGCCGGGTCTTCCAGCGGCGGCAGCACGTCGCGGATATTGTCGGTCGTGATCGTCGGAAAGTCGCCCTGGAGATTGACCACGATCTCGGCCTGTCCGCTCGGATCGAGCCTCTGCATGGCCTCGTGGATGCGGTCGGAGCCTGAGGGGTGCTCCGCGCGGGTCATCACCGCCTCGCCGCCATGGGCGGTCACGACCGCGGCGATCTCTGCCGTATCGGTGGCCACAGCAACCCGGCCGATGCCGGCGGCCTCGGCACGCCGCATCACGTGCACGATCATCGGCAGGCCAGCGATATCGGCAAGCGGCTTGCCGGGCAGGCGGGTGGCGGCCATGCGGGCCGGGATCAGCACCAGAATGCGGGGATCGGTCATCTGTTCAAGGGCCTGGAAACGGGGCGTTTTCCGCGTCGAGAAATGGAATGGGGATGGGCCGAAAGCCGGGTCGCTTATACGGGTTGCCAGACCCCGGGCAAACCGATATCTCAATGGCAAAACTCGGGGAAACAATAAGGAACGTTTGATTCCCCCGAGGCTCGTCCTGGCGGCCGCCTGGCCGCTAGTTCTTCTTGCGGTGTGGGGCCTGGCCGGAAATGGACTCTTTCGAACTCAACAAGATTCTCGGTGCCGTGCTCGGCACCTGTCTCATTCTGCTGGTGACGAGCTTCACCGCTCAGGCGCTATTCTCGCCCAAGATGCCGGAAAAGCCGGGCTTCGAGATCGCCGTGAAGGAAGTGGCCGGCGACAAGGAAGGTGGCGCGGCCGCCGCGGCCCCGTCCGAGCCGATCGAAAAGCTGCTCCAGACCGCTTCCGTCGAGAAGGGCGCGTCCGCCGCCAAGAAGTGCGGCGCCTGCCACACCTTTGAAAAGGGCGGCCCGAATCGCGTTGGCCCCAACCTCTTTGGGATCGTTGACGACCACCGCGGCGAAGGCCGCAACGGCTTCAACTTCTCGGCTGCGATGAAGGCCAAGGGCGGCACCTGGACCATCGACGACCTCAACAAGTTCATTGCCAATCCGAAGGGTTTCATTCCCGGCACCGCGATGGGCTTTGCCGGCATCCCGAAGGATAGCGAGCGCGCCGACGTCATCGCCTATCTGAACAGCCTCTCCGACAGCCCGAAGCCGCTGCCCACCGCCGCGAAATAAGGCTCTTCGGTCTCGATCTCAGATGTGCGGCCAGGCCTCAAAGCCTGGCCGTTTCCATATCCGGGGCTCGCGGCGTCGTTATCGGGGCGTTTGGCCGCATCTGACGGGCCGTCTGGCCTTCCAACATGAGGAAAAAGCAACATATTCGGTCGAAACCTCGCCTATATTGAGCCCTTAAAGGGGTAACCTCCTTCAAGATCAGGATGTTGATTTGACCATTACCCGACGCGATCTCCTGCTCACTGGTGCGGCCGTTGCTGCGCTCCCCGCCCTTGGTTCCGCAGCGGGCACTCCCGTCGTCAGCGCCGCAGAGGCGCAATCCGCAGGTGAGCTTCCCTGGCGCCACGCTTTGTCCCTGTTCGGCGACATTAAATATCCCGCCGACTTCAAGCGCTTCGATTACGTCAATCCGGATGCGCCCAAGGGCGGCGTCGCGCGCCTGATCTCGATCGGCACGTTCGACAATTTCAACATCACGGTCTCCGGTATCAAAGGCAATATCGCGCCGGCGGCGGCCATGATCTACGAAACGCTGATGACCCGGGCGCAGGACGAGGTGGCGACCGAGTACGGTGAGCTTGCCGAATCCGCCCAGCATCCGGCCGATTTCTCCTGGGTGACCTATCGCCTGCGCAAGGAAGCCCGCTGGCACGACGGCAAGCCGGTAACCCCCGAGGACGTCATCTTCTCGCTGGAAACGTTCAAGCAGCAAAGCCCGATGTACGCCTCTTATTATCGTCACGTCACGAAGGCCGAGAAGGCGGGCGAGCGCGACGTCAAGTTCACCTTCGACGCGCCCGGCAATCGCGAATTGCCGACCATCGTGGGCGAGCTCACGGTGCTGCCGAAGCATTGGTGGGAAGGCACCGATGCGCAGGGCCGCAAGCGCGATGTCGGCGCGACCACGCTGGAGCCGCCGCTCGGCTCCGGCCCGTACAAGATCAAGGAATTCGTGGCAGGGCGCTCGATCAAGCTTGAGCGGGTGAAGGATTATTGGGGCGCGAATGTCCCGAGCCAGATCGGCACCAACAATTTCGACGAGCTGCGCTTCGAGTTTTTCCGCGACAACCAGGTCGCGCTGGAAGCCTTCAAGGCCGACCAGGCCGACTGGATCGCGGAAAATTCCGCCAAGCAGTGGGCCACGGCCTACGACTTCCCGGCGGTGGCCGAGAAACGGGTGCTCAAGGAAGAGTTCCCGATCAACGATTCCGGCAGGATGCAGGCCTTTGTCTTCAACATCCGCCGCGATCAATTCAAGGACGCGCGGCTGCGCCGGGCCTTCAACTACGCCTTCGACTTCGAGGAGATGAACAAGCAGCTCTTCTACGGCCAGTACAAGCGGATAGGCAGCTATTTTGAAGGGACTGAACTTGCCTCCTCCGGCCTGCCGCAGGGGCAGGAGCTGGAGATCCTTCAAGCCGTGAAGGACAAGGTGCCGCCGGAAGTCTTCACCACGGCCTACCAGAATCCGGTCGGTGGCAATCCGGAAGCCGTGCGCGCCAATTTGCGCGAGGCCGCAAAGCTCCTGAAAGAGGCCGGCTTCGAGGTGCGCGATCACAAGCTGGTCGATGCCTCCGGCAAGCCGCTCACGGTCGAGATCCTGGTGCAGGATCCTTCGTCGGAGCGCATCGCGCTGTTCTACAAGCCGTCGCTGGAGCGCATCGGCGTCGCCACCTCGATCCGTGTCGTCGACGACGCGCAGTACCAGAACCGGCTGCGCAGCTTCGACTTCGACATGATCATCGATCAGTGGGGCGAGTCGCTCTCGCCCGGCAACGAGCAGCGCGAGTTCTGGGGCTCGCAGGCCGCCGGCATGCCGGGCGCGCGCAACACCATCGGCATCAAGAACCCCGCGGTCGACGCGCTGATCGAGAAGGTGATCTACGCCAAGGACCGGGGCGAGTTGGTCGCCGCGACCCACGCGCTCGATCGCGTGCTGCTATGGAATTTCTACCTCGTGCCGCAGTTCACCTATGGGTTCTCTCGCTACGCCCGCTGGGACCGCTTCAGCCATGCCGAACCGCTGCCGAAATACGGCCGGTCCGGCCTGCCGACGCTGTGGTGGTATGACGCCGAAAAGGCGGCGCGCATCGGAAAACGCTCTTGAGGAAGCAATTGCGCATGGCGCAGCTTTCACGCCGGCATGTCTTGGCCTTGGGTGCAGGCGTCTTGAGCGTGCCGCTGTTGCGCGGTGCGCGCGCGTCGGAAGCGGCGACCGAAGCCCACGGCATATCGGCCTTCGGCGATCTCAAATACCCGGTCGACTTTCACCATTTCGATTACGTCAATGTCGACGCGCCGAAAGCCGGCGCGTTCTCGCTGATCCCCTCGGTGCGGGCCTACAACCAGTCCTATTTCACGTTCTCTTCGCTCAACGCCTACATCCTGAAGGGCGAGGGCGCGCAAGGCATGGACATGACCTTCGCGCCGCTGATGGCGCGCGCCAACGACGAGCCCGACGCGATGTACGGGCTTGCGGCGAAATCGGTGCGGATCTCGCCGGACAAGCTGACCTACACCTTCACGATGCGCCCCGAGGCCCGCTTCCACGACGGCTCCAGGCTCACCGCGCATGACGTCGCGTTCTCGCTCGCCGCGCTGAAGGAGAAGGGCCATCCGCTGATCGTCGTCCAGCTCCGCGATTTCGTGAAGGCCGAAGCGATCGACGACGCCACCTTGGTCGTCACCTTCGCGCCGAACCGCGCGCGCGACGTACCGCTCTATGTCGCGAGCCTTCCGATCTTCTCAAAGGCCTATTACGCCGCGCGCGCTTTCGATGAATCGACGCTCGATACGCCGCTGGGCTCTGGCCCGTACAAGGTCGGCAAGTTCGAGGTCAATCGCTACATCGAATACGAGCGCGTCAAGGACTGGTGGGGCGCCGACCTGCCGGTCTGCCGCGGCAGCTACAATTTCGATACGGTGCGCTACGAATTCTACCGCGACCGCGACGTCGCTTTCGAAGGCTTCACCGGCAAGAATTATCTGTTCCGCGAGGAGCTCACGTCGCGCATCTGGGCCACGCGTTATGATTTCCCCGCGGTGAAGGACGGCCGTGTTAAGCAAGAGCAGTTGCCGGACGAGACCCCGTCGGGTGCGCAGGGCTGGTTCATCAATATTCGCCGCGACAAGTTCAGGGATCCGCGTGTCCGGGAAGCGCTGATCTACGCCTTCGACTTCGAGTGGACCAACAAGTCGATTATGTACGGCGCTTATGCGCGCACGTACTCGCCGTTCCAGAATTCGGACATGATGGTGTCCGGCCCGCCTTCTCCCGAGGAGCTCGCGCTGCTCGAGCCCTTCCGTGGCAAGGTGCCTGATGAAGTGTTTGGCAAGCCTTTCGTACCGCCAGTGTCGGACGGATCGGGGCAAGACCGCAGCCTGCTGCGCAAGGCAAGCGAGTTGCTCAACGAAGCCGGCTACGTCGTCAAGGACCGCAAACGGGTGCTGCCCAATGGTGAGCCTTTCACGATCGAGTTCCTGAACGACGAGCAGTCGATCCAGCCGCATCATGGGCCTTATCTGAAGAATCTCGCGACGCTCGGTATCGACGCCACATTCCGGCTGGTCGACGCCGTGCAGTATCGCGCAAGGCTCGAGGATTTCGATTTCGACATGACGATCGAACGGTTCTCGATGTCGGCGACGCCCGGCGATGCCATGCGGGCGTTCTTCTCCTCCCAGGCGGCCAAGACCAAGGGCTCGTACAATCTCGCCGGCATCTCCGATCCGACAATCGACGCGCTCATCGAGAAGATCATTGCTGCGCAGACCAGGGCGGAGCTGACTACAGCCTGCCGGGCCTTTGACCGCGTGTTCCGGGCGGGGCGCTATTGGGTGCCGCAGTGGTACGCCAACTTCCATCGCGTGGCCTATTGGGACCAGTTCAGTCATCCCGATAAGCCGCCGAAATATGCGCAGGGCGTCGGTGCGCCGGAGAACTGGTGGTACGACCGCGCCAAGGCGGCCAAGCTCGAGCAGGCGAAATAGCCATGAGTGCCTATCTCGCCCGCCGCATCCTCCTGATGATCCCGACGCTGCTCGGGATCCTCTTCGTCTCCTTTGTCGTCGTGCAGTTCGCGCCGGGAGGCCCTGTCGAGCGCGTGATCGCGCAGTTGTCGGGCGCCGACACCGGCGGCAGTTCGCGCATCTCGGGCGGCGGCGACTTTGCGCAACGCGCGCCCGGGCAGCTGGGTGCCGGAGGCGATGCCATCAGCTCGAAATATCGTGGCGCGCAGGGGCTCGATCCCGATTTCATCAAGAAGCTCGAAGTGCAATTCGGCTTCGACAAGCCGGCGCCGGAACGCTTCGCGCTGATGGTGTGGAATTTTGCCCGCTTCGATTTCGGCAAGAGCTATTTCCGCGACGTCAGCGTGATCCAATTGATCAAGGAGAAGCTGCCGGTCTCGATCTCGCTCGGCATCTGGCTGACGCTGATCACCTATCTGATCTCGATTCCGCTCGGCATCCGCAAGGCGGTCAAGGACGGCACGCGTTTCGACACCTGGACCTCGGCGATCATCATCATCGGGTTCGCGATCCCCGGCTTCCTGTTTGCCATCCTCTTGATCATCCTGTTCGCCGGCGGTTCATTCTTCAACCTATTCCCGCTGCGCGGCCTGACCTCGGACGGCTGGTCGCAATTTCCCTGGTACTGGAAGATCATCGATTATTTCTGGCACCTGACACTACCGCTGCTCTCGATGGGCCTCAGCGCTTTCGCCACGATGACGCTGCTGACCAAGAATTCGTTTCTGGACGAGATCCGCAAGCAATATGTCATGACCGCGCGGGCCAAGGGCTGCAGCGAAGGCCAGGTGCTTTACGGCCACATCTTCCGCAACGCGATGCTGATCGTGATCGCGGGCTTCCCGGGTGCCTTCATCCACGCCTTCTTCTCCGGATCGCTTCTGATCGAGACGATTTTCTCGCTCGACGGGCTCGGCCTGCTCAGTTTCGAGAGCGTGCTCAACCGCGACTATCCCGTTGTGTTCGGCACGCTCTATATCTTTTCGCTGGTCGGCCTCGTGGTCAACCTGATCTCTGATCTGACCTATATGTGGATCGATCCGCGGATCGACTTCGAGGCGAGGGAGGTCTGATGACGCTGACCGCCCCCACTCCGATCGAGACCACAACGACGTCGCCGCTCGGTGAAGTCGTGCCCGCCACGCGCAAGCCGTTTGCGCCGTCACCGCTGAACAGGCGGCGCTGGGAGAATTTCAGGGCGAACCGGCGCGGCTACTGGTCGTTCTGGATCTTCATGGTCCTGTTCGTGGTGTCGCTGTTCGCCGAATTGATCGCCAACGACCGGCCGTTCCTCATCAAATATGACGGCCATCTCTACTGGCCGGCCTTCGTCACCTATTCTGAGACGACCTTCGGCGGTGACTTCGAAACCGCGGCGGACTATCGCGATCCCTATCTGCAGAAGCTGATCAAGGACAAGGGCGGCAGCATCGTCTGGCCGCTGATCCGCTACTCCTACGACACTCACAATCTCGATCTGCCGACACCGGCGCCGTCGCCGCCGACCTGGATGCTGACGGAAGCGCAATGCAAGCCGGTGGTCGAGAAGAAGGGCCTGAAGAGCTGCCGCGACCTCGAATATAACTGGCTCGGCACCGACGATCAGGGCCGTGACGTGGTGGCGCGGCTGATCTATGGTTTCCGCATCTCGGTGCTGTTCGGCCTCTGCCTCACCATCGTCTCCTCGATCGTCGGCGTCGCCGCCGGCGGCATCCAGGGCTATTTCGGCGGCTGGATCGATCTCACCTTCCAGCGCTTCATCGAGATATGGACCGCGATCCCCTCGCTCTATCTGCTGCTGATCCTGTCATCGGTGCTGGTGCCCGGCTTCTTCGTGCTACTCGGGATATTGCTGCTGTTCTCATGGGTGTCGCTGGTCGGCCTCGTGCGCGCGGAATTCCTGCGCGGGCGCAATTTCGAGTACATCCAGGCGGCGCGCGCACTGGGTGTGTCGAACAAGGTCATCATGTTCCGGCACCTGTTGCCGAACGCGATGGTCGCGACCATGACGTTCTTGCCATTCATCGTCTCAAGCTCGGTCATGACGCTGACAGCGCTGGACTTCCTCGGCTTTGGCCTGCCACCGGGCTCGCCGTCGCTCGGCGAGCTGCTCTCGCAGGGAAAATCCAACGTGCAGGCGCCGTGGCTCGGTTTTACCGGCTTCTTCTCGGTCGCGATCATGCTGTCGCTCTTGATCTTCATCGGCGAAGCCGTGCGCGACGCCTTCGATCCGCGCAAAACGTTCAAGTGAGGGCGTGATGGACGCGATCAACCAGCCCCTGCTTGCCGTTCGCGATCTCTCCGTGGCGTTCCATCAAGGCGGCGCCACGACGCTTGCGGTTGACAAAGTCTCCTTTCAGATCAAGCGCGGAGAATGCCTGGCGCTAGTCGGCGAATCCGGTTCCGGCAAGTCGGTCAGCGCGCTCTCGATCCTCAAGTTGCTGCCCTATCCCAGCGCTTCGCATCCCTCTGGCAGCATCCGCTTCAAGGGGCAGGAGCTGATCGACCAGACGGAACGAGAGATGCGGGAGATCCGCGGCAGCGACATCTCCATCATCTTCCAGGAGCCGATGACCTCGCTCAATCCGCTGCACACGATCGAGGCGCAGATCGGCGAGATCATCCAGTTGCACAATCCGACCAGCAACGCGCAGGCGCGCACGCGGACGCTCGAGCTCTTGACGCAGGTCGGCATTCCCGAGCCGGAGACGCGGCTGAAGAGCTATCCGCACCAGCTCTCCGGCGGTCAGCGCCAGCGCGTGATGATTGCGATGGCACTCGCCAACGAGCCGGACCTGCTGATCGCGGACGAGCCGACCACGGCGCTCGACGTCACCGTGCAGGCGCAGATCCTGACGCTGCTCGCCGAAATCCGCGCCCGGCTCGGCATGAGCCTGCTCTTCATCACCCACGATCTCGGCATCGTGCGCCGTATCGCCGACACCGTCTGCGTCATGAAGGGCGGCGTGATCGTCGAGCAGGGACCGGTCGAGCAGGTCTTCCAGACTCCGAAACATCCCTATACGCGCGATCTGCTTGCGGCCGAGCCGAAGCCTGACCCGGCGCCGCCGCAGCCGGATGCGCCGGTGGTGATGTCGGCCGACGATCTCAAGGTGTGGTTTCCGATCAAGCGCGGCCTGATGCGCAAGACCGTCGGTCACATCAAGGCCGTCGACGGTGTCAGCGTTGCTGTGCGCAAAGGCGAGACGCTCGGCGTGGTCGGCGAATCCGGCTCCGGCAAGACCACGCTCGGGCTGGCGCTGATGCGGCTGATCTCGTCGAACGGACGCATCGTTTTTCTTGGAAAGGACATCCAGGGCCTGCGTTTCAAGGAGATGCGCCCCTTCCGGCGCGACATGCAGATCGTGTTCCAGGATCCGTTCGGCTCGCTGAGCCCGCGCATGTCCGTCGACGACATCATCGCAGAGGGCCTCACCGTGCATCAGCCAAAGCTGTCGCGCGAGGAGCGCGAGGGACGCGTCGTCAAGGCGCTCGAGGACGTCGGGCTGAAGCCGGACACCCGCTTCCGCTATCCGCATGAATTCTCCGGCGGCCAGCGCCAACGCATCAGCATCGCGCGCGCGGTGGTGCTGGAACCGGATTTCGTCGTGCTGGACGAGCCGACCAGCGCCCTCGACATGCTCATTCAGGCGCAGATGGTCGACCTGCTGCGTGAATTGCAGCGCAGACGCGATCTCACCTACATGTTTATCTCGCACGATCTGCGCGTCGTCGCCTCGCTCGCAAGCCATCTCATTGTGATGCGCGGCGGCAAGGTGGTCGAGGAAGGCCAGGCCGCGGAGCTGTTCAAGAACCCGCAGACGGATTACACCCGCGCACTGTTCGCTGCAGCGTTCCGGCTGGAGACGGCGGGTAACGGATCGGTCGCGACGTAAATCCGGTCAGAGCCGCTTGATTGCGACGACTTCGCTGCCGGCCGCCCTGATCCGTGCGATGGCCGGCTCGATCGGCTCGATCACGGTTGCCATGTGATGCGCGTTGGCGTGAACCATCGTACTGCTATCGCGAACGATGGCGACGTGTCCCTTCCAGAAGATCAGATCGCCGCGTTGCAGCTTGTTTCGCTCATGCGGCTCCAGCGCACGGCCGAGGCCCGCCTGCTGCATGTCGCTGTCGCGGGGGCATCCGGTGCCGGCGGCGGCCAGTGAGACCTGGACGAGTCCGGAACAGTCGATGCCAACACTGCTCTTGCCGCCCCAGAGATAGGGCGTGCCGACGAAGCGCTCGGCGACCGCGACGAAGTCCGGCTCGCGATGGTCGAGCATCGCGAGATGGGTCTTCGGCAGGAACGTTCCCTCGCGCGTGACGGCGAAAATGCCCTCTTCGCGCGCGATCGTGAGCTTCGATCCCAGCACCAGCGTGTCGGTCGGCGGCAGCTTGATCGACGGACCCGGGAAGATAAACGTCCGCAGCGCGCGGACCTTGTGCGTTGGCGCGGCCGCCGGCTTCATCAGCACGACGTCAGGCAGCCAGCCGACATAGCCATCGCCGCCGAGCTGGCCCCAGGCCCAGCCTTCGCCGTTGCGGTCGTAGACCGTGACGCGCTCGCCGCGCAGCGCTTCCGTCATTTGCATCGCGTTAGATGACGGCTGCTCGCGGACCGGCGCGATCGGCGCGACCACCTCGAATTCCTCGCCGGTGACGAAGCGGTCCGCTCGCACCTTGCCTTCGAGATATTTTGCGGCGAGATCGCCGCGCGCCGGTGTCAACCGCGGATCATGCATAGCGCTCGCTCAGCAGCTTGTAGATGGCGCGGGCGGCCTGGCATTCGCCGCCCTCGGGCCGTGCCGGTTTGGCCGACGGCGTCCAGCCATAGATGTCGACATGCAGCCAGCTTTTGGCCTGCTCGACGAAGCGTTGCAGGAACAGCGCGCAGGTAATCGAGCCGGCAAAGCCGCCGGACGGCGCATTGGTGATGGTGGCCGTCTTGGAGTCCAGCCACGCATCGTAAGGTGGCCACAGCGGCATGCGCCACAAGGGATCGTTCTCCTTCACCGCGCAGCGTGCGACGTCGGCGGCCAGCGTCTCATCATTGGTGTAAAAGGGCGGTAAATCCGGCCCCAGCGCGACGCGGGCGGCGCCGGTCAGTGTGCCCAGATCGATCAGCAGCTCGGGCTTCTCCTCGTCGGCCAGCGCCAGCGCGTCGGCGAGCACCAGCCGGCCTTCCGCATCGGTATTGCCGATCTCGACGGTGATCCCTTTGCGGGAGGTGAAGATGTCGAGCGGGCGGAAGGCATTCCCGGAAACCGCATTCTCGACCGCCGGAATCAGGACGCGCAGGCGCACCTTCAGCTTCGCATCCATCACCATGCGTGCCAGCGCCAGCACGTTGGCGGCGCCGCCCATGTCTTTCTTCATGATCAGCATGCCACTCGACGGTTTCAGATCGAGCCCGCCGGTGTCGAAACAGACGCCCTTGCCGACCAGCGTCACCTTGGGATGGCCGGGATCGCCCCAGACGATGTCGATCAGCCGCGGCGCTCGATCCGAGGCCATGCCGACGGCGTGGATCAGCGGAAAGTTCGTTTGGAGATCCTGGCCGATCGTGCATGCGTAGCTTGCGCCGAACTCAGTTGCGAGCTCTTGCGCGGCTGCGGCGAGCTCTTCGGGTCCCATGTCGTTGGACGGCGTATTGATGAGATCGCGTGCCAGCATCGCGGCATCCGCCATGCGGTTGATCTCGGCGGGGTCGACGCCGTCAGGCGGCACCAGACGGACGTCGGGCCTGTCAGCCTTGCGGTAACGGGCGAAGCGGTAGCTGCCGAGCGCGAAGGCGAGCGCCGCAAGTCGTGCATCGTGCGGTGCATTGGCAAAGCGATAGGTGCCCGGCGGCAGCAGGCCCGGCAATGCGCCCGGCCGGAACGGATCGCGCGATCTGGCACCGTCGTCATCGAGGCCGAACAGCACTTGCGCGATCGTGCCGTCGGGCGCGGGCAGCGCGAGATAGCCGCCGGGCTTGGCGGCAAAGGCGCTGGCTGTGGCGAACTGGCGTTGCGCCGGCGGCAGCGTCTCGCGCACGGCATCCCAGCTCGATTTGGTGACGAAAATGATCGGAGTGGCAGTCGTGGACGTCTCGAAGACGGAAGGCATTGGCGGGTCCGCAAGGTCGTTCGGTTGGAGGAGACTTCGCAGAGTTTCGCGGTGGCTGCAATCGGCATTGCGGTCACCGCTCGGTGAGCCGCTACTCGCAGAGATGCAGCCATGCTAGGTTCCGGCAGCGGTTGCCGGGCAGATCGTAAAGCGAGCCGAGAACGCCCGTGACCGAAGACGAAGCGTGCCGGGAGGAATTGCAATGGAATTTGTGTGGGGTGTGATCACATTCATCGGCCAGGCAATCGAGGCTGTCTTTGGCTATGTCGAGCATCACCATTGGGTCTTCGCGTTCCTCGCCGGCGGCTACGTCTTCTATCTCCATGACCGTTCTGTTCATGCGCGGTTCGATGCGCTCGACAAGCGTATTGATGAAATCCGCAAGCGCCTCGCCATCGAATATTGATCGGGCTTGCGAAACCATCTGCTGATTGCGCTCGTATGTCGCTCGAGAACTGCCGTTCACGAGCGCGTTGCGCTCGACGAGCTCCGCGCAGATCGCCTGGTCAATCGTGGCGATCTTCGCGCCGGTGGCCGACGCTGCCGCGCGAGGCTGCCGACATCGAGGGGAGGACGCGGCTACGGTTGGAATTGCTGCGGGACCTGAACGACCAGGTGAAGCTGCTCGGCCTCGACCTGGGCCTGGGCGGTAAGATGCCGCCGCAAGGCGGTGGTCCTCCGCGTTAACCGGCCATTAGGGTTAACAGTCTATTGCTGACGCGTTCGGCTCGATCAATCGGCTCGAGAGTCAAAGCGTCATGCGTCAACGGTTCCGTCCTGCCCGGCTTCTTGTCTCCGCCTCGCTGATCGCGCTGGCGGCCGCGAGCCTCGGCGGCTGCACGGCAATGTCAAAACTCTCCGATGTTACCGGCTCGATCGGTCCGAAGGCGGAAGCCGCCCCGACCGATCCGGCACGCGCAGTTGAGATTTATAGCGAGCGCTACCGCGCCAATCCCAAGGATCCCGACGTGGCGTTGGCCTATGGCCAAGCCCTGCGTGCCAACGGTCAGCGCGCCCAGGCCGCCGCCGTGCTCGAACAGGCGACCATCGCCAATCCCGGCAACAAGCAGCTGCTTGCCCAATACGGCCGCGCGCTCGCCGACAATGGTAATTTCCAGCAGGCCTTCGACGTGCTGTCCAAGGCGCATTCGCCCGACAATCCGGACTGGCGCTTGCTCTCGGTGCAGGGCACGGCGCTCGACCAGATGGGCCGTCACGACGAGGCACGCGCTTATTATGCGAGCGCGCTCAAGATCGCGCCGGGCGATCCTGGCGTGCTCTCCAATCTCGGCCTGTCCTACATGCTGTCGAGAGACCTTCCAAAGGCGGAAGAGGCGTTGCGACAAGCCTATGCTTCACCGCGTGCAAGCTCCCGAGTGCGGCAGAATCTCGGCCTGGTGGTCGGCCTCCAGGGCCGCTTCGCCGAGGCCGAGACCATCGTGAAGGCGGACTTGCCGCCGGACCAGGCTGCGGCCAACGTCGCTTATCTCAAGGAAATGCTGAATCGCAACGATGGCCCCCGCGGTGCGTCGAAGCGGACGCCGGTCGCCTCGCTCAGCCAGCCCGACTGATCAGACCTGATCTTCCGATTCTGAAATCGACTGCGGACCGCGTGCGGTCCGCAATCTCCGGCGTCAGTGCAGCTCGGAGATCTTGATGCCGGTCGGTCCGAGAATGACGACGAACAGCACCGGCAGGAAGAACAGGATCATCGGCACCGTCAGTTTCGGCGGCAGGGCAGCTGCCTTCTTCTCGGCCTCGGTCATGCGCATGTCGCGGTTTTCCTGCGCCATGACGCGCAGGGACTGGCCGAGCGGAGTGCCGTAGCGTTCCGCCTGCTGAAGCGCCAGACACACCGATTTGACGCCTTCGAGCCCGGTGCGCTTTGCCAGGTTTTCGTACGCTACCTTGCGGTCCTGCAAATAGGACAGTTCGGCGGTGGTCAGGGTGAATTCCTCCGACAGCGCGATCGACTGGCCGACGATTTCGGTGGCGACCTTGCGGAACGCCATTTCCACCGACATGCCGGATTCGATACAGATCAGCAGCAGGTCGAGCGCATCGGGAAAGGCGCGCTTGATCGAGAGCTGGCGCTTGGAGATCCTGTTCTTGAGAAACAGCATCGGCGCCTGCAGGCCGGCATAGGCGGCGCCCACGCACATGCCGATCTTGATCGGCATCGACTTCTCCAGATGCGCGATCAGAAACACGTAGACGACCGAGCCGACGAACAGCACGAGCGGGGCCACCATGCGGGCGAACAGGAACGTGATGTAAGGCGCGTGGCCGCGATAGCCCGCCATAATGAGCTTGTCGCGCGCAGCTTCCTGCGCCAGCCATTTGGTGAGGTTGAAATCTTCGACCACCCTGGAGACGAGCTGCTTGGGCGTCTGGCGCAGCGAGACCTTCTCGCTCTTGTTGAGACGTTCGCGCTCGCGTTGCCGGATGCGCTCACGCTCGCTCGCCACCGCCTTCATGCGCTTGGAGAGGCCCTCGCCGGCGAGCAGCGGCATCACCAGCGTATAAACGGTGGCGCTGGCAGCGATGGCCGCCAGCATCATGGTCATGAAATGGACGTCGTGCAGCTTCGTGACGAGTAAATCGACCATACGGCACCATCAGAAATCGAAGTTAATCATCTTCTTCATCACCATGATGCCGACCGACATCCAGACGACGCAGCCGACCAGCATGAGCTGGCCGGTGGGATGGGTCCACAGCAGTGAGATGTAGCCGGGCGTCGTGAGATAGACGAGGAACATCACGATCGGCGGCAGCGATCCGATGATGCCGGCCGAGGCCTTGGCCTCCATCGACATCGCCTGGATCTTTTCCCTCATCTTCTTGCGGTCGCGTAACACCTTGGAGAGATTGCCGAGCGCTTCGGAGAGGTTGCCGCCCGACTTCTGCTGGATCGACACCACGATGCCGAAGAAATTCGCCTCCGGCAACGGCATGCGGTGATAGAGCCGCGTGCAAGCCTCGCCCAGCGGCATGCCGATCGCCTGCGTCTCGATGATCTGGAGGAATTCGCTGCGCAGCGGCTCCGGTGCGTCGGCCGCGACGACCTTGATGGATTCGAACAGCGGTAGGCCAGCCTTGATGCCGCGGACGATGACGTCGACGGCATCGGGCAGTGCCTTCAGGAACTTGTTTTCGCGGCGCTTCTTGAGGAAGCCCAGCGCCCAGCGCGGCAGGCCGAAGCCGCCGGCAAATGCAAGACCGACGGCGCCGAGCAGGCCGCCGCCGCCGAACAGCGCGCCGCAGAAAAACAAGCCCGCCACTACGGCGGACGCGATCCAGAATTTCTGCGGCGTCCAGTCGAGCCCCGCCTGTGACAGGCGGACGGTGAGCGGGACGCTCTTCTCCTTGAGGCGCCGTGCCTCGAGATCCTTGAGCGAGGTCTCGACCTGCTCGCGGCGCGAACGCTGGCTTTTTTCGGCCTGCTTGGCCGCAGGAGCCTCGGCGCGCGCGATCGAGGCGCGACGGCCTTCCGCCTTCCGCTCCCCGGACAGCAGCGGATAGAGGAAAACCCAGGCGATGCCGCCGACGGCGGCGGTGGCGAGGAAGGCGAGGGCGAAGACTTGCATGTTCATGGCTGCGTTGACCTGCTCACGTCGGCGGCGCCGATTCCGCGGCGTCGAGCGCGGCGGCAAGGCGTTTCTCTTCGCCGTAATAGCGGGCACGCTCCCAGAATTTCGGGCGGCCGATGCCGGTCGAGCGGTGCTTGCCGATGATCTTGCCGTTGGCGTCTTCGCCGACCAGGTCGTAGAGGAAGACGTCCTGGGTGATGATGGTATCGCCCTCCATGCCCATCACCTCGGTGATGTGGGTGATTCGGCGCGAGCCGTCGCGCAGGCGCGCGGCCTGGACGATGACGTCGATCGAGGCGCAGATCATTTCGCGAATGGTGCGCGAGGGCAGCGAGAAGCCGCCCATCGTGATCATGGATTCGCAGCGTGACAGTGCTTCGCGCGGATTGTTGGCGTGCAGCGTTCCCATCGAGCCGTCATGGCCGGTGTTCATGGCCTGGAGCAGGTCGAAGGCCTCCGGGCCGCGGACTTCGCCGACGATGATGCGTTCGGGGCGCATACGCAGACAGTTGCGCACCAGCTCACGCATGGTGACCTGGCCTTCGCCTTCGATGTTGGGCGGCCGGGTTTCGAGCCGCACCACATGAGGCTGCTGGAGCTGGAGTTCGGCGGCGTCTTCGCAGGTGATGACGCGCTCGTCATGCTCGATGTAGTTGGTCAGACAGTTGAGCAGGGTGGTCTTGCCCGAGCCGGTACCGCCGGAGATCAGCACGTTGCAGCGGACACGACCGATGATCTGGAGGATTTCCGCGCCTTCCGGCGAGATCGCGCCGAACTTGACCAGCTGATCCAGCGTCAGCTTGTCCTTCCTGAATTTGCGGATGGTGAGCGCTGGACCGTCGATCGCCAGCGGTGGCACGATGGCGTTGACGCGGGAGCCGTCGGCGAGGCGCGCGTCGCAGATCGGCGAGGATTCGTCGACGCGCCGGCCGACCTGGCTGACGATGCGTTGGCAGATGTTGAGGAGCTGCTGGTTGTCGCGGAAGCGAATACCGGTTTTCTGGATCTTGCCGCTGACTTCGATGAAGACGGTGCCGGCACCGTTCACCATGATGTCGGCAATGTCGTCGCGGGCGAGCAGCGGCTCGAGCGGACCATAGCCGAGCACGTCGTTGCAGATATCGTCGAGCAGCTCTTCCTGCTCGGCGATCGACATCACGATGTTCTTGATCGCGATGATCTCGTTGACGATGTCGCGGATTTCCTCGCGCGCCGACTCGGAATCGAGCTTGGCGAGCTGGGCGAGGTCGATGGCCTCGATCAGCGCGCCGAAGATGGTCGCCTTGACCTCGTAATAATTGTCCGAGCGGCGGCTCTCCATGGCCGGCGCGGGCCGGGCAGGGGCGAGCGGCGGGGAGGTGACGGCCGGCGGGGGCGGCGCGCGCGACACCGTCGGCGCCGGAGCCGGGGCAGGCTCTGGCGACACGGCGCCGGGCTTGGGAGCCCGAGGGTCGGTGTCTGTTCCGCTACGCTTACCGAACACTTAATAACTCCATGCGGCGGCCTATTTTCCCCGCAATTTCTCAATCAGCGGTGAAAGCAAGGACGACTTTTGTTTCTTCGTCTCGCTGCGGCCGGTCAGTCGCTGAGCGATCTGGAGGAACATCTCGATCGACTTGTGGTTGGCGGAGATCTCCGCGATCATCTGGCCGTTGTTGGCGGCCGCACCGAAGATCTGCGGCTCGAACGGGATCGAGACGACCGGCTGGCTCTCGATCGCCTTGGCGAATTCCGCCGCCGCGATCTCCGGCCGCTTGGGAACGCCGACCTGGTTCAGGCAGTACAGTGGCGGGCGGTCGTTGGGACGCGCGGCCTTCAGGAGATCGAACAGGTTTTTGGTGTTGCGCAGATTGGCGAGGTCGGGCGCCGCCACGATCAGGATGTCGTCGGCGCCGATCAGGGCGCGCTTGGTCCAGCCCGACCATTGATGCGGGACGTCGAGCACGATGCAAGGCATGGTCGCGCGCAGCGTGTCGAACACGGCGTCGAAGGCGTCGGTGCCGAAATCATAGACCCGGTCGAGCGTGGCCGGCGCCGCCAGCAGGCTGAGGTGGTCGGTGCACTTCGACAGCAGGCGGTCGATGAAGGCGGTATCGACGCGATCGGGCGAGAACACGGCATCCGCGATGCCCTGCGGCGGGTCCTGGTTGTAGTCGAGCCCCGCGGTGCCGAAGGCGAGGTCGAGATCGGCGACCACGGCGTCCATCGCGAGGTCTCGCGCGATCGCCCAGGCGACGTTGTGAGATATGGTGGAGGCGCCGACGCCGCCCTTGGCGCCGACCACGGCAATGATGCGGCCGACCGCCTTGGCTTCCGGCGCCGAGAACAGGTTGCAGATCGAGCGCACGACGTCGATCGCGCCAACCGGCGCGAGCACGTAGTCGCTGACGCCGCGGCGCACCAGCTCGCGATAGAGCATGACGTCGTTGATGCGGCCGATCACGACCACCCGGGTACCGGCGTCGCAGACGGTGGCAAGCTGGTCGAGCCCGTTCAGCAGATCGTTGCGGGCGTCGCTCTCGAGCACGATGACGTTCGGCGTTGGCGCCGAGCGATACGCTTCGATCGCAGCCGCCATCCCGCCCATCTGGATCTTCAGGTGGGCCTTGCCGAGACGGCGATCCTCGCCGGCCGATTGCACGGCGGCCGCAGTCTCCACGGTTTCGCAGAAGGCCTGAACCGAGACGCGCGGCGATGGCGCAATATGCTCCTCGACCGGCGGCTGCGAAGCCTCCGGCTGTTCTTCCTGAGTCTGGCGCGCGTAGCTGATCATTTGCCGGTATCGCTGAGTTTGGCCTTATCGGCCTCGGGATAGGTGGTCGACGTCTGCGTGCCCTTGCGATATTTCTCGAAGGCGGTGATGCGGCGCGCCGTGTAGGCCGGAGTTTCGGACCGCGGCTGCTCGAGGTCCGACGGATTGTCGATCATGGCCGCGATGTTGCGCTGATAGGCACAGCCGTAGTTGTAGTAGTCCTTGTTCTCGAACCAGCTCTTGTTCTTCATCGAGGGGCCAATATCCTCCGGCCACAGGCCGCAGGGGCCCGCGACCGCGGCGATCTTGGAATAGGTCAGCCGAATCGGCGGCAGAAATCGCTTGTCTTCCGGCTGGTAGGGGCGGGCGATGATGCCGCGCGGGGGAACGCCCGCCGCTGCCAGCATCGCCTGAATCTCGTGCATCGATTCTGCCACTGGACGTGCATTCGGCATTCCGGACGGCACGTCGATGTGGATGGCTCCGGTGCCCTCGTGCATCCAGGTCGAGGCCAGGCCCATCACGTCGGCGCGCTGGGCTGCGGTCAGGCCGCCGCGGGCGTGACCGACGAACACGACGATCGAACGGTTCTGTTCCTCGATCGCGATCGGATGACGCTGCTTGTAATCATCGGGAATGGAAGCGGTCGCCACCTCGTCGTGCTGGCAGCCGCCGAGCGCGAGCGCGATACCGACGAGCGCGCCACCGAAGCCGGCGGCGCGGTAGCGGGTCTGGGGTCGTGTTTTGATCATACTATGTCCCCGTTCCGCCATCAGTCCGTGATGAAGCCGTAGGTGCCGCGGTAGTTCTTGGCCGGCTCGGTCCGTCCCGGCACGCCATAGATGCGATTGATGTTGCCGATCAGTTCGGCCTGCGGATCCGCGGGCGCCGCGAAGCCGTCATCCGGCCGCGACAGGTCCTTTGGCGCTGCGGCGCGAACGACATAGGGCGTCACGATCACGACCAGCTCGGTCGAGTTGTTGACGAAGTCGCGGCTGCGGAACAGGCTGCCGAGGATCGGGAGCTGCATGAGCCCCGGCAATCCGCTGACCGCCTGCTTGGTCTGCTGCTGGATCAGGCCGGCCATTGCCATCGCGCCGCCGGAGGGAATTTCCAGCGAGGTCTCGGCGCGGCGGGTCTTGATCGACGGCACCGTCAGCGAGTTGACCGAAGTCGAGGTCACGGCCTGCGACAGCGTGATCGCATTTTCGTTCGACAGTTCCGAGACCTCGGTCATCACGTGCAGGCTGATCTTGCCCTCGCTCAGCACCACGGGGGTGAAGTTGAGAGAGATGCCGAACTTCTTGAAGCTGATCTGGGTGGTACAGACATGCGTGGTGGGATCGCAGGCATAGCCTGCCGGCACCGGGAATTCACCGCCGGCGATGAAGGTCGCGGACTCGCCGGAGATCGCGGTCAGGTTCGGCTCGGCCAGCGTCCGGATCACGCCCGCCGTCTCCATCGCGCGCAGGGTTGCCTGCACCGACGGTGTCGCGCCGAACTTGGTGGTCAGAGCGTTGCCGTCCACGAGATTGTGACCAAGCGCCGTGAACGGGTTGGAGTTTGTAAAGCTCACCACCGACGTGCCGTAGTTCAGGTTCGCGGTGAGGTCGATACCGAGCTGCTTGACAATGGTGCGCGCGACTTCGGCGACGGTCACCTTCAGCATCACCTGGTCGCGACCGCGGACCACGATCGAGTTCACCACCTTGTCGGCGCCGCCGGCGAGGCGCGCGGCGAGGTCGTTGGCCTGCTGCGCTTCCAGCGGATTGGCGGCGCTCCCGGTCAGGACGACGCCGTCGCCGAGACCGTCGATCTGGATGTCGGAATTGGGCAGGATCTGCTTCAGCGCCGCACGTAAGCCGTTGAGGTCGCGCTTGACCGCGATGTCATAGGCCGCGATCTGCTGGCCGGCGGAATCGAAGAACACGATGTTGGTCTGGCCAACGGTGGCGCCGATGATGTAGGCGCGCTGGGACGAGCGGACCACCGCGTTGGCAATCTTGGGATCGGCAACCAGCACATCCTTGATGTCGCGCGGCAGGTCGATCACGATCGACTTGCCGACGCCGAGCGAGAGGAAGCGCGCGTTCATCTGGCCGTCGGCTGCAACCGGCGCCGCGGGACGATAATCCGCTGCGATTACGGGCGTCAGCGCGGGGTTGAGCGTCAGCGCGAGAGCGGCCGAGAACGACAGGGCGCGAACCATCGAGGTCCGCATCGTCGCCAGATCTGGCCTGCATTTCATATCGACTGTCCTCATCGCGCCTTCGCCGCCTGGGTGGGAATGCCGTAGCGAATGATCGAAACGCCGTCGCGCTTCTGCGCGGATTCATCGAGCGTGATCTCGCTCATCTTGACATCGGCAATGCTGCGTAGCGCCAGCGAGAGCGTTCCAGTCTGGCGGGACGAGGAAAGCAGCTGGGTTTGTGCGGAATTGAGTTCCAGCGTCACGGTCTTGCCGACCACCGCGTTCTGACCGTCCTTCTCCTTCGGCGCCTGGTCGATGGCCAGCACGCGGACATTGGCCAGAATGACCTCGGACGAGACGATATCCTGGGCGCCAGCGCTCTGGTCCGGGTTCTTGAGGCGGCGCGTCAGCAGCACATCGACGCGATCGTTCGGCAGGATGAAGCCGCCCGCGCCGGTCTCCGGCGAGATTTCGGTCGAGATGGCGCGCATGCCGCTCGGCAGGATCGCAGCCATGAAGCCGGACCCATCAGCCTTGACCAGCTTCTGGTCGCGGATCGGCTCACCCTGGATGAAGGGGGCCCGCGCAATCGAGCCCGTAACCTGGGTCGCTCCATCGGGGCGCTCGCTGCGGCGGATGAAGGCGGCGCTGGCGGTCGCGGTCGGCCAGGTCTGCCACTGCACGTCTTCCGGCTTCACGGTCTGTCCGAGGCCGATGTCGTTCTTGGCGACCAGCACATCGGTGGTGGGAAGCTGCGCGACCGGAGCCGTCGGAGGCGGCGCAGAGTTCGAGCCGCTCGCTAGATACGCGGCGACGCCGCCGGCGCAGATGGCGACCGTCAGGACGACTATGCGTGCCCTATTCATACGCTTCACTTTCCACAGAACGCCGCGACGCTGCCGCCGCCGTAATCGGCAGTTGACCAGCTATTCGTCAAAGCATGGTTAATGAGGCGTATCTAAATCGCGTTAACGCCGGGTTGATCCGGGGGCGTTCAGCTCAGTGCGAGATGGGCGAGGTCGATCGCCTTCACCCATTCGGTGTCGGGGTAGACCATCAGTGCGCCAAGTGCGAGAGCGATGCCGTAGGGAATGCCGGTCTGCTTGTCGTGAAGTCGCGCCAGCCAGGCTTGGCCGGCAAGCCCGTAAGGCAACGGCCATTGCCGGAACTGGAGCAGGAGCAGGGTCAGCGCGCCACCGAACAGCGAAGCGTAGAGCAGGAAGTCCATCAATGGGGCGAAGCCGAACCAGAGCGCCACGGAAGCTGCGACCTTGGCGTCGCCGCCGCCCATCCAGCCCATCGTAAAGCAGGTAAAGGCCACGACGAGGAGCAGTGCGCCGGCGCCGACATGGCTCAGCACCTCGTAAGGTGCCATGCCACCGGCAAAGGCGAGCACGAAGAAGCCTGTCACCAGTGCCAGCGATACGCGGTTCGAGATCGTCATCGTGAAGAGATCGCTGGCGGCTGCGAACGCCATCAGAGCCGGGAAGAGCAGAAGGCGCGCGAGGTCGAGGATCATGGGCTGCGTCTTGAGGCCTGGGTCCGTCGCCCGGATCGGGGCGTCGGCGCATGCTAGGGGGCAGTGCTAAACAAACCGACAACGGCCGCTGCGGTCTCGGACCCGGAAATCCGATGCGGGCAGTCTCACCACATGCTGGCAATGCGCATCGCCAGTGTGGCCATGGCGAGCAGCAGCGCAAGGCAGACCCAATAGGCCGGCGCGTCGCCTCGCGACGTGTCCACCTCGTTCGCCGCAACCGCGGCATCGGTTCTGTGCTTACGCAACGCCACTTGAACTCGCACTGTCCAAAAAACAAAGGCCCCGGAGGTCCGGGGCTTTTGCCGTCGTCTTGCCGGTCGGCTTACTTCAGCGAGGAGCTGATCGAGCCGAACTTGGCGTTCAGCGTGGTGCCGAGGTTGTTGACGACGGTGATGATGGCCAGCGCGATGCCGGCGGCGATCAGGCCGTATTCGATGGCGGTGGCGCCGGATTCATCCTTCGCGAAACGCGCAATGAGGTTCTTCATGAACTAACTCCATCTGGGTGAGGTCGCCTCGATCGGCGCTGTCTTTACACGACGAGCATGTGAGCCGAGCTCTTTCGGTAGAGTTAATTCGATCGGTTAAACCCGCGCCTCGCGCGATGCTTTTGGCCAGAGTGAATTTCGCCTTAAAGCCGCTGTTGCAGTTCGTTCCAGTTGCGAACGCGCCGTCAACTTCACTCTCCCTTAAATTTCGCGGAGTAGGCCTAAGGGGATCAGCGGACTGGAACAGAAGCGATGATGTCGAGCCTACCCATGCAAGTCGCCCTGATGCTCGGCGAGACCATCGAGAAGGTGATCCCTGTCACTCTCATGCTCGCGGTGGTTTTCACCGTGCTCGAGCATTTTTGGGCCTGCAATGCCGGTTCGGCGTGGTGGCGCAAGCGCGAGATCGTGACCGACATCTGCTATTGGTTCTTCGTTCCGGTGTTCGCCCGCACCATGCGGATCGGACTCCTGATCGTCACCGCCGGCGTCGTCTTCAACATCCACGACGCCGACGAGTTGATTGCCTTCTACGACAATGGCCACGGCCCGCTGTCGCAACTGCCGCTCTGGGTGCAGGGCGTGCTGTTCCTGGTCCTGGCCGACTTCATGCTGTATTGGCTGCACCGGCTGTTTCACGGCGGTGGGTTCTGGAAGTACCATGCGATCCATCACTCATCCGAGGAGATCAGCTGGATCTCGGCCGCCCGCTTCCATCCGGTCAATCTGATGCTCGGCACCATCGGCGTCGATGTCGTGCTGCTGATGGCCGGCATTTCGCCGAACGTGATGATCTGGGTCGGCCCGTTCACGACCTTCCATTCGGCCTTCGTGCACGCCAATTTGAATTGGACCTTCGGGCCATTCAGATATGTGCTGGCGACGCCGGTGTTCCACCGCTGGCACCACACCTCGCTCGAAGAAGGCGGCGATACCAATTTTGCCGGCACCTTCCCGATCTGGGACATGCTGTTCGGAACCTTCCGTATGCCGAAGGGCGAGCTGCCGCAGGATTACGGCAAGGATGAAGCGACAATGCCGAAGGAGATCGGCGGCCAGCTTGCTTATCCGTTCCGTCAATAGGACTGCGTCCGGCACCGCGGGCGACAAATACGCCAGTCTGTTCAAACAATACCTGCCAAATTTGCGGAACGTTCACGAATTACAGGCAGGTTAACCGGGTCGGGCGCCGGCTCCGCTTCCTGATCGATTCTGCCGGTTTGTGACGTCCCGGGGTAAGAGTATGCGTAAAGAGTTCCTGCGCCGTCATGTGCGCATCTGTCTCCTGACTGCGGCTGCCATGCTGGCTTCGCCGTCCATTGGCCTTGCCGAGTCCACCGTCGATACCATCGCGGTCAATGTCGACCAGGCCAAGCTCGTGCGGCTGCCCGGCAAGGTGGCAACGATCGTGGTCGGAAATCCCCTGATCGCCGACGTGACGCTGCAGCCCGGCGGGATGATCGTCGTGACCGGCAAGGGTTACGGCGCCACCAACTTCATCGCGCTCGACCGCGGCGGAGAGATCCTGGTCGATCGGCAGATCCAGGTCGAAGGCCCGACCGACCGGCTTGTCACCGTCTATCGCGGGATCGAGCGGGAGTCCTATAGCTGCTTGCCGATCTGCCAGCGCCGCGTCACGCTCGGCGACAGCGACAATTACTTCAGCACCACGATGAGCCAGGCCGGCGCGCTGAGCAGCAATGCCAGCGGTGGTGGTGGCGGCAAGACCAACTAGCTGGCCTTATAATCCCATCGTGATGTGAGCCACGTGGCCAGGCACCCACCGGTGTCTTCGCGGCGATTCTCGTGCAGGCGGCGACTATCCTGTCGTGCGTGCCTGAAAAAATGCCGGTTTCGCCTTGAACATTTAAGCTCGGTTAATGATGCCACTTCAATCTTGCGGTGGACTTCTCGCAGACCCGTGTTCACACAGTCCAAGTAAGCATTGCTTAAGCGGCCATCCCCAGATTGAACCCCTGCTGAAACCAATCGGCAGAGCAAACGGCGTTGCTTTCTCCAATCGTCAAGGGAAGCGCTGATGCTCCATCGGGGCGCAATCGGGATGAAGGTCATGTTTCGCGGTGCAATGCGACGTTTCGCGAGAGATCGGAAGGCCAACGTCGCCATTATCTTCGCGCTCGTGATGGTTCCGACCATCTTTCTCCTGGGCATGTCGCTCGACTACACGCTGGCCCTGCGCAAGAAGGGGCAGTTGGACGCGGCCGCGGACGCGGCGGCAGTTGCGGCTGTGAGGCCAGCGATGCTGGTGCAGAGCGACGACAGTGTCGTCCAGGCGACCGCGGCAGCCGTCTTCGCGGCGAAGGCGAATATTGCAGGCCTGCAGTCGGTTCCGACGCCGACAATCAATGTCGTCGATTCCGGCCTCCAGCGGACCATCACGGTCTCGTATTCCGCGCAGTCCATCAATAATTTCCCAGGCGTTCTCGGCAAGCAGACTTGGCAGATCAACGGCACGTCGACGGCGAAGGCGTCCAGCGCACCCAACATGAATTTCTATCTGCTGATGGATGACTCGCCGTCCATGGGGATCGGCGCGACCACGTCCGACATCAGCAATCTCATCAAGTACACCGCTCCCGCGTACCAGTCGGCAGGGGCCTCGCAGAACTGCGGCTTCGCCTGTCATCAAACCAATATTGCTCACGACGGCGGGACCAAGGATAACCTCGCAATCGCACGATCCAACAATATCACCCTGCGGATCGATCTCGTGACAAGTGCCGTCAACCAGTTGCTCAATACATGGTCGAACTGCCCACAGTCGGGTGTTTCGGGGGGCGTCATGCAGTGCATGGCGGCCCTGAACAACACCACCTACAAAGCGGCGCTCTATACGTTCGACGTAGGTTTGAACACACTGGCGACGTTGACCACCCCGACCACCGCCGGAACCAAAGTTTCCAACATCTCTCTGATGCCGGTCGCCTACCAGAACTGCGTCGTTGTGACAACGAACTGTAAGACCGACAATGGCACAGATATCGCCGGCGCGCTTACCACCCTCAACAAAGCCATGCCTACCCCCGGCCTTGGCAGCAACGTGGCGGGAGATACGCCGCAGGAAGTGGTGTTCCTTGTCACCGACGGTGTCGAAGACAAGATCTCCTCGACTTGCCCCAACGCGAGCTTCGCCTCCAACAGTCGATGCCAGCAGCCGCTCGACACGACGTTGTGCACGACCATCAAGAACCGCGGCATCAAGATCGCTGTCCTCTACACGGAGTATCTGCAACTCATCGCCAATCCCGCTACCGGAATCCAGAAAACGGATAGCTGGTACATGAGCTGGATAGACAAGTACGACCAGCCTACTTCCTCAACCGGCGCGATCGCGCAAAACCTCCAAGCGTGCGCCTCGCCTGGCTTCTATGCCAGCGTTCAAACCGGCGGCGATATTTCCGGGGCGCTGACGAACCTCTTCATCAAGGTCGCGTCGAGCACAGCCAGCCTTTCACAGTAGGACAGCCGCATGACCGCACCAGATGCCACATCGAAAAAAAGACGCAGCAATCGCTGCGCCGCTTTCGCTGCGGACAACAACGGAGCCACGGCCGTCGAATTCGCGCTCGTTGCCGCGCCGTTCCTCGCTCTCATCATCGCGCTCGTTCAGACGTTTCTCGTCTTCTTTGCCCAGGAGCTGCTCGAATCCGTCGTGCAGCAATCCGCACGCCTCATCATGACAGGGCAAGTCCAGTCTGCGCAGATGACGCAGGCCGCATTCAAGCAGAAGGTCTGCGATCAGATCGTGATCTTCTTCAATTGCTCGGGCATGATGGTCGACGTGCAGGTCGCCAACGACTGGACGACGGCGAACACGAGCTTGCCCCCCTTGACCTTCAACGGCCAGGGGCAGGTCACGAATGTCTGGCAATACAATCCTGGGGATGCCGGCGATATCGTCGTTCTTCGCGTGACGTACGTATGGCCCGTCGTCCTCGGGCCGCTCGGTTTCAATCTCTCGAATATTTCGAACGGCAACCGGCAGATCATGGCGTCGGCCGCTTTCCAGAACGAACCGTCATCCTAGAAGGAGTTAGCTATGCTCGCCGGCATGTCGTTTCGCGCGCGGCACCTATGGACCGACGTTCGCGGCGTTGCAGCGACGGAGTTTGCCATCGTGGTCCCGTTCATGCTGGTGCTCTATATCGGCGGAGTCGAGCTCGGCAACGGGCTGGCGATGAACGTCAAGGTCACCGCAGCGGCCCATAGTGTTGCCGACATGATTTCGCAGAACACTCAGGTTACGTCGGCCCGGATGGACAGTATCCTCTCGGCTTCGACCGCAATCATGGCGCCCTATCCTGTCACGGGTTCCGGTGGCGCCTCCCTGATGACGATCACGGTCTCCGGAGTCTCGACCGACAGTACTGGCAAGGCGACGGTTCAATGGAGCCGGTCAACCAGTTCGTCGGGAGCAAGGCCGGTCGGTCAGACGATGACACTGTCGTCATTTACCGCGCCTGACCCGAATCACTCGGCCAACGCCAACATCTCGCTCATTCTCAGCGAGGTTGCCTATGACTACACGCCCAACCTCGGTTACACGATCAGCGGCACCGTAAAGCTGACCGACAGCTATTATCTGTTTCCGCGTTGCTCGACGAACAGCCCGAGCAATTCGACCTTTCCCTATTACGACGTGAAGTATCCGGCCACAACAACTTGCACCTGCATACAACATTTGCAGCAGAAGAGCTGCTAGTCCGCTCGATCTAGCGGCTACAGCATCCGCCTTGGGACAAAAAAAGGCCGTGCATCCGCACGGCCTTTTCGTTGTTCGGTACGCTCGCGCTGGAGATTAGCCAGCGTCGCGGAGATTGTCGGCAGCCGACTTGCCGGACCGGCGATCGGCAACGATCTCGTAGGAGATCTTCTGGCCTTCGCGCAGCGAGCCGAGGCCGGCACGCTCGACGGCGCTGATGTGAACGAACACGTCTTGGCCGCCATCGTCGGGCTGGATGAAGCCAAAGCCCTTGGTCGCGTTAAACCACTTCACGGTTCCCATGCTCATGGGGGTAGTTCCTTCTCAGATACACAATGTAAGAGCCCGCTCGCGCAGGCAGGTTAGATCGAATTTCTGGAAGGGTCGTCAGCGTGTCTGAACCGGCTGTACCGGTGGATGCTAATGTCGTCCGGCCGAAAATCGATTAGCGGATTTTATTGGAAAGAAGGCGCCGAAACAATGCTGACGAGCACGATTTTTTGATCCGCCGTGATTTTCACGGCGGACCAGCATACAGGTCAGCATTTCAAGCTCTGCGCGGGCGCGGAGCCATTAACGACGGCGGAACTGGCCGCCGCGCTGGCCGGGACGGGGAGGTCCACCCACGCCACTGGGGCGTTCGTCCTTGTGGCGGAAAATCAGCCGGCCCTTTTCGAGGTCGTAGGGCGACATCTCCACCGTCACACGGTCTCCCGCCAGCGTCTTGATGCGGTTCTTCTTCATCTTGCCGGCGGTGTAGGCGACGATCTCGTGCCCGGCGTCGAGCTGCACGCGGTAGCGCGCGTCGGGGAGGATTTCGGTGACCAGTCCTTCGAACTGGATCAGCTCTTCCTTAGCCATGAATTTCTCCAGGTCGTGGACGGCTAGTGCGAATAGGGTTTGCGGGTCGGTTGGCCCATCGGCCGGCTATCGCGGCGCAAAAAGGCTACGCCTTGTATCCCATCAGGCTGGCCGGCGCTATGCGCGGAACGCTGCTCCGGTCGGTCGTTTGGCGAAGAGTGCGTTTTGCCACCGGACCTTGGGCGACGAGACCCCTTCGAGGCCTTCTGGCTACCGCCAGGCCGTCCGTCAACATGCCTGCTATCACCATGCCGACCTTCGCCGGGCCTTCCGTCGCCCTGCTTGCCGGCGCTATGCCGTCCGTCGCTACGCCTTTCGTCACCACGACGGCCGTCGCCTTGACGTGCCTCGCCATGTCTTGCGCCTTGCGGGCGCTGGCCCGGGCGGCCGGGGCGACCCTGCCGTTGCTGCTGCGGGGGAGCGCCCGCATCGCGGCGGCCGGCATCGGTACGGAGGTCTTCGCGCGGCAGTGCCACCTTGATCAGCTTCTCGATGTCCCGGAGATAGCTGAGTTCCTCGCCGCCGGCGACCAGCGAGATCGCGGTGCCGTCGGCGCCGGCGCGCGCGGTGCGGCCGATCCGGTGCACATAGGTCTCGGGCACGTTGGGCAGATCGAAATTGATGACGTGGGTGATGCCGTCGACATCGATGCCGCGGGCGGCGATGTCCGTGGCGACCAGCGTGCGGATTTCGCCGGAGCGGAACTGCGCCAGCGTCCGCTCGCGATGGTTCTGCGACTTGTTGCCGTGGATGGCGCTGGCCGGAATGCCGGCCTTCTCGAGCGTCTTCACGACCTTGTCGGCGCCGTGCTTGGTGCGGGTGAAAACCAACGCGCGGTTGACCGGCTCTTGTTTCAACAGCTTGGCAAGGAACGCCGGCTTGGCCGAGAAGTCGACCTGGATAATGCGTTGCTGGATGCGCTCCACGGTCGAGGAGACCGGGGTTACGGCGACGCGGGCGGGATCGCGCAGCATGGCGTCAGCAAGTTCGGCGATGTCCTTCGGCATGGTGGCCGAGAAGAACAGCGTCTGCCGCTTGATCGGCAGCTTGGCGACGATTTTGCGGATGTCGTTGATGAAGCCCATGTCGAGCATGCGGTCGGCCTCGTCGAGTACGAGGAATTCGACGCTGCCGAGCTTCAGCCCGTTGCTCTGCACGAGGTCGAGCAGACGGCCGGGGGTGGCAACCAGCACGTCAACGCCCTGCATCAGGGAGCGGACCTGGCGGCCCATCGGCACGCCACCGATGGCGAGCGTCGAGGACAGCCGGATGTGGCGGCCATAGGCGTTGAAGCTGTCTAGGATCTGCCCCGAAAGCTCGCGGGTCGGCGACAACACCAGGACGCGGGCCGTCTTGGGCTGCGGCTTGATGCGGTTCTCGAGCAGGCGATGCAGGATCGGCAGCGCGAAGGAGGCGGTCTTGCCGGTGCCCGTTTGGGCAATGCCGACGACGTCCCGGCCGGTCAACGCCGTGGGAATCGTCTGGGCCTGGATGGGGGTGGGGGTGACGTAATTCTCTTCGGCGAGAGCACGTGCGATGGGTTCGGCGAGGCCGAAGTCCTGAAACGAAGTCAAAAGAGGGTTCTTTCCATGTCAAAAGCGGGCGCCCGGCGCATTCAGCGCGGCGCACGCAAAAGGGTGTCGAGAGGACACCTGCGTGTTTGGGGTGTCGGATGGCTTGGGAGATATGGGGCAAGCCAGACGCCCGTACGGGCTTAAGAACACGCGGCTCGCAACGATCGCTCGATTCGCGATCTGTGCCCTCATATGGAACATCGGCGCGGCGTTTTCAAGGCGGGCGTTCACCTGCCGGCGATTGCGGTGCAAAAATAGTTATGCCGGAAATTTAGCCAGTTGCGATACGCTGCTTATAAAATAAGCTGACTGCCGCATAAGCAAACATTTTACTCGCCCAAGATTTGAGCAGGCAGACTACGGCTAAACTTTGATTGTATGAAAATTGTCTAGTCTTAACAATTGCTTGGCGGGTGCCCAGCCCATGGCATGGTTCTTGCGATTCCGTTGATCGCAGGCGGCCGTGGGGCCGTTTCGCAGCGTTTTTCACGCCTGCGTCAGGGAGACGACACACTCATGAATAACAAATCCACTCACGATATAGCGGCGTCATTTAGCCGCCGCGGCGTTCTCGCCGCGACCGCCGGACTGATGCTTGGTCTGGCCTCCATTTCCGGCGCAAAGGCCGCTGACGACACCATTAAGGTCGGCGTCCTGCACTCCCTCTCCGGCACCATGGCCATCAGCGAAACCACGCTGAAGGACACTATCCTCTTCCTGATTGACGAGCAGAACAAGAAGGGCGGCGTGCTCGGCAAGAAGCTCGAAGCCGTCGTCGTCGACCCCGCTTCGAACTGGCCGCTGTTCGCCGAAAAGGCGCGCGAGCTGATCACCAAGGACAAGGTTGCCGTCGTGTTCGGCTGCTGGACTTCGGTGTCGCGCAAGTCTGTGCTCCCGGTGTTCAAGGAGCTCAACAACATCCTGTTTTATCCCGTGCAGTACGAAGGCGAAGAGTCCGAGCGTAACGTGTTCTACACGGGCGCTGCGCCGAACCAGCAGGCGATCCCTGCCGTCGACTATCTCATGAAAGAAGAGAAGGTGAAGCGCTGGGTGCTCGCGGGCACCGACTACGTCTATCCGCGCACCACCAACAAGATCCTGGAAGCCTACCTGAAGTCCAAGGGTGTCGCCCAGGAAGACATCATGATCAATTACACGCCGTTCGGTCACTCGGACTGGCAGACGATCGTCGCCGACATCAAGAAGTTCGGCTCGGCCGGCAAGAAGACGGCGGTGGTCTCGACCATCAACGGCGACGCCAACGTCCCCTTCTACAAGGAGCTCGGCAACCAGGGCATCAAGGCGAAGGACATCCCGGTGGTCGCGTTCTCGGTGGGTGAGGAAGAGCTCGCCGGCATCGACACCAAGCCGCTGCTCGGCCATCTCGCCGCCTGGAATTACTTCGAGTCGATCAAGACCCCGGCGAACGAGAAGTTCATCAAGGACTGGCAGGCCTACACCAAGAACCCGAAGCGTACGACCAACGACCCGATGGAAGCCCACGTGATCGGCTTCAACATGTGGGTGAAGGCAGTCGAGAAGGTGAAGTCGACCGATCCGGACAAGGTGATCGACGCGCTTCCCGGCATCGAGGCTGCGAACCTGACCGGTGGCACCTCGAAGATGCTGCCGAACCACCACATCACCAAGCCGGTGTTCATCGGCGAGATCAAGGGCAACGGCCAGTTCGACGTTGTCTGGAAGACCCCGGGGCTCGTCGCGGGCGATGCCTGGTCGAAGGAGCTCGACGGCTCCAAGGACCTGATCGGCGATTGGGTCGGCAAGAAGTGCGGCAACTTCAACACCAAGACCAACAAGTGCCTCGGCACCGGCTCCTGATCCGGATCTGACATTCGACTGCACAAGGGGAGAAGACGGCTATTCCGCCGCCTTCTCCCAGTTCTGCCGGGGTGATCCACAGTGCCAACCAAATTATCCGCTCGTCTCTGTACCTTTGTCCTCTCGCTATTCCTGATCGCGCTCGCGCTGCCGGCCTTTGCCGGCCCGTTCGAGGATGCGATCGCCAAATTCGCCAACGACGACTATTCCGATACGGAAGAGGCGATCGGTGCGGTCGCAAGCAGCGGCAATGCGCTGGCGTTTCCGATCATCAATGCGCTCCAGGACGGCCGCCTGATGGCCGATCCGGACAGCAAGAATGTTTACGTCACCGGGACCGACGGCAAGTCAATTGACGCCGCGACCGGCCAGCCGGTCGCCAGCGTGCCTGACAGCGCCAGCGCCGTCCGCCTCAACAACCGCCTGCGCCGCAGCGTCGATGCTGCGCTCGGCAGCCTGACGCTGCAGTCGCCTGATCTCGGTGCGCGCCTCCAGGCTGCGCAGTCCGTCTTCAAATCGCATGAGGAGACGGCGCTCGAGCCGGTTGAAAGCGCGCTCGCCAAGGAAACCAACCGATCGGCCAAGACCGCGCTCGGCGAAGCGCGTGCCGCGATCCTGCTGTTCAAGTCCGATGCCACCGAAGTGCAGAAGCTCGAAGCCGTCGCCACCATCAGGGCGCGCGGCGATCAGGAAGCGCTGGCCCTGCTGTCCGATATCGGCTCCGACCAGCCGGCCTCTGTCACGAAAGCGGCTGCGAGCGCGATCGGCTCGATCCAGAGTTCGCTCGCAGTCTGGTCCACGGTGCAGAACGCCTGGTACGGCCTATCGCTCGGTTCGGTGCTGCTGCTCGCCGCGATCGGGCTCGCCATCACCTTCGGTGTGATGGGCGTCATCAACATGGCCCACGGCGAGATGGTGATGATCGGCGCCTACACCACCTTCGTGGTGCAGGAGGTGATCCGCACCCGCTATCCCGCTCTGTTCGACTATTCGCTGCTGATCGCCGTGCCGCTCGCGTTCCTCGTCGCTGGCGCCATCGGCGTGCTGATCGAGCGCAGCATCATCCGCTTCCTCTACGGGCGGCCGCTGGAGACGTTGCTTGCGACCTGGGGCCTGTCGCTGGTGCTGCAGCAGGCGGTGCGGACCATGTTCGGTCCGACCAATCGCGAGGTCGGCAATCCCTCCTGGATGAGCGGTGCGTTCGAGCTCGGCCAGATCACCATCACCTATAACCGGCTCTGGATTCTCGTCTTCACGCTTGCGGTGTTCGCGATCCTGCTGGCCATGCTGCGCTATACCGCGCTTGGCCTCGAGATGCGCGCGGTGACGCAGAACCGCCGCATGGCGGCCTCGATGGGCATCGCCACCTCGCGCGTCGACGCGCTGACCTTCGGGCTCGGCTCGGGCATTGCCGGTATCGCTGGCGTGGCGCTGTCGCAGATCGACAATGTCAGCCCCAATCTTGGCCAGAGCTACATCATCGACAGCTTCATGGTCGTGGTGTTCGGCGGGGTCGGCAATCTCTGGGGCACGCTGGTCGGCGCCTTCACGCTCGGCATCGCCAACAAGTTCCTGGAACCGGTCGCTGGCGCTGTGCTCGGCAAGATCGCCATCCTGGTCCTGATCATCCTGTTCATTCAAAAGCGGCCGCGCGGCCTGTTCGCGCTCAAGGGCCGTGCGGTGGAAGCATGACCCCTCACATGCTGACGCGATCGCTGGATCGCGGTGCGGCGATCTTCCTCGCGGTCGTCGCTGCCTGCGGCATCCTGATCCCGCTCTCCAGCCTGCTGCTGCCGGCGGGCTCGTTCCTGCAGGTGCCGACCTATCTGGTCGCGCTCTGGGGCAAATATGTCTGCTACGCCATCCTCGCACTCTCGATCGACCTGATCTGGGGCTATTGCGGCATTCTCTCGCTCGGCCACGGCGCCTTCTTCGCGCTCGGTGGCTACGCCATGGGCATGTACCTGATGCGGCAGATCGGCGCTCGCGGTGTCTACGGCAATCCGATCCTGCCCGACTTCATGGTGTTCCTGAATTATTCGAAACTGCCGTGGTACTGGCATGGCTTCGACATGTTCTGGTTCGCGGCACTGATGGTGCTGTTCGTGCCGGGCCTGCTTGCTTTCTGCTTCGGCTGGCTCGCTTTCCGCTCCCGCGTCACCGGCGTCTATCTTTCGATCATCACGCAGGCGATGACCTATGCGCTGCTGCTCGCCTTCTTCCGCAACGATTTCGGCTTCGGCGGCAACAATGGCATGACCGACTTCAAGGACATCCTCGGCTTCAATGTGCAGGCCGAAGGCACCCGTGCAGCGCTGTTCGCGTTGAGCTGCCTGGCGCTGATCCTCTGCTTCCTGATCTGCCGGTCCGTCGTGTCCTCCAAGCTCGGCAAGGTCCTGATCGCGATCCGCGATGCGGAATCACGCAGCCGCTTCCTCGGCTACCGCGTCGAATCCCACAAGCTGTTCGTGTTCACGCTGTCGGCCTGCATGGCCGGCGTCGCCGGCGCGCTCTATGTGCCGCAAGTCGGCATTATCAACCCATCCGAATTCGCACCGGGCAATTCGATCGAGGCGGTGATCTGGGTCGCGGTCGGCGGCCGCGGCACGCTGATCGGCGCCGCGCTCGGTGCCATCGTCGTCAACTACGCCAAGACATACTTCACTTCCGGTGTGCTGGCGCCGTACTGGCTGTTCATGCTAGGCGCGATGTTCATCCTGGTGACGCTGCTGCTGCCGAAGGGAATCGTCGGCACCTTCAATGCATGGCGGGAGTCGGCCAGGGACAGGCGCCCCGCCGCGACCACCGCGAGTGCGGCCGAAGACGGCATCATCGAACCGAAGATGGCGGAGTAGCGGTCATGAACGTCATGGATACCCGCGCGACCTCTGCGATGCTCTATCTCGACGGCGTGCACGTCTCGTTCGACGGCTTTCACGCCATCAACAATCTGTCGCTGACGCTCGCCCCCGGCGAGATGCGCGCCATCATCGGCCCGAACGGCGCCGGCAAGACCACGATGATGGACATCATCACCGGCAAGACCAAACCGGACGAGGGCACGGTTTTGTTCGACGGTGTCACCGATCTGACGCGACTGGACGAGACCCGCATCGCTGAGCTCGGCATCGGCCGCAAATTCCAGAAGCCGACGGTGTTCGAGAGCCAGACCGTGCAGGACAATCTCCTGCTCGCGCTCAATGTCGACCACAGCGTCAGGGGCACGTTGTTCTGGCGCGGCAGCAAGGCCGAGTCCGAGCGCATCGACAAGGTGCTGGAGACGATCCGCCTCACCGACGCCCGCAACCGTCTCGCCGGCAGCCTCAGCCACGGCCAGAAGCAGTGGCTCGAGATCGGCATGCTGCTCGCGCAGGACCCGAAGCTCTTGCTGGTCGACGAGCCCGTTGCCGGCATGACCGACGTCGAGACGCATCTCACCGCCGAGTTGCTCAGGGAGATCAACAAGACCCACACCGTGATGGTGGTCGAGCACGATATGACGTTCGTGCGCGAACTCGGGGTCAAGGTCACCTGCTTGCACGAAGGCACTGTGCTCGCCGAAGGAACCATCGACCAGGTCTCGTCCAACGAGCGGGTCATCGAAGTGTATTTGGGACGCTGAGCGATGCTTGAGGTCAAGGACATCAACCTATTCTACGGTGCGGCGCAGGCGCTGCGTGGTGTGTCGATCGCGGCCGAGCCGGGCAAGGTGACGTGCGTGCTCGGGCGTAACGGCGTTGGCAAGACCTCGCTGTTGCGCGCCATGGTCGGTCAATATCCGATCTCCTCGGGCGCGATCGTGTTCGACGGCCGCGACATCACCGGCCTCAAGCCTTACGAGCGGGCGCGCAAGGGCATCGGCTTCGTGCCGCAGGGCCGCGAGATCTTTCCGCTGCTGACGGTCGAGGAAAACCTCAAGACCGGCTTCGGCCCGCTCAAGCGCGAGGACAAGCATATCCCGGACGACGTGTTTTCGCTGTTTCCCGTGCTGGAGTCCATGCTCGGCCGGCGCGGCGGCGATCTCTCCGGCGGTCAGCAGCAGCAGCTCGCGATCGGACGCGCGCTGGTGATGCGGCCGAAACTGTTGCTCCTCGACGAGCCGACTGAGGGTATCCAGCCCTCGATCATCAAAGACATTGGCCGGGCCATTTCCTATCTGCGCAATCTCGGCAGCATCGCCATCGTGCTGGTCGAACAATACCTCGACTTTGCCTGCGAACTCGGCGACAGTTTTGCGGTGATGGATCGCGGCGCGGTAAAGTTTACGTGCGACCGCTCCAATCTCGACGCCAGCGAGATCAGCCGCCAGATGGCGCTGTAAGCCGGGAAATTGTAGGCTACAAAAAATCCTGCCGCGGCCGGCTGGGGGACACGGATGCGCAGCGACGCCCTGGTAACATCTTTGGCGAGATCTTCGGTGTTCGAAGCCAATCGTGCCCGCGGCGCTGTGCGCTTCGACGTGCACGCCCGCGACGGCGTGACGCGGCGTGGCACCTTGCATGAATCCGGTTCGCTCCGGGTGCGCTTTCCCTCGCCGGAGGATGATGGCCTGTCCGGCGTGTTCGTCAACACGGCTGGCGGTGTTGCTGGCGGCGATCGTTTCGATATCGAGATATCGGCCACTGATGCTGCGCGCTTGACGCTGACCACGGCCGCCGCCGAAAAGGTCTATCGCGCGCCCGGCGCTGCTGCGCAGCTCAACATCTCCTTGAAGGCCGCCGCTGGCGCGCATCTCGGCTGGCTGCCTCAGGAGACGATCCTGTTTGATCGCGCCCGGGTTCATCGCCGCTTCGATATCGAACTCGATGATGCCTCATCGCTCCTGCTTTGTGAAATTGTCGTATTCGGCCGTACCGCCATGGGCGAGCGGGTGGAGCAGGGCGAGTTCGTCGATCGCTGGCGGCTGCGACGCGGCGGCAGACTCGTGTTCGCCGAGACGGTCAGGCTAGACGGCAATATCGGCGCAAAACTTGGACGATCCGCCGTTGCCAAAGGCGGTGCCGCGATCGGCACGGCGCTGATCGTTCCCGGTGACGAGGCGCTGATCGAACGCATTCGCGAGGCATCGGAATCTTTCGCCGGCGAAGTCGGAGTTTCGGCCTGGAATGGCTTTGCAGTGGCGCGGTTCTGTGCCCAAGATGCGGCGCGTTTGCGCGCCGACATGATGGCCGTGCTGGCGCGCACCGGCGCGGCGCTGCCGCGACTCTGGCTGAATTGATGGCCGGCTGAATTGACGAGTTGAACGGAAGAGATTCTTCATGAACCTGTCTCCCCGCGAAAAGGACAAGCTTCTGATCTCGATGGCGGCCATCGTGGCGCGCCGCAGGCTCGACCGCGGCGTCAAGCTCAATCATCCCGAGGCGATCGCCATCATCTCCGATTTCATCATCGAGGGCGCGCGCGACGGCCGCACCGTCGCCGAGCTGATGCAATCCGGCGCACAGGTGCTCACCCGCGACCAGGTGATGCCGGGCATCCCCGAAATGATCCACGACATCCAGGTCGAGGCGACCTTCCCTGACGGCACAAAACTTGTCACCGTGCACGAACCGATCCGATAGGAGTAAGACGCATGATCCCCGGCGAACTCTTCATTCAGGACGGCGAGATCGAGCTCAATGCCGGCCGCAAGACCGTGACGCTGACGGTGGCCAACACCGGCGACCGCCCGATCCAGGTCGGCTCGCACTACCATTTCTTCGAGACCAACCCGGCGCTGAAGTTCGACCGCAAGAAGTCCCGCGGCATGCGCCTCGACATCGCCGCCGGCACCGCCGTCCGCTTCGAACCGGGCCAGACCCGCGACGTCCAACTCGTCGCCGTGGCCGGGAAGAAGACGATTTACGGTTTTCGCGGCGAGGTGGTGGGCAAGCTGTAGGCGCATACGCTTACTGATGCGGCGCCGTGTGTCTGCGCCTTAGAAATTCAAACCCAAACGGGGCTTGTGATGTCCGTCAAGATGAAGCGTTCCGTCTATGCCGATATGTTCGGTCCGACCACCGGCGACAAGGTGCGGCTGGCCGACACCGATCTCATCATCGAGGTGGAGAAGGATTTCACCACCTACGGCGAGGAGGTGAAGTTCGGTGGCGGCAAGGTGATCCGCGACGGCATGGGCCAGTCACAGGTCACCAACAAGCAGGGCGCGGCCGATACCGTCATCACCAACGCGCTGATCGTCGATCACTGGGGCATCGTGAAAGCCGACGTCGCCATCAAGGAGGGCATGATTTCGGCGATCGGCAAGGCCGGCAATCCCGACATCCAGCCGAGCGTGACCATCATCATCGGCCCCGGCACCGACGTGATCGCGGGTGAGGGAAAAATCCTCACCGCTGGCGGCTTCGACAGCCACATCCATTTCATCTGTCCGCAGCAGATCGAGCATGCGCTGATGAGCGGCGTCACCTCGATGCTTGGCGGCGGCACCGGCCCCTCGCACGGCACCTTCGCCACCACCTGCACGCCGGGCCCCTGGCACATGGGACGGATGATCCAGTCGTTCGATGCCTTCCCGGTCAATCTCGGCATTTCCGGCAAGGGCAACGCCTCACGACCGGCACCGCTGGTCGAGATGATCAAGGCCGGCGCCTGCGCGCTGAAGCTGCACGAGGATTGGGGTACCACGCCGTCCGCGATCGATAATTGCCTCTCGGTTGCCGATGACTATGACGTTCAGGTCATGCTGCATTCCGACACGCTGAACGAATCCGGATTCGTCGAGGACACCATCAAGGCGTTCAAGGGCCGCACCATCCATGCCTTCCACACCGAAGGCGCCGGCGGCGGCCACGCGCCTGACATCATCAAGGTCGCTGGCTTGAAGAACGTGCTGCCGTCCTCGACCAACCCGACCCGGCCTTTCACCCGCAACACCATCGACGAGCATCTCGACATGCTGATGGTGTGTCACCACCTCGATCCCTCGATCGCGGAAGATCTGGCCTTCGCGGAAAGCCGCATTCGCAAGGAGACCATTGCGGCCGAGGACATTCTGCACGATCTCGGCGCGCTCTCGATGATGTCGTCGGATTCCCAGGCGATGGGCCGCCTCGGCGAGGTCATCATCCGGACCTGGCAGACCGCCGACAAGATGAAGAAGCAACGCGGGTCGCTGCCGCAGGACAAGGGCAGGGACAACGACAACTTTCGCGTGAAGCGCTATATCGCCAAATACACGATCAACCCCGCGATTGCGCATGGTGTGTCGAAGCTGATCGGGTCGGTGGAGAAGGGTAAGCTCGCCGATCTCGTGCTGTGGTCGCCGGCCTTCTTCGGCGTCAAGCCGGACTGCATCGTCAAGGGCGGCATGATCGTGGCAGCGCCCATGGGCGACCCCAATGCTTCGATCCCGACGCCGCAGCCGGTGCATTACCAGCCGATGTTCGGCGCCTTCGGCAAGGCGCGCACAGCGTCCTCGGTCGTGTTTACTTCAAAGGCAGCCATCACCGGTGGCCTTGCGCGAAAACTCGGCATCGAGAAGAAGCTCTATGCGGTCCAGAACACCCGCAGCAAGATCTCGAAGAAGAGCATGATCCACAACGACGCCACGCCCAATATCGAGGTCGATTCCGAGACCTATGAGGTGCGCGCCGACGGCGAACTGCTCACCTGCGCCCCGGCCGAGGTGCTGCCGATGGCGCAGCGATATTTCATGTACTGAAATAGCGCCTCAACGCATGTTCCCGGCGCATGCCTCACTGCATGTCCGGGGACGGCTTTTCCGGTTTTGCGTTCAATCCCGGCTGGTCTAATGTCCCGCCCGGTATCGTGACATTTAGAAGAAAAGCCGGAGGATTTCTCGTGATCTACGTCGTTGCCACCCTGACCATCAAGCCCGAAACGCGCGCCGAATTCATTGCAGCCGCCACCGCCTGCATCAAGGAGACGCGGAAAGAACCCGGCAATATCGCCTACGATCTGCATGAGAGCGTCACCGATCCCTCCAAACTGGTGTTCGTGGAGCAGTGGGAGAATGCCGAGGCGCTGGTGCCGCATCGCGGCCAGGAGCATATGAAGACGTTCGGCCGTGTCGCGGTGAAATGCTTCACGGCGCCGCCGAAGATCGAGGTGATCACGCCCGAGAAGGTCGACGTACGCTAACCAAGAAGAGGGAGCATCCCCATGATCTATGTCGTTGCCACGACCCATATGAAGCCGGAAAACAAGGACGACTTCATCAAGGGGCACAAGGCCTGCACCGTCGAGACGCTCAAAGAGAAGGGCTGTCTCTCCTATGACGGCCATGTCAGCGTCAATAATCCCAATACTTATGTCGTGGTTGAGCGCTGGGAGACCCGTGAGGACCTCAACGCCCACGGTCGGGCGCCGCACATGAAGGTGTGGCGCGAATACTCCGCGCAGATGAAGACCGCGCCGACGGTGATCGAGATCATCAGCGACGCCAAGGTCGAGAAGCTCTGAGGACATAGCGCATGATCCGGGCGACGCAAGTTAAAGGACAGCACCGCTTCATGGAAACGCCGGCGGATACGGTCGTGCTCGATTTCGACGATCGGCACCGCCGCCGGATGGCGATGACGGGAACGCGGGGGCTTAATTTCCTGCTCGACCTGGAGAATGCCGTCGCGCTGCGCGGTGGTGATGCGCTGGTGCTGGAGGACGGAAGGCTGGTCGAGGTGGTCGCGGCGCCCGAACCGCTGCTCGAGATCCGTGGCCACGACCCGCACCATCTCATTCGCGTTGCCTGGCATCTCGGCAACCGCCATCTGCCGACGCAACTTATGGCCAAAGCCTTGCGCATTCGCCGTGACCACGTCATCGAGGCAATGGTGAAGGGGCTTGGCGCGCGGGTAGTCGGGATCGAGGCGCCGTTCGATCCCGAACGCGGCGCCTATGCCGAGGCCGGCCATGCGCATGGCCACGATGACCACGCGCATCATGCTCATGATCACCACGATCATGGTCACAATCACGATGATGATCGGGGCCATGACCACCACGGCCATGACCATACCGCGCATGACCATGGGCATGATCACCACCATCATCACGACGAGCATTGCGACCATCCCGACCATCACCACGGCCACAAGCATCCTCATGACCACAAATGAGCAGGTCAGTGCCGGTGATCTCGCCGAACGCGAGGCGGCGGCGCTGTACCGGCTGATGACGTGGCTGTCGCCGGCGTTTCCCGTCGGCGGGTTCTCCTATTCCAGCGGCATCGAATGGGCGGTCGAAGCAGGTGACGTCACCGACATCGCGACGTTGGCTGGTTGGCTGGATGCCATGCTCGGCGACGGCTCCGGCTTCTGCGATGCGACGTTTCTGGTCCACGCCTATCGCGCTGCCGAGGCCGGCCAAGATGCGTCCTTGAATGATATTGCCGAACTCGCAGCGGCCTTCGTGCCCTCGCGCGAACGGCAGCTTGAGACGACCTCGCAAGGCCGCGCCTTCATCGACATCACCCGCGCGGCATGGAATGCCGAGGGTCTGGATGCCGTGGTCGCGGCATGCCGCACACCATTGGTCTATCCCGTCGCCGTCGGCGTCGTCGCCGCGCTGCACAGCGTGCCGCTGGCGCCGACGCTGCACGCCTTTCTGCATGCGTTGGTCTCGAACTGGATTTCGGCGGCAAGCCGGCTCGTTCCGCTCGGCCAGACCGACAGCCAGCGCGTGCTGGTGAAATTGGAAGCCGCCGTCGCCGTCACCGCAAATCGGGCGCTGAAGGCGACACTGGACGACCTCGGCAGCGCGACCTTCCGCGCCGATCTCGCCAGCCTGCGGCACGAGACACAATATACGCGGCTGTTTCGCTCGTGAACGGTACGGCCTTCAACTGATCAAGAGAGAGCAACTACATGGCAACTTCTCACGGCCCCCTGCGTGTCGGCATTGGCGGCCCCGTTGGATCGGGCAAGACGGCGTTGATGGACCTGCTCTGCAAAACCATGCGTGAGCGCTACGACATCGCCGCGATCACCAACGACATCTACACCAAATGGGATGCGGAATTCCTCGTGCGCTCGGGCTCGCTGACGCCGGACCGCATCGCCGGCGTCGAGACCGGCGGCTGCCCGCACACCGCGATCCGCGAGGACGCCTCGATGAATCTGGCCGCGGTGGCGGACATGCGCGCCAAATTCCCCGGGCTCGACCTCGTGCTGATCGAATCGGGCGGTGACAATCTCGCTGCCACTTTTTCCCCGGAGTTGGCCGACCTCACCATCTACGTCATCGACGTTGCCGCCGGCGACAAGATCCCGTCCAAGGGCGGTCCCGGCATCACCCGCTCCGACCTTCTGGTCATCAACAAGATCGACCTCGCGCCGCATGTCGGTGCCTCGCTCGAGAAGATGGACACGGACGCCAGACGCATGCGTGGCGAGCGTCCCTTCGTCATGACCAACCTGAAGAAGAGCGAGGGGCTCGACCGCATCGTCGGCTTCATCGAGACCAAAGGCGGACTGAGGCGGGCGGATTGAAACGGGCAGGCCGACGGGCCGCGGCGACTTGGCGCAGGCATTTTCCGCCGTTAACGTTTGAGGCAGATCCGCATCAACGGAACAAATTTCGGACACGGCGATTATCTACCTCCGGTGCCCGGAGCAAAGCCTTTGTTGGCCGGACGATCGGCCGGGCGAATTAAGCTTTTTGGGCGACCGAAGTTGCGTACAGATGCCTCCTCCGTCATTATCTCTGCCACTGGGCTCCACCCTGTTTCGGCACATGGCCGTTCGAGCGGCGTTGATATGCTCCGTGTTTATTGCCGACCTCCTGCTTTCGCCTGAGTAGTCGCGTGGTCCGGCTGGGTTTCATCATCGGCTTCATCGCACTGCTCGGAGCGTTGCTCTCCGGGCTGGCGGCCTATCGTGTCCACGACCAAGAGCTGGCGCTGGACCGGATTGCGTTGGCGCGCGCGATCGACGTTCATGCGAGCCTCGTCCAGGACAGGTCGACCGAGCGTGAGCTGCTGGCGCGTGTCGCCTCAGGCCTGTTCCGCGCGCCGTCGGTGCTGAAGCCCAACATGCTGGAACCGCTGCGCTCCGCGATCTACGCCTTCAAGACCGATTTCGTGGTGGCCGGGTGGATCGCCCGACTGCGGCCGAGCGAACTCGCCGCGGCACAGACCGCCATCGCGGCCGCCGGCTTCCCGAAACCTGAGATCCGCGACTACAACGACAAGCCGATCGACCCGGCAAGCCTGACCCAGCCGATCGACGTATTGATGGACCTCGAGCCGCGCAGCGACGAGACCAAGGCCCTGCCGGGCCGCAGCTATGATAACGACCCGGTTCGCAACGCGATGCTGACGCGTGCCAGGGTCGAGAAGCGGTCGGTTGCCTCCGATCCGGTGCCGCTGCTCCGCGGGGATGGGCCGATCGGCATCATCGTGGCGGCCCCCGTCATTCCCGAGGGCGCCACCGAGCCGGTTGGCTTCATCACGTTTTCATACGAACTCGCCTCGCTGATGTTGACCAATGACGATCTGTCGTTGTTCTCCGTCGCGCTCAAGGATCCGCGCAAGGAAAACAGCGAACTCGTTGCCAACGACCAGGGCGTCATCTCCACCCGCATGACGACACCGGACGGGCCGCCGCCCTCGGCGACGCGCATCGTGAGCTTCGGTGGCCGCGACTGGCAGCTTGGCTATTACGCCAAGACCAATTCGGCACGGCGCGCCGAGCAGACCGCGATCATCGTGGCGGCGATCGGCTTCGCTATCACTGCAATGGTGTGTGGCCTGTTCGGCTATGTCGCCTACAACAATCTAAGGCTCAGCCGCGAAATTCAGGTGCGGATCGGCTTCGAACGGCGGCTGACGGCGGTGATCGACGAGCTCAACCACCGGGTCAAGAACATCCTCGCGGTGATCCAGTCGATCGTGACGCGCACCTTGCGCCACGGCGCGGACATCGATGGCGCGCGCGAGCTCCTGATCGGCCGCATCCACGCCATGTCAAACGTGGTTTCGTTGCTCAGCGAGAGCCAGTGGCAGGGCGTCAAGCTGAAGGGCCTGTTCGAGGCGCGTGCTATTCCGCATGCCGATCGCATCGCCGTCAGCGGCCCGGACATCGCGGTCAGCGCGCGCGCCGCGCAGAGCCTGTCGCTGCTGTTCTTCGAGCTGGCCTCGCACTCGGACGAAGGTCTGTCGCTGGTCGGCAAGCATCCCCACATCACCGCGAATTGGACGGTGACGGGCGAGGAGCCTGAGACGGTGTTTCATTTCCGCTGGGAGGAGTTCAACACCAGCGAGGCGACGCGTCGCCCGGATTCGGATTTCGGCCTGATCCTGCTCGATCGCGTCGCGCCCGAAGCGCTCGGCGGCACCGCCAAGCGCTACTTCACCGATGCCTCCTATGTCTACGAGTTGACCGCGCCAATGGAAACGGTCGTGGACATGACCGAACGCGATCGCACGGAAAAGCTGTCGCAACCGGTGAAGCCTTCGCGGTAATTTTAGCCTTTCGGCCGCAACACCAGGTCGACGAGATTCCGCGCATAGGCCGGCGTGATCGGCGCGATGCCGAAGACATAGCGGTAGAACAGGCTGCCATAGATCGCGTCGTAGAGATCCTCCGCCGGAGCCTCGGCCAAAATGCTGCCGTCGCGCTGGCCGGTGGCGATCATCTCCACCAGCGCGTCGCGGCGGAATTGGAGGTAGCGGACATAGAACAGCTCCGCCGAGCCGGTCTTGGAGATGCATTCGGAGATGACCGCAAGCTGCACCTTGCCGAACTCGCCTTGCAAGGCTTCGGCATAGGTGGCCGCATGGCGGCGCGCGCGCGCCGCGGGCGTGCCTGCGCTCACCGGGGGCAGTGGCAGCATTTGCGCGGCATGGTGGAGGAAGGCGTCGATCAGCAGCGCCTCCCGCGACGGCCACCATTTGTAGATCGTCATCTTGGAGACGTTGGAGTGGCGCGCGACGGCGTCGATGGTGGTCGCAGCGAGGTCGGTGGTCGCCATCAACGCATAGGCGCTTTCAAGGATGGCGTTGGTGGTCTCGATCGAGCGCGGCCGGCCGCGCCGGGGGGCGCCCTCGGCCGCATCGCTCGTGCCTTTCGCCATGACCAAACAGCTCTCCTCGCGCCGAAGCCGCTTTCGTTCGGCATAGCGCAGTCGCAGCCGTCGGCCTAGCGGAATCCCGACGTCCGGGGCTAGGCTTGCTGACGCAAAGCGGCAGGCAAGTCCTGACGGTGCGACCAGGAGATATAATAGGCCACCGCCGTCATCGCCGCGAAACCGGCGAGGCTCACGCCGATCTGCATCACCACCAGATTGGCGCCGGTGATCAAAATGAGATGCCCGGCGAAGGACAGGAATACGCCGACGCAGAACACGGCGAGCCATTCCTCGCCGCATTTGATCACCATCTGGAGCGGCTTCCATTGCAGCCCCGGATGGTCGGGCGGGATGAGGTGGGTCGCGATGAAAGCGAGCGCGAGGAAATGGATCACGCGATAGGGCGCGAGGTTTTCCTTGTCGGTCGGAGAGATCCCGTTGAGCACGACATCGGGCAAATAGGCGGACAGTACCGGCGAATGGCGCATCAACGTGATGGCCATCGCAGACACGAGATAGGCGCCCGCCAGCACGCGGAGCCAGGGCAGGTCGAGCAAGGCACGGCCTGACGCGCCGGTGACGGCGAACCAGCCGCCAAGCACCATCAGCATCTGCCAGCAGAACGGATTGAAGGTCCATTCCTGGTCGGGATAGGTATGAAAATTCCAGCCGAACCAGCGTGCGGCGAGATACAGTGCGATCGATGCGGCCAGAGTCAGGTTCGGACGGCGCAGCAGACCCCAAAGCGCGAACGGGAAGAACGCCATCAGCGGAATCATCAGCTGCAGCAAGTCGAGGTTGAGCGGTTCCTCCTGAAGCACCAATCCCTGGACCAGGATGCGCAGCGGGTGCTCGAGAATACCGGAGATATTGTATTCGCTGATGATCTCCGGCGCCATGGATTGCGAGGCAACATAGGCGATGGCGTCGATATAGATCACGAACAGCACGACATAGGCGGCATAGAGCCGCCAGACGCGGCGGAAGATGCGCGTCGCGGCGACGACATAGCCGCGCTCCAGCGCCATCTTGCCGTGGATGATGGCAACGCCATAGCCGACCACGAACACGAACAGGTCGGCAGCGCCGCTGAAGCCGAAGTTGCGCAGCGTCAGCAGGTTGACGACATTGTTCGGGATGTGGTCGACGAACACCGACCAGGTCGCAATGCCGAGCGTCAAATACAGCCTTGCGTCGTGGTGGAATGCGGCGAGGTTCGCCCTGACAGACGGCTTCATTGCCCAATTATTTCAGTTGGAATCAGGGCGATGCTTTTAGCGGCAACCGCCACCCTATCCGAGTAGCGTTTGCGTGAAGGAGGATGGATTCACCGGGCCTGGCGAAAAATTGCGCAGAGGCGGGCTGCCGAATTCCCGCAAGCCTGCTCGTCCGGCCGACAGCGCAACTTTCTTAATCTGGTCCCATCCTTATTCGGCCGGCTCGGCCGAAGTCTCATCCGCACCGCCGGCGCGGCTTGCCATGATTCCGAGAGCGACGCCGCCGATGGCCAGGATCGGCAACAGCCGCTTGACGCCGATGGCGCGCACGATCTGCAGGCCCGTGGCGAGCAGCATGGGATCGGCCAGCATGCTCGGGGCCGCCTTCGCGGCGCGCTCGGCGGCGATGCGGGCGCGTGTCCGCATCTCCCGCTTGTAGCCCCAATAGCTTCCAGCGGCGGCAAGCGTCAGCAGGAAGAAGATGCCGGCGCCCGCAAGACAGGCCTGCACGGGGCCGTATTTCTCCAGCACCGCGATGAAGGCCGCCGCGCAGAGGAAGCATGTAGTGATGAACAGCGCGAGCGCTGCGCCCGCCGCCAGCGAGGTCAGCCGCATGGTCGTGCCTGTCGATGCGCTGATGCCGTCGATGATGCGCTGAAACACGATCTTGCTCCTCAGATCCCCACAAGCCAATTCGTCACGAGCCGGTCGCGGCGGCAGAGGCCGTCGTGAACTTAAGCCCAATCCTGCGTCCTAGCGGCGCCAGGCGATGCCGATCAGCAAGCCGATGCCGAGCGCGATGCCGACGGTCGCGAGCGGCCGCTGCGTGATCGCGTCTTCCAGCGTCTCCTCGATCGAGCCATAGGCGTCCTGCGCCGCGCCCATCATCGCGCTGCCGCGCTCCGAGAAGTCGTCGAGCGTCGAATCCATGTTGTCGCGCGCCTGCTTGTAACCGCGCCGGGCCTGTTTTCCCGTGGCGTTGGCGAATGTGTTGAGGGCGTCAGTGATCTGGTCGGTGAGGGCGGCGATATCGCTTTTCACGGCTGCTACATCCTTCTCGAGGCGTTCTGCGGTGGCTTTGTCGGTCCAGTCTCTCATCCCGGTTTCGCCATTGGTCATTGACATCTAGGGGCTCCAAAACTGTGGGCGGCGGAGATAGCCGGAAAACGTTTCGTCTTCGGGTAAGTTCCGTTTGCGGCAGCCGTCATGCCTGCGGCAGCTGCGGCGAATTCTCCGGCAGCAGATGCTCCTTCAGGATCAGCCCGACGATCAGCAGTGGAGACGACAAAAATGCGCCCATCGGCCCCCATAACCAGGTCCAGAAGGCGAGGGCGATGAAGACGGCCAACGCATTTAGTGCCAGCCTGCGGCCGATGATGGTCGGTGTGACGAAGTGCCCTTCCAGGAAGGTGATGCCGCCGAAGGCGATCGCAGCGACCAGACCGCCGCCGATGGTCGGGAAGGCCACGACGCCGACCACGGCCAGCACGACGAACATGGCGACCGGCCCGATGATCGGGATAAAGTTGAGCGTCGCCGCGAGCGCGCCGAGGCCGGCTGGATTGGGCATGCCCGTGACCGCGCAGACGAGGCCGGCCGCGATGCCCACGCCGACGTTGATGATGGTCACGGTCAGGAGGTAACTGCCGAGATGGACCTCGATCTCGTTGAGGATCCGCAGCGTGCGCAGTCGCGCATCGCGTTCGCCAAAATTCATGATCATCGCCCGCCGCAAATCGCGCCAGCTCGCGATGAACAGGATCAAGGTCGCGAAAAACAGCAGGAATTCGGCGAAGGTCGGCGACAGGAATTCCAGTGTCGGCTGCACCCATTCGAATTTGGGCAACTGGAGGCTCGGCAGCCCTTCGGAGCCACCCACCATGGTTTGAAGCTCTCGCCACAGCGCCAGGGGGCGGTCAAAGACGTGCATCTTGTCCTTGAGCTGCGCACCCAGCTCGGGCAGGCGCGAACTCCATTCCATGGCAGGTGCGGCAATCAGCGCGAACACGAACGCGACCAGCGCGGTTACTGCGACCACGATCAGAACGGCGCCGACTGAACGCGGCACTCGCCGCTTTTCCAGAAAGGTCGCGGCCGGCGACAGCATGGTGCCGGCGACGATAGCCATCACGACCGGTAGGAAGAACGCCTTGGCGACATAAAGCACCGCGACAATTGCGATCAGGAGCAGACCGGCGAGCGCAAAGGCAACGAACTCGGTGCGCCGGATCACCGGCGGCAGTTCGGTATGGCTGTCGGGAAGCGGAGTACCCTCGTCTTTGCCGGAAATCAGACATTCACTGGGATGGACGCGCACGATCTCTCTCCCCGCACGGAAGCCTCCGCGCGCCCATTGATGATGGGAAAACGCCCCGGGGGCGCCGGGGTTCCATCGCGGCTTCGTGAAGTTGTGCTCGCTTGACTGTGACGTGTCTGCATCAAACGAGCGCGGAACTTGAGTCGGCCTCACTGCGTTTGTTGGGAAGCCGCATCACCAAGATGCACGCATCCCACGGGGCAGCACATGACAAAGTCCTCTGAAGTTCGTCGCAGCTTCTCGCCGCGCGTCGTCACCGCTTTTGCCTTTGCGACAGCTTTACTGACCGTGCCGTTCGCGGCTCAGGCGCAAACGCCTGGCTATGCGCCAATGCAGCCGCAGACATATCCGCAGGGCCAGACTTATTCGCAGGGCTACACCACCGATGCCCCGCAAGCCGAAGATGAGGACGCGGCGCTGCCGGATCGGCTGCGCCGGCAGATCGTGAGCTTCGATCGCAACGAGCCGGCCGGCACCATCGTCATCGATACCGCCAACACCTATCTCTACTATGTGCTCGGTAACGGGCGCGCCATGCGTTACGGCGTCGGCGTCGGCCGCGAAGGATTTACCTGGGCGGGCGTGCAGAGCATCACCCGCAAAGCGGAATGGCCGGATTGGCATCCGCCGGCAGAGATGATCGCGCGGCAGCCTTATCTGCCGCGCTTTGTTGCCGGCGGCCCCGGCAATCCGCTCGGTGCGCGCGCGATGTACCTCGGCTCCAGCGAATACCGTATCCACGGCACCAATGATCCCACCACGATCGGCAAGTTCGTCTCCTCCGGCTGCATCCGCCTCACCAATGAGGACGTCTCCGATCTGTTTAACCGCGTCAGCGTCGGCGCGAAGGTCGTGGTTCTGCCGAAGAATGCGCCGCTGATGGCGAGAGGCGGTGATCCCGTGCGCAAGCGGCCCGCCGTGACGACGCTGCACTCTGGGCGCCAGGCGTTGAATGTCTCGACGTCGTCGGTGGACTAGGAGGTGAGTGAGGTCACATGATGAGACGTTCGATCAGCAAATTGGCTTGCGGAACGGCTGCGTTCGTCACGATCGCTGCCCTCGGCCTCGCGCTGGCGCCTCCGGCCCATGCGGAGGACTTCTTCTCGGCGCTGTTCGGAGGCTTCCGGGCCCGGTCCACGCCTGAGATTCGCATGCCGTTCCCGAACGACGACATGCCGCGCTACGATGCGCCGCGCCAGCGTGCGTCCTATGGCGGCGGCACGGCCTATTGCGTGCGCGGCTGTGACGGGCGTTATTTCCCGGCGCAAGGCACTGACGCCGAGAGCAAGGCGCAATCCTGCAAGAGCTTCTGCCCGACGTCAGAGACTTCGCTGGTCTACGGCAGCAATATCGACGACGCCACGACCGACAGCGGCAAGTCCTATTCCGACCTGCCGAACGCCTTCCGCTATCGCAAGGAGATCGTTTCCGGATGCACCTGCAACGGCAACGACCCGGTGGGTCTCGCGTCGCTCAAGGCTGAGGACGATCCGACCTTGCGCAAGGGCGATATCGTTGCGGGTAGCGACGGCCTCGTCGTCGCCAACCGCAATGCCAACAATCGCCGCGGTGTCGCGATGAACTTCTCGCCGTTGCCGGACAAGGTACGCGCCAAATTCCACCAGGTGCCGGTGGTGGCGAAGGAGTAGGCGGCGTGCCCTACGCTGCGCGGATCTTGCCCAGAAAATCGCTGACCTGATCGCCAAGCTGGTTGCTCTGGGTCTCCAGCATCTCGGAGGCGCTCTTCACATTGTCCGCAGCCGAGGCTGCAGCGTCCGCATTCGCTTTCACGCCAGTGATGTTGTCGGACACGTTTTTGGTGCCTTGAGCGGCATATTGCGTGCTGCGCGTGATCTCCTGCGTGGCCGCGCCCTGCTCCTGCACGGCGGCCGCGATCGCGGTGGCGACTTCATTGACCTCGCCGATGATGCCGCCGATGGCCTGGATCGCGTTGATGGCATCCCCCGCGACCTTCTGGATGTCAGCGATCTGTTCCGAAATCTCCTCGGTCGCCTTCGCTGTCTGGCTCGCCAGCGATTTCACCTCAGAGGCGACGACCGCAAAGCCACGACCGGCTTCGCCCGCGCGCGCGGCCTCGATCGTGGCGTTGAGCGCAAGCAGATTGGTCTGCGCCGCGATCGTGTTGATGAGGCCGACGACCTCGCCGATGCGGCCTGCGGATTGCGCAAGGCCCTGCACGGTGCCGTCGGTCTCGCGTGCCTGATTGACGGCGCGGCTGGCGATGCCCGCGGCATGCGCCGCCTGCTGGCTGATATCATTGATCGAGGCCGAAAGCTCCTCGGCGGCTGCCGCGACGCTCTCGACGCTGGTGGAGGCGTCGTTGGAGGCCTTGCCGGCGACCTCGACGCGTTCATTGGTCTGGCGCGACACAGCGGAGAGATCGACCGAAGTCTTGCGCATCTGCCCCGACGCATCATTCAACTCGCCGAGCGTCTTGCGCACTGTGCCCTCGAACTCCCCGACATAGGCTTCGACCGCGCGCTGCCGTGCGGCCGCGCCGGCATTGCGCTCGCGCTCCTGCTCCTCGATCTTGAGCTTGTCGATCGCTTGCTGCTTGAAGGTTTCCAGCGCGCCGGCAAGCGCGCCGATCTCGTCGTTGCGATCGAGATAGCCGCTGTCAACGCCGAGATCGCCGCCGGCAACCTTGAGCATCGCGTCGCGAATGGTGTTGAGCGGAGTGATGACGCGGCGGCTGACCAGCATGATCGCGCCGACGGCCAGGGCGATGGCAAGCGCCAGCAGCACCAGCTGCACGGTCAGCGCGCGCTGCGCGGCGCCGCGCTGATCCAGCGTATGAGCTCGTGCCGCGTCGAGGGCGCCTTCGGCTACCGCGACCGCGCTCGCCATGCGGCCGACCGTGAGCGGGCTCCATTGGTTGGCGGTCATCTCGGCCTTCTCGCCCTTGGCCAGCGTGTCCGCGAGGCGGTCACGCAATGTCAGATATTGCGGCTCGAAATAGGCGGTCTTGGCCGCGGCCATGGCGGAGGCGAGCACCGGCGGCAATTGCATGCCCGAGGTCGACAGTTCCAGCGCCTTCCACATCGCGCTCGTGCCGCCGACATATTGGGTATAGTTGTAGCGGCCCTCCGGCGTGATCTTGCCGGCGGCAAGCCCCATTGAGACGATCAGCGAGGCCTCTCCGGCCGTGTTGCGCAGCAGCCAGGCGTTCTGCTTGATCGACAGCAGCTGGTCAATCTCGGCGTCCTGGTGGTTGACGGTCGCGGCCAGCGTGTTCCCAAGATTATCGAGGACGTCGAGCAGGCCTTGCGTGGTCTCCATATACTCCTTGGTCAAGCCCGCGCGACGCTTGTCCTTCGGCTTGGCCACGCTCTCCCAGAACTCCTTCTGCTCATCGATCAACAGTTTGTTGAGGCGCGCGAGATCCGGCACCAGTGTGCCGGATCGTGGGAAGTCCATGCTCGGCAACAGCTCGAGCGCGCGTGCCATTGCTGGCATCTGCGCATCACGTAGCGCGCGCAGATACTTCTCGATCTCGGAGTCCATCGGCTCGGTGGCGTTCAGCAGCCGCGAGGTGGTCGAGCGATCGGTGCGCAGATTGTGCATCGCCTTGAACAGATCGGCGGAGGCGTCGGCGATCGCCGAGATGCGGTTGGCGGTCTTGAGGCGGTCCCAGGACTCGTAGGCGGTGAGCGACAGTGCGATCACCACGCAGATCGACGTGATCGCAACCACTGCCTTCAGCAGCGCGGACACGGTCAGACGATTGAGCATCGAAGTCCCCCAAATTCCTATTTCGAAGTTCGGCAGAGACGCCCCCGGCAGAATCGAGAAAAAGGGGGGCGGCAGCATCGGCAATTACATACCGTTCGCGACACGTCGGCCGTACGGTTTCGATATCTGAAACGAAAAGGGTAAAGTTTTAAGCAGACGGCCTGCCGGTAGAAGTACGTATTTACTAGAAGTTGCAACGGGTTGCCTGAGTGGAACCAGCACGAGAGATGGACGTTGGGATGCCGGTAGCAATTTGCCTGAAGGGGGCCTTGCAATGTTGGTCGGCGTACTCGTCACCTTTCTCGTCATCATCCTCGTTCTTTATCTTATCAACATGCTGCCGATGGACGGTCGCGCCAAGCAGATCGCGCGCGTCGTCGTCATCATCATCGGCATCGTGTCGCTGCTGAAATATCTCGCGGTGTTTTAGCGGGACGATTGGGTCTCGTAGCCCGGGTGGGGCGAAGAGAAGTCCGGCTCTTGCCCGAAGCAACGCCGGTCCCGGATTGCGCTTCGCTCCATCAGGCTACTTGTGCCCAACAAAAAAGCCCCGGCGAGCCGGGGCTTTTGGTGTTCGAATAACCGGGCTCAGCCCGCCGCTTTCGCCTCCCGGCGGCGCGCGGTGAGGATGTATTCGGTGTAGCCGTTCGGCTGCTCGCGTCCCTTGAAGATGAGGTCGCAGGCGGCCCTGAAGGCTGTGCCGTCGAAGGCGGGCGCCATCGGCTTGTAGATCGCATCGCCCGCATTCTGCTTGTCGACGACGACGGCCATGCGCTTGAGCGATTCCATCACCTGCGCTTCGGTGATCACGCCCTGGTGCAGCCAGTTGGCGAGATGCTGGCTGGAGATGCGCAAGGTGGCGCGGTCTTCCATCAGGCCGACATCGTGAATGTCAGGCACCTTGGAGCAGCCGACGCCCTGGTCGATCCAGCGCACGACATAACCCAGAATGCCCTGACAGTTGTTGTCGATCTCCTGCTTGACGTCGTCGGGCGCCCAGTTCGACTTCGACACCGGAATGGTGAGGATGTCCGAGAGTTTTGCGCGCGGGCCGCCCTTGGTCAGCTCCTGCTGGCGCGCGGTCACGTTGACCTGGTGGTAGTGCAGCGCGTGCAGCGTTGCCGCGGTCGGCGAGGGCACCCAGGCGGTGGTGGCGCCGGCCTGCGGATGGGCGAGCTTCTGTTGCAGCATGTCCGCCATCTTGTCCGGCGCAGCCCACATGCCTTTGCCGATCTGGGCATGGCCGGGCAGGCCATCGATCAGGCCCATGTCGACGTTCCAGTCTTCATAGGCCTTGATCCAGGCCTGCGCCTTCATCTCGTTCTTGCGGATCATCGGACCCGCTTCCATCGAGGTGTGGATCTCGTCGCCGGTGCGGTCGAGGAAGCCGGTGTTGATGAACATGATGCGCTTGGAGGCGCGCTGGATGCAGGCCTTGAGGTTGACGGTGGTGCGCCGCTCCTCGTCCATGATGCCGACCTTGAGCGTGTTCTCCGGCAGCCCGAGCATCTTCTCGACGCGGTCAAAAGTCTCGCAGGTGAACGACACCTCGTCCGGGCCGTGCATTTTCGGCTTGACGATATAGGCAGATCCCGTGCGGCTGTTCTTGACCTCTGAGTTGCCCTTCAAGTCATGCATGGCAAGCAGGCCCGAGACAGCGGCATCGAGCAGACCTTCGGGGATTTCCTCGCCCTTCTCGTCCAACACCGCATCGGTGAACATGTGGTGTCCGCAATTGCGCAACAGCAGCAGGCTGCGGCCGTGCAGCTTGACCTCGCCGTTGTCGTCTGGCGTCTTGTAGCTGCGGTCGGCGTTGAGCGAGCGCGTCAGCGTCTTCCCGCCCTTTTCAAAGTCGGCCGAGAGCTTGCCGTTCATCAAGCCGAGCGTGTTGCGATAGACCAGCACCTTGTCTTCGGCATCGACCGCCGCGACCGAGTCTTCCATGTCCAGGATGGTAGAGACCGCGGATTCCATGACCATGTCGGCGACGCCGGCCGGATCGTCTTTGCCGATCGCGCTGCTGCGGTCGATCTTCACTTCGACATGCATGCCGTTGTTGACGAGCAGCACCGCGCTCGGTGCGGCCGCATCGCCCTGGAAGCCCGCGAACTGCGCGGCGTTCTTCAGAGCGGTGGCGTTGCCGCTCTTCAGCTTCACCGCGAGCTGTCCTGCGACGATGCTGTAGGCGGTGACGTCGGTGTGGCTGCCGGTCGCGAGCGGGACGGCGGCGTCGAGGAAGGCCTTCGCCTTGGCGATCACCTTGTCGCCGCGCGCCTTGTTGTAGCCCTTGCCGCTCTCGGACGGATCGTGCGGGATCGCGTCGGTGCCGTAGAAGGCGTCGTAGAGCGAGCCCCAGCGCGCATTCGCGGCGTTCAGCGCGTAGCGTGCGTTGGTGAGCGGCACGACCAGCTGCGGACCGCAGATCTTGCCGATTTCATCGTCGACGTTCGTGGTCTCGACCTTCTGCGTCGCGGGCTCCGGGACGAGATAGCCGATCTCCTTCAGGAAGGCGGTGTAGGCGTCGAGGTCGAACGCCTTGCCCTTGTTGGCGCGGTGCCAGTCGTCGATCTTGGCCTGCAGTGAGTCACGGAAGGCGAGCAGCGACCGGTTCTTCGGACCCAGCTCCTTGATGATGCCTGCCACCCCGGCCCAGAACGCATCCGGCGCGATCCCCGTTTTCGGGGCGGCTTCCTTGGCGATGAAATCGAAAAGGACGGGGGCGATCTTCAATCCGTGGGCGTCGACGCGTTTCATGATGGTCTTTCTTGTTGGAAATGGCTGTTTTTGGCTGCTTTTGACTCGACAGCAGCAAAATGCGCCCACGCGGGGCCGCTTTCGGGGCTCTATTAGCCCCAAAATCGGGGCGGTGAGAAGACCCCCAGCGGGTTGTCAAAATGTCAAGGTGAGGTGGAGCGGCGCACACCGGTGTCATTCCCCGCGAAGGCGGGGAATCCAGTACGCCGGGGCTTCTCCGTATCCCAACGCTGTCTCTGGAATACTGGGTCGCCCGGTCCAGCCGGGCGACGGCAGCGGGAAATAGGATAGCCTCAAATATTCGCGGCGAGATCCACGAGTTCGTCGAACAACACGCCCGATGACTTCAGCATCTGCTCGATCTCGTCTGCCGCCTCGGCAACCGTCCGTGCCGCCGTGTCGATCACGAGCTCGGCGGCTTCGGGCTGCTCGTAGTCGTTGCCGATGCCGGTGAACGAGGCCAGCGCGCCGGCGCGGGCTTTCTTGTAGTGGCCCTTGGGATCACGCTCTTCGCAGACCTCGGCCGGTGTCGCGACATGGATCTCGCGGAACGCGGTGTCGGCGATGCGGCGTGCGGTGGCGCGATCCTCGCGGGCGGGCGAGACCGCCGCGACGATCGCGATGTGGCCGTTGCGGGCGAGATGTGTTGCGACTTCGGCAAGCCTGCGAATGTTCTCGCTGCGGTCGGCGGTGGAAAAACCGAGATCGCTGTTGAGTCCGGCACGCACAGTGTCGCCGTCGAGCAGGATCGGCGAGCCGCCATTGGTGAACAGCCGCCGTTCCAGCGCCTTCGCCAGCGTCGACTTGCCGGAGGCGGGAAGGCCGGTGAGCCAGACCACCGCGCCGTGATGGCGATAGCGCGCGGAGCGCTCGTCCGGCCGCAGCGCGGACTCGACCGGAACGATATCGACCGGCACGGCACGCTGGCCGGCATCGACCGACAGCACGAGACCGCCGCCGGCGATGCGCCCGGACACCTCGATGACGAGACGGCCGGTGCGCGGATTCTCGGTGTAGGGATCGGTAGCAATCGGGCTCGAAAGCGAAATGTCGATCTCGCCGACATGGTTGCGTCCGATCGCCTTGTTCTCGCGGCTCTCGAGCTCGCCCGGATCGACCGCCTTCTCGATGGCAACCACGGTGGCGCGGCTTTCCTTCGGCCCGCAGCGGACCAGGAGCTGGTCGCCCTTCGCGAGCGGCTTGTCGTGCAGCCAGAAGATGCGCGCGCGCAGCCGCCGCGTCTCGCGCGGAGCGGCGTTGGCGTGCGCGATGATGTCGCCGCGCTCGATGAACAATTCGCGGTCGAGCGTGATGCCGACCGAGCGACCGGCGCCCTGCCTTCCCGCGACCGGCGTCGCCGGCCAGTTCTCGACCGTCTTGATCTTCGCGATCTTGCCGGCGGGCATGATCACGATCTCGTCACCGGCAATCAGGCTGCCGGATTCGATGCGGCCGGCCACGATGCGGCGGTCGTCAAACTTGTAGATTGCCTGCACCGGCAGGCGCAGCGCCAGCGCTTCCAGCGGCCGCGCCGGCTCGAGCCGGTCGAGCGCCTCGACCACGGTCGGCCCCTTGTACCAACCGATACGATCGGTGCGTTCGGCGACGCCGTCGCCGTCGCGCGCGGAAATCGGGATGATTGCGGCCGGCGTCACGCCGAGGCCATTGAGGTGTGCAGAGATCTCGTCGCTGATCTCCTTGAAGCGCAGGTCCGAGAAATCGACGCGGTCCATCTTGTTGACGACAACAGCGACCTGCTTCACGCCGAGCAGATGCAGGAGATAGCCGTGACGGCGGGTCTGGTCGCGTACGCCTTCGAGCGCATCGATGATCAGCACCGCGCCATCGGCCTGCGAGGCGCCGGTGATCATGTTGCGCAAAAATTCAGCGTGGCCGGGCGCGTCGATCAGGACGATGTCGCGCGAATTGGTGCGGAAGCGGATCTGCGTGGTGTCGATGGTGATGCCCTGGTCACGTTCGGTCTGGAGCGCGTCGAGCAGGAACGACCATTCGAACGGCATGCCGCGCCGCGCACTGACGGCTTTGAGCATTTCCAGCTTGCCGTCGGGCAGGCTGCCGGTCTCATGCAGGAGGCGGCCGACCAGCGTCGACTTGCCGTGGTCGACATGGCCGACAATGACGATGCGCACTTGAGGTCGCGTCGTGCCATTTGGCATCGATGTGGTGCCGTTCGGCGTGGCAGGCGAAGCGGGGGTGACGATCATGTTCATGCGACGCTCGCGTCCTTGATCAGAGATAGCCGGCGACGCGCAGGCGCTCGAAAGCGTCCTCGGTCTCGTGGTCGAGCGCGCGTCCCGCACGCTCCGGCACCTTGGTCTGCTCCAGCTCGATCAGGATCTCGTCGATGTTCGACGCCGTCGAAGCGACCGGATTGGTGATGTCCTGATCGCCCAGCGAGCGATAGCGCTTGCCGTTTTGCGAGAGGTAGAGCGGGATGATCGGGATGTTCTCGCGCTTGGTGTACGCCCAGATGTCGGACTCGGTCCAATGCAGGATCGGGTGGATGCGTAAGTGCGCGCCCTGCGGCGGCGACGCGTTGAAATGATCCCAGAACTCCGGCGGCTGGTCGCGCACGTCCCAATTGCCTTCCAGACCGCGCGGCGAGAACACGCGCTCCTTGGCGCGCGTGGCCTCCTCGTCGCGGCGGATGCCGGCGATCAGGCCGTCAAAGCCGTATTTGGCCAGCGCCATCTTGAGGCCTTCGGTCTTGCGCGCGGCGGAACGGGCGGCCGGCGGCAGCGTTGGGTCGACGGCATCGATGGGCGGGCAGGGCTCGACGCGCAAATCGAGCTCCCATTCTTTCCCGTAATGATCGCGGAACCGGTACATCTCCGGAAACTTCTTGCCGGTGTCGACATGGAGGGCCGGGAACGGCAGGCGGCCAAGGAACGCCTTGCGCGCCAGCCAGATCATGACGTTGGAGTCCTTGCCGAGCGACCACAGCAGGGCGATCTTCTTCAGACGGGCGAAGGCCTCGCGGAAGATGTAGATGCTCTGGGCTTCGAGCTGGTCGAGATGGTCCATGCTCGGGGCAAGGTCAGCAGAAAATTCTTTCGCGGGCACGCGCTCGGCCAGCGCAGGGCTGCTCGGTCCATTTGCTACGGAATCGTCCTTGAGAAGATGCATCTCTGCCACTTTGCGTTTGGAGGCGAAAATTCTATAGTTGCAGTGCAGAAGAGAAGAAAAAATTTTCTCTTTGCGCGCTCGAAACGACACATATATAGAAAATAATTCCAGTCAACCCCGGATGTGGGGGAAGCGAGTATCGCATGCGGTTCTTGCCGGTGTTCCTCGATCTCAGTAACGGCCCGGTGGTCCTCATCGGCGCGGGTGAGCTTTTGCGCGCAAAATTGCGCGTGCTCGCCGCTGCCGGTGCGCGCATTCGTGTGCATCCGATCGACGGCAATCAGGATCTGGGTCCGAGCTCCGAGGATGCGGCCCGTATCGACATCGCGACGGGCGATCCGCTTACGGCCGATCTTGCCGGCGTCATCGCCATTGTCTGCGCGGGCGCGGGCGATGTCGGTGTGGCGATGGCGGCGCGGGCGAAGTCGCTCGGTCTGCCCGTCAACGTCATGGACGATCTCGAACATTCCAGTTTCATCTTCCCGGCGATCGTCGATCGCGGCGATGTCGTGGTCGCGGTTGGTACCGGTGGAACCTCGCCGGTCGTGGCGCGGCGCGTGCGCGAGAAGATCGAGGCGCTGCTGCCGGCGCGCATCGGCGAACTCGCTGAGTTCATCGGCGGCTTCCGCAAGTCCATCAACGAGCGCATTGCCGAGTTTCCGCTGCGCCGCCGCTTCTGGGAACGCGTCATCGACGGTCCGATCGGCGCCGCCGTGTTGGCCGGCCGCAAGGGCGAGGCAGACACAGCGCTCAAGGCCATTGTCGATCCGTCCGCGTTCGCGCGTGCCGACAAGCCCGAAGGCTCGGTCGCACTGGTCGGCGCTGGCCCCGGCGATCCCGATCTCCTGACCATCAAGGCGCTGCGCGCGTTGCAGGATGCCGACATCGTCTTCCACGATGAGCTGGTCTCGCCCGAAATTCTCGACCGCATCCGCCGCGACACTACGCGCGTTGCTGTTGGCCGCCGTGTCGGCAAGCCCGGCATCGGCCAGGACGCCATCAACAAGCGCATGATCGAGGCCGCGCTATCAGGCCAGCGCGTCGTGCGGCTGAAGGGCGGCGATCCCTTCGTGTTCGGCCGCGGCGGCGAAGAGGTGGAAGCGTTGCGCGCCGCCGGCATCGCCTATTCGATCATCCCCGGCATCACCGCAGGCCTCGGCGGCGCCGCCGATTTCGAGGTGCCACTCACTTACCGTCACGAAGCGACTCGCATCACCTTCCTCACCGCGCACAAGGCCCGCGACGCAGAAGCCGTCGACTGGTCGACGCTGACCGATGCCAAGATGACCGTCGTGGTCTACATGGGCATGAGCGCTGCGCCCGCCATTCGCGCCGGATTGTTTGCCGCCGGCCGTTCGCCGGAGACGCCGGTCGGCGTGTTCGCCCGGGTCACGCGTCCCGACGCGGAAGGCGCGATCGGCACGCTGCGCGATCTGCCCGAGCTCGTGAAGCGGACCAATGGCGGTCCCGCCATTCTCATCATCGGCGACGTGGTCCGGCATGCCGGTTCGCTTAGCCATCAAGCCCCCAAGAAAAACTCAACTCAAACCATCTCTGACTTATTGGATGCAGCCGAATGACCTCCCCGCTTGAACAGAAGAAGATCAAAATCGCCGGCCCCTCGGTCGTGACGGCCAACCGGACCTGGGACGGCATCGTGGTTTACCGCACCGCCGCCAAGAGCTGGTCCGCGGACCTCTCGGAAGCCGCGATCGTGCGCAACTCGGACGAGGCGAAGGCGTTGCTTGCGGAGTCGGTTGCCGATGACGTCGGCGCGATTGGTCCCTATATCGCTCCGGTGCAGGTCGGCGCAGACGGCAAGATCGAACCCGGCAATCTGCGCGAACAGATCCGCCGCACCGGGGTGACCATCGGACAGCCGGTCCAGGCTTAAGGCATTCTCTTATGTACGCTTACGACGAAATCGACCGCACGCTTGTCAACGAGCGCGTCTTGGAGTTCCGCGACCAGGTGAAGCGCCGCCTCTCCGGCGAGCTGACCGAGGATGAGTTCAAGATCCTGCGGCTTCAGAACGGCGTCTATCTGCAACTGCACGCCTACATGTTCCGCGTCGCGATTCCCTATGGGACGTTGGCCTCGAACCAGCTGCGGGCGCTCGCCCATGTCGCGCGCAGATACGACCGGGGCTACGGCCATTTCACCACGCGGCAGAACATCCAGTTCAACTGGATCAAGCTCGCCGAGCTGCCGGATGCGCTGGCCGATCTCGCCGAGGTCGGCATCCATGCGATGCAGACCTCCGGCAATAACATGCGTAACGTCACCTCGGACCAGTGGGCCGGGGTCGCGCCCGGTGAGATCGAGGACCCGCGGATCTGGTCGGAGCTGATCCGCCAGCACACCACGCTGCATCCCGAATTCTCGTTCCTGCCGCGCAAGTTCAAGATCGCGATCACCGCGTCTGACCATGATCGCGCTGCGATCAAGATCCACGACATCGGATTGAAGCTGATCAAGAACGAGAAGGGCGAGACCGGCTTTGAGGTGCTCGTCGGCGGCGGTCTCGGCCGCACCCCGTTCATCGGCAAGACCATCAAGCACTTCGTGCATGGCCGCGATATCCTCAGCTATATCGAGGCAATCCTGCGCGTCTACAATCAGTACGGCCGCCGCGACAACATCTACAAGGCGCGCATCAAGATCCTGGTGCATGAGCTCGGCATCGAGAAATTCTCGCGTGAGGTCGAGGACGAGTGGCAGCACATCCGCAATTCCTCGCTCCAGATCGACGACGAGGTGATCGAGGACATCCGCTCGCGCTTCACCTATCCGAACTACGAGAAACTGCCGCACATGCCGGACGAGCTGCGTCAGGCCGCGGCGGACCCGGACTTCGAGGCGTGGCGCAAGAATTCGGTGTCGCCGCACAAGGTGCAGGGCTATTCCATCGTCACGATCTCGCTGAAGCCGATCGGCGCGCCTCCGGGCGACGCTACGGCCGAGCAGATGGATGCGCTGGCCGATCTCGCCGATAAATATTCCTTCGGTGAGATCCGCGTTGGCCACGAGCAGAACCTGGCGCTGCCGCACGTCGCCAAGCGCGACCTGCCGGCGCTTTGGAAGGCGCTCGACAAGCTCCGGCTCGCGACGCCGAACGTCAATTTGATCACTGACATCATCGCCTGCCCGGGTCTCGACTATTGCTCGCTGGCCAATGCGCGCTCGATCCCGATCGCGCAGGAGCTGACGCGGCGCTTCGCCAACCACGAGCTCGCCAATCTGATCGGCCGTCTCCACATCAACATCTCCGGCTGTATCAACGCCTGTGGCCATCACCATGTCGGCCATATCGGCATCCTCGGCGTCGAGAAGAACGGCGAGGAGGTCTACCAGATCACCATCGGCGGCCGTGCCGACGAGGGCGCGGCGCTGGGCAATCTGATCGGTCCCGGTGTCAAGTTCGACGAAGTCGCCGACGTCGTCGAAGACGTGGTGGAAGCCTATCTTGCGCTGCGCGAGCGGCCCGAAGAGCTGTTCATCGACACGGTGAAGCGCCTCGGCGTCGAACCCTTCAAGGAGCGCGTCTATGCCACTCGTTAACGGTGGAAAAATCGCCGACGACAGTTTTGTCAAACTCACCGTCGACACGCCGCTGCCCGAGAGCGGCGACATCCTGGTGCCGGCGGAGCGTTTCGTCGGCGAGGCGGGGGCGCTGCTCAAGCGCGCCGGCAAGGTCGGCGTGATCTGGCCGAACAACCGCGATATCGACGAACTCGTGCCCTATCTCGGCAAGGTCGCCACGGTTGCACTGGTGTTCCCGACCTTCCGTGACGGACGTGCCTATAGCCAGGCGCGGCTGCTGCGCGAGCGCTACAACTACCGCGGCGATCTGCGTGCGACGGGCCAGATCCTGCGCGATCAGTTCGTGTTTATGCTGCGTGCCGGCTTCGATTCCTTCGAGGTCAAGAAGCAGGCCGACGCCGAAGCCTTCATGCAGACGGCGAAGCGTTACTCGGTGTTCTATCAGCCGACCGGTGACGGCCGGATCACGGCGCTGCACCGGCGCATGCAGCTGCGTCACTCCGAGGGTGTCGGTACGTGAACGCCATCGCGCCTCAAATCTCGCCCGTCTCCACGCTGCCATCGGCGGCAGAGATCGATCGCGCTTTGCGCGATGCCTCTCCTGCGGAGGTCGTCGCTGCGGCGTTAAAGGCGGTCGGGCGCGAGAACCTCGCGCTGTTGTCGTCCTTCGGCACGGAATCGGCGACGCTGCTCAAGGTGGTGGCGGATGTCGATCCGGCAATTCCGGTGATTTTTCTCGACACCGGCTGGCTGTTCGAGGAGACACTGGCCTATCGCGATACGCTGATCGCAATGCTGGGGCTGAAGGACGTTCGCTCGGTCAAGCCGGCCGAAGAGACGCTGTCGCGCGAAGATCCCGAGCGCGATCTCTGGTTCTCTGATCCCGATGCCTGCTGCCGTATCCGCAAAGTGGAACCGCTGGCGCGTGCGCTCATGCCGTTTTCGGCCTGGCTCAACGGCCGCAAGCGCTTCCAGGGCAATGCGCGCACCGACATTCCGGTGGTCGAGGACGACGGCGCGCGGTTGAAGTTCAATCCCTTCTCCAATGTCTCGCGTGAGGAACTCGAAGCGATTTTCGTCCGCGCCAAATTGCCGCGTCATCCACTTGTAGCGTCCGGTTTTCGCTCGGTTGGGTGTATGCCTTGCACCAGCAGAACGACCGAGGGCGAGGATGAGCGCGCCGGTCGCTGGCGGGGCCGGACCAAGACAGAATGCGGCATCCATACGATGAAGATTTCGTAGCACAGTCGAACTGCGCCGCTACGAACAAGGAAATCCGGTTCCGTTGACTTCGGAGCCTTTCGCCACGAGTTTCGCCTGCATGCCTTCGCCGACATTGACGTCGTCGAAGTGAATGGAGATGGACATGATGCGCCGTATCGTTCCGCTCGCTGCAGGACTTCTCGCGACCGGATTAGTAGCAAGTTTCTTGGCAAGCGCGGCTCTCGCTGCTGATATCAGTCTGCTGAACGTGTCGTACGATCCGACGCGGGAGCTCTATGTTGAATTCAACAAGGCGTTCGCGAACGCCTATCAGAAGGAGACCGGCAAGAGCGTCGAGATCAAGCAGTCGCATGGCGGCAGCGGCTCGCAGGCGCGCAGCGTCATCGACGGGCTGCAGGCCGATGTGGTGACGCTCGCGCTTGCCTACGACATCGATGCCATCGCCGGCAAAGGCCTCACCGCGGCCGATTGGCAGAAGCGCCTGCCGCAGAATTCATCACCGTACACGTCGACCATCGTGTTCCTTGTGCGCAAGGGCAATCCCAAGGGTATCAAGGACTGGGATGATCTGCTCAAGCCGGGCGTTGCCGTGATCACGCCGAACCCGAAAACATCCGGGGGCGCGCGTTGGAATTATCTGGCGGCGTGGGGCTTTGCGCAGAAGAAATACGGCTCGGCCGACAAGGCCAAGGAGTTCGTCGGCAAGCTGTTCCAGCAAGTGCCGGTGCTCGATACCGGTGCGCGCGGTGCGACCGTGACCTTTGTCGAGCGCGGCGTCGGTGACGTGCTGCTCGCCTGGGAGAACGAGGCTTACCTCGCGCTGAAGGAATTCGGACCGGAGAAGTTTGAAATCGTCGCGCCGCCGCTGTCGATCCTCGCCGAACCGCCGGTCGCGATCGTCGACAAGGTGGCCGACAAGAAGGGCACCCGCAACGTTGCAGATGCCTATCTCCAGTATTGGTACACCAAGGAAGGTCAGGAGATTGCCGCGCGCAATTTCTACCGTCCGCGCGATCCTGAGATCGCTAAAAAATATCAAAACTCCTTCGCAAAAGTCGAGCTGTTCACGATCGACGATGTGTTCGGCGGCTGGACCAAGGCGCAGAAGGAACATTTTGCCGACGGCGGCGTCTTCGATCAGATCTACAAGAACTGATCGGGCGCTGTCGGAGGAGCTTTAACAGGGGGGCTGGTGAGCGTAATCGCAGCACGACGTCGGACATTGCCGGGCTTCGGTCTTACGATGGGACTGACGCTGTCCTGGCTGTCCGTCATCATCCTGATTCCGCTGGCCGGCCTGTTCCTGAAATCGTTCGAGCTCAGCCCCGAGCAGTTCTGGGCGATCCTCTCGAGCCGCCGCACCCTGAACGCGCTCCGCGTTTCCTTCGGGCTCGCTTTCGCAGCGGCCTGCGTCAATCTCGTGATGGGTAGCATCATCGTCTGGGCGTTGGTGCGCTACCGCTTCCCCGGCCGGCGGCTGTTCGATGCCATCGTCGACGTGCCCTTTGCATTGCCGACCGCGGTCGCGGGCGTCGCGCTGACTGCGCTGTTCGCCGAGAAAGGCTGGCTTGGCGCGCCGCTCGCCGCGCTCGGAATCAAGGTGGCGTTCACGCCGGTCGGCATCTTCGTCGCGATGATCTTCATCGGCATTCCCTTCGTGGTGCGCACGGTGCAGCCGGTACTCCAGGATATCGACGCCGAGATCGAGGAAGCCGCGGGCAGCCTCGGCGCCAGCCGCTGGCAGACCATCATCCGCGTGATCCTGCCTTCGCTGGCGCCGGCGCTGCTCACCGGCCTTGCGCTCGCCTTTGCACGCGCGGTCGGCGAATACGGTTCGGTGATCTTCATCGCCGGCAATCTGCCCAACGTCTCCGAGATCGCCCCGCTGCTGATCGTGATCCGTCTCTCCGAATTCCGCTACGCCGACGCGACCGCCATCGCGGTCATCATGCTGGTTGTTTCCTTCGTCATCATCTTCGCGGTCAACCGGCTCCAGCGCTGGGCGCAGAGCCGAATCCCGGCGCACTGAGGGCGAATGATGACAATGCAGATCGCCGAGCCCGTCTCGCTCTCACCGTCCGCCGCGAAGGCGCGCGCGCATGCGGCGGCCGCGTGCAACAATCTGCGCACCGAGCCGAGGGCGGTACGCATCACCATCATCGCGCTGGCAATGATCTTTCTGTCTGTCTTCGTCGTGCTGCCGCTGGTCCTGGTGTTTGCACAGGCGTTCTCCAAGGGCATCCTCGCCTATTTCGCCGCGCTCGCCGAGCCGGAGGCGCTGGCTGCGATCAAGCTGACGCTGGTGGTGGCCGCGATCTCGGTGAGCCTCAATCTCGTCTTCGGCCTGGTCGCGTCGTGGGCGATTGCAAAATTCGAATTCACAGGCAAGACCTTCCTCATCACGCTGATCGACCTGCCGTTTTCGGTGAGCCCGGTGATCTCGGGCCTCGTCTTCGTGCTGTTGTTCGGGGCGCAGGGTTATTTCGGCGGCTGGCTCAGGGATCACGACATCCAGATCCTGTTCGCGGTGCCGGGCATCGCGCTCGCCACCACCTTCGTGACCTTCCCGTTCGTGGCTCGCGCGCTGATCCCTTTGATGCAGGAGCAGGGCACGCAGGAGGAGGAGGCCGCGATCTCGCTCGGCGCCTCCGGCTTGCAGACCTTCTTCCGCGTCACGCTGCCCAATATCAAATGGGGCGTGCTCTACGGCGTCCTGCTCTGCAACGCCCGCGCGATGGGTGAGTTCGGCGCGGTCTCCGTCGTCTCCGGCCACATCCGCGGCGAGACCAACACCATGCCGTTGCTGGTCGAGATTCTCTACAACGAGTACCAGTTCGTCGCCGCCTTCGCGATCGCCTCGCTGCTGGCAATGCTTGCGCTGATCACGCTGATCGCCAAGACAATTCTCGAACGTCATCTGGACGAAGGACACGACGCAAGTGACCATTGAAGTCAAAAATCTCGTCAAGAAGTTCGGTAGCTTCGCTGCGCTTGATGGCGTCGACCTCAAGGTCAATAACGGCGAGTTGCTGGCGCTGCTCGGTCCATCAGGCTCCGGCAAGACCACGCTGCTGCGGATCATCGCCGGCCTCGATTGGCCGGATTCCGGCGAGGTCGCGTTCAATGGCGAGGACGCGCTGGCGCAAGGCGCGCGCGAGCGGCATGTCGGCTTTGTGTTCCAGCACTACGCGCTGTTCCGCCACATGAGTGTGTTCGAGAATGTCGCCTTCGGCCTTCGCGTGCAGCCGCGCGCGATCCGCAAGGATGAGGCGACCATCCATAGACGCGTGAAAGAGTTGCTCGATCTCGTGCAGCTCGATTGGCTTGCGGACCGCTATCCGAGCCAGCTCTCCGGCGGGCAGCGCCAGCGCATCGCGCTCGCCCGCGCGCTCGCGATCGAGCCGCGCATCCTGCTGCTCGACGAGCCCTTCGGCGCGCTCGATGCCAAGGTGCGCAAGGAGCTGCGCAAATGGCTGCGCTCTCTGCACCATGAGATCAACGTCACATCGATCTTCGTCACCCATGACCAGGAAGAGGCGCTGGAAGTCGCCAACCGCGTCGTCGTGATGGACAAGGGCAAGATCGAGCAGATCGGCTCGCCCGAAGATGTCTACGAGACCCCGGCGACGGCCTTCGTCCACGGCTTCATCGGTGAATCCATCGAGCTGCCGGTTCAGGTCGAAGGCGGCGTGATCAGGCTCGGCGATCGCCCGCTCAATCTTGCAACGGACGGCCTGGTGTCTGGCGCGTCAAAACTGTTCGTGCGGCGACATGACATGCTGGTCGGCCCGCCAGGTTCGGGTGCCTTCGAGGGCGCGGTCCGGCACGTTCGCAATTTCGGCCCGGTGCAGCGGGCCGAGGTCGCCCTGTCCGGCGGCGAGACCATCGAGATCGACGCCCCCCGCGATCGGGAACTGCGCGCAGGCGACACGATCGGCTTAAAGCCCCGCCGCTACCGCATATTTGCGGGCGCCTGAGCCGGTTTGAAGGGGCGAATTTTCCTCAAAATTCACCTTTCAGCCACGGTTGGTATGCAACAACGGCCCTTCCTTTGGGGGCCTCGATTCATGCGCGCTGCGGCCGCAATTCTCATCGCTTTGCTTCTCGCCGGCTGCGCCGGCAACGAAGCGCCGGTCCAGCAGCCGTCGATGTATGCCGACATGTCGGTCCCGGGCTCCAAGCTGGATGCGCAGGCGGCCGCGATCATGATTTCGCAATATCGCCAGAACAACGGGCTCGGCACCGTCGTCATCGACCCCGATTTGATGCGGCTCGCGGAATCCCAGTCCCAAGCCATGGCGGCGGCCAACAAGATGGACCATGACGTCCGCGCGCCGCTGGCCAAGCGGCTTTCCTCCGGCGGCTACCCGGCCACCGTGGCGGTCGAGAACGTCTCGGCCGGCTATCATACGCTGGCGGAAGCGTTTTCCGGCTGGCGCGACTCGCCGCCCCACCGCGCCAACATGCTCAAGAGCGGTGTCACAAAATTGGGCATAGCGGCGGGCTATGCTCCAGGCACCAAATACAAGGTGTTCTGGACCATGATCCTGGCTTCGACCGATCCCCGATAAGCCAGACTTGATCCCGGGATGCATTGACGCCGCGGCAGACTGTCGCCACGGTGGCTCGCCTTTTGCTATTGTTCCTGCATGACAGATCACAGCCCCGAAGTCGCAACAGTCCCCGCGAAGGCGCAGCGCGTCCTGGTTCTCCAGGGCGGCGGGGCGCTCGGCTCCTATCAGGCAGGCGCCTATCAGTCGCTGTGCCATTTCGACTTCGAGCCCGAATGGGTCGCTGGCATCTCGATCGGCGCGGTCAACGCCGCCATCATCGCCGGTAACGAGGGCCATACCCGCGTCAAGCGGCTCAAGGAATTCTGGGAGATGGTCTCCGCGCCGGTGCCGTGGAAGCCCATCGGCAAGAGCGACCACAGCCGCGAGTTGTTTAATTCCACGAGCGCCGCACTGATCGCGACCTTTGGCGTGCCCGGTTTCTTCGCGCCGCGCATTCCGCCCGCGCCGCTCTGGCCACCGGGCAGCCCGCAGGCCGAGAGCTATTACGACACCGCGCCGCTGAAGAAGACGCTGGAGCGTCTGGTCGACTTCGACCGCATCAACGATCTGAAGACCCGCCTGTCGGTCGGCGCGGTTGGCGTCACCTCGGGCAACTTCAAATATTTCGACAATTTCGAGTTCAAGAAGCTCGGCAAGAGAATCGGCCCTGAGCACATCATGGCCTCCGGCGCGCTGCCGCCGGGCTTTCCGTCGGTCGTGATCGATGGCGAGCATTATTGGGACGGCGGCATCGCCTCCAACACGCCGCTTGACTTCGTTCTCGACGCGGAGATCGATCGCGACCTCCTGATCTTCCAGGTCGATCTGTTCAGCGCCCGCGGCGACCTGCCGACCTCGCTGCTCGAGGCCACCGAGCGCGAGAAGGACATCCGTTTCTCCAGCCGCACGCGGATGAACACCGACAAGAACAAGCAGCTGCACAACGCCCGCCGGGCCGCGCGCGACCTGATTTCCAAATTGCCCGATTATCTCAAGAACGACCCCTCCGTCGAATTCCTCGCGAAGGTCTCGCGTGAGAGCACGGTCACTGTGGTGCACCTGATCTATCGCAGCAAGAATTACGAATCCTCGTCCAAGGACTACGACTTCTCGCATGTCGCCATGGTCGAGCATTGGGAAAGCGGCGTGCGCGACGTGCATCTGTCGATGCACCACAAGGATTGGCTCGAGCGGCCGCAGTCCGGCGAGACCATGGTCACCTACGATCTCACGGGGGACGCGACCGCGCCCCCGCCAAAAAGGAGCGAATAATATGGGTAGTCTTTCAGGCAAGAACGCCGTCGTGACCGGATCGACCAGCGGCATCGGGCTTGCGTATGCGCGCGCCTTCGCCGCCGCCGGCGCCAACGTCGTTATCAACGGGTTCGGCTCGCCGGAGGACATCGAGAAGGAGCGCTCCAAGATCGAGTCCGATTTCGGCGTGAAGGCAGTCTACTCGCCCGCCGACATGACCAAGCCGGCTGAGATCGCCGGGATGATCGCGCTCGGCGAGAAGTCGTTCGGCTCGGTCGATATCCTCGTTAACAATGCCGGCATTCAGTTCGTCTCGCCGATCGAGGAATTCCCGCCGGAGAAGTGGGATCAGATCATCGCGATCAACCTGTCCTCGGCCTTCCATGCCATCCGCGCCGCGGTGCCCGGCATGAAGAAGAAGGGCTGGGGCCGCATCATCAACACCGCGTCGGCGCACTCGCTGGTCGCTTCGCCCTTCAAGTCGGCTTACGTCTCGGCCAAGCACGGCATCGCCGGCCTGACCAAGACCGTGGCGCTGGAAGTCGCGACCAACAAGATCACCTGCAACTGCATCAGCCCCGGCTATGTCTGGACGCCGCTGGTCGAGAAGCAGATCCCGGATACGATGAAGGCCCGCAACCTCACGCGCGAGCAGGTCATCAACGACGTGCTGCTCGACGCCCAGCCGACCAAGGAGTTCGTCACGTCCGAGCAGGTCGCAGCGCTGGCGCTGTTCCTGTGCGGCGACGATGCCGCGCAGATCACCGGCACGAACCTGTCGATCGACGGCGGCTGGACGGCTGAGTAAGAGCTCGATGCCGTAGGGCGGGCAAAGGCGCGTCAGCGCCGTGCCCACCATCTCTCCCTGACCGAAAAAGGTGGTGGGCACGCTCCGCTTTGCCCACCCTACGAGACCTACGATTCCGTCGTCGGGGCGAGTTCTCAATGGCTCCAGGCTAGCGCCGTCACGATCGCGGATTGCAGGTTCAGCTCCGTGAACATGATCTTGCCGGCGACCACGACGAGGACGCTGGCGAGTGCCACGCGCAGCACCGTCTCCGGCACGCGTGTCGCGCTGTAGCTGCCGATGATGATGCCGGGCAGCGAGCCGAGCAGCAGCACACCCATCAAAGCCCAGTCCACCGAGCCGAGCATCCAGTGTCCAATGCCGGCCACCAGCGTCAGCGGCACGGCATGCGCGATGTCGGAGCCGACGATGGTTGCCATCGGCAGGCGCGGATAGAGCAGCAGCAGCACGGTTACGCCGACCGCGCCAGCGCCGACGGATGAAATCGAGACCAGCACGCCGAGCACGATTCCGGTGACGACGGTCGCGATCACGGTGGTGCGCTCGTCGACCTGCTCCATGCGCCGGCGATAGCGCTCCATGATCGACTTGCGGAAGATCAGCGATGTCGCCGTCAGCACCAGTGCAAAGCACAGCACCAGATTGACCAGATTGCGCTCGGCATCGCCTCTCAGATCGAGCTTCCACAGCACCAGCAGCGTCAACGCGCTCGCCGGAATGCTGCCGCATGCAAGCCGCAGCACCGCCGGCCAGTGCACGCTGCGTGACCAGCCGTGCACCACGCTGCCGCCGGTCTTGGTGGCCGCGGCATAAAGCAGATCTGTGCCGACGGCGGTGGTCGGGTGAATGCCGAACAGCAGGATCAGCAGCGGCGTCATCAACGAGCCGCCTCCCACTCCGGTCAGCCCGACGAGGAGGCCGACGCCAAATCCCGAGGCGACGTAAAGCGGATCAATCATGTCAGGGGGAAATCTAGGTTTATCTCGTCAGTTGGGCAATATGACGTAGAATAAATTTCCCCTATGGCGCAACCGCTTGGGCGGAATAAGAAAAATTGTTCCCCCTGCTCGGGGTGATTGGTCATTCCATCCAAATTGTTACCCTTCGGCGAAATGGACGTTTTGTGTGCCTGCTCAGCAAATCAGCGATCAGCGATGCCGGGTTGTGAGGGCTCATTCAACCCCGTGAGCGGCCGTCGGGATGTGTGGCGAATATGGAGGATGTCGATCGTGTCGCCACGAACCCGGTAGAAGATTCGAAATGGGTAACGGACGACGGATGCTGCGCGAATGTTGGAACGTTGCACGACGCGTGGTGCCGAGAGCGGTGCGCGCTGAATGCGATCAATGACGTCGAAGAGTCTTCGCGCGATGGCTTCCGAGACGGCGGGACTTGCGCTGGCTGTATAGTAGTTCGCGATGTCGCTGAGATCAGCAATGGCCTGTCGGGAATAGAGAACCTTCATCCGCGGCGGAATTTTGCGAAAGCCGCCTCGATCTCGGCTTCGGCCGCGACCTCGCCGCGATCAATGGCCGCCATGGCCGCATCGATGATCTTCAGCTCTTCCTGGCTTGCCAAATATTCGCCGCCGTTGAGTTCGCTTTCGATCTCATTGGCAACAGCGATCAACTCTTTCTGGGCCTCGTCAGGCCACGATTGAGCGCGCTGCAGCAAATCTCTCAGGTTGGGCACAGCCATGGGCTGGATTCTAGCAGATAGAACGCGATTGACCAACGTCTCTATTGTGGAGACGGGGATTTTCCAAACGCCAGCACATGCAGCCCGAGCCGCTGCCGTACGATCCAGAACAGGAGCACCGTTTCGAAGGTGAGCGAGATCGAGGTTGCGGCCGCGGCGCCGTGGCCGCCGAAGCGCGGCACCAGCGCGATGCAGAGCACGAGGTTCATCGCGAAGGCTAGCGCGTAGGCCAGCGCGCAGATTCTTTGCTGGCCGAGCATGTTGAGCAGGCGTTCCACCGGGCCGATCGCGGCGCGCACCACGAGGCCGATCGCGGCGACGAACATGATGTCGTAGCCGATGACGAACTGCGGTCCGAACAGCCAGAGCAGGGGTTTGCCCAGCGCGAGCAGCACGGCGGTTGCGGCCAGCGACGGCCAGAACGTCCAGTTGATGGCGTGCGCGACATAGGCCGACAGCCGCGCCTTATCGCCGAGCGCATTGTATTCGGCGAAGCGATGTGCCGTTGTCGCCGACATCGCGTAGTGAATGAACGACACCAGCGCCAGCGTCTTCACCACCGCGAAATAGACGCCGACCTCGTCCGAGGGGCGGAACTGCTGCAGCACCAGCACGTCGGTGTAGGACAAGAGCAGATAGAAGCTTTCGACCAGCAGGATCGGCAGCGAGACCGCGAGCCAGCCGCTGATGTCGTAGGCCTTGGGGCCCGGTTCGATGCGATCGGCAAGCTTGCGGTTCAGCACCACCATCTGTCCGGTCATCGCGATCCACACGGCGCCGGCGCTCGCCACCATCGCCGCGACCGCGCCGAGATGATAGCCGAGCAGGAAGGCGCAGGCTGTGATGCCGATGATCAGCGCCTGGCGGATGATGAATTGCGGCATCAGGCCGAGTTGCATCCAGTCGTGCGAACGCGCGATGCCGTCCTGGGTGTTGGCGACGACGAAGGCCGGCAACGTCATGCAGCCGATATAGAGCGGCAGCACCTCGCCCGGATTAATCCAGGGCGAAAGCAGCTTGACGATGCCGGCAAGCGCCAGCGAGACCAGGGTGGAAACGGCAAAGGTCAGCCAGCGGCTGCCGGAAAGAAAGCCGCGCAGCAGGGCATGGTCACCGCTGGCGCGATACTCCGGAATGATTTTTTGCGCGGAGGCGGAGATGCCGAAGTCCATCATGCTGCCGAGCAGCAGCACCCAGGTCCAGACATAGACATAGATGCCGTAGTCGGACGTGCCCATCCAGCGCGCGAGCAAAACCTGCGAGAAATAGGCGAGGCCCGCGCTGATGACGCGAATGATGAAGATGGTGCCCGCCAGCCGCCGCGTCAGCGACGCCTCGCTGGATCCGCCCGTCAGTTTTCCGCGCAGCCGTGCGATGAGGCCGGCAGGTCCGGTCGTTGCGGGGTCTGCATCCATCACGGCCAAATTCGAAGAATCCCCAGGCGTCTCGCATGCTGCGGCGGGCTTATGCGGTCACTGTTGGGATTAGCAACGATTCGTTAAGATTCGGTTGGGTGTTACCGGCGTCGTCGTGGCGAAAAAGCCAGGACGACGGCTACTCCAAATTCGCATTGAACTCGTACGATTTGTCCGGCCCGACCAGCGTGAACTTCAGCGCGGCGCCATCAGGCTTGACGCCCGGCGGCAATCCGTCGAGCTCGAAGGAAAACCGCTTCACGCCGGGCGGGCTGTGCTCGACCGGATCAGGAATGGGCAGCGACCACTCCGGCGTCGGCCCTTCCACGAACAGATTGACCTTGCTGTTTTCTGGCGCAACGACATCGACCACCACATTCTTCGGCCCGTCCCGCTTGACGTCGCGGATGGTCAGCGGATTGGGATCGCCGACATTGGCGGGCTTCGGCACCGAATCCAGCGCCGTGCGCAGATTGGCGTCTTCGGTCGATGCCACGTTGTTGAAGCCGAGCTCGACATGGGCTTCGACCGGAATGCAGAGCTTCTCGCACACCGCGTAATTGATCTCGGCGCGCAACGTCACTGGCTTGTCGGCCGCCTTGGCGACGATGCGCAAGGGCAGCACGATCTGGTCGTGATAGCCGATCGAATGGCCGCCCGCGCCATCGTCGAATTTCTGCGGAGCCGGCCACATCACTGTCACCGCTTCGACATTATCCGACTTCGAGAAGTCGAACCGCGGCGGAACGCCGGAATCGCCTGGCATGCGCCAGTAGGTTTTCCACCCTGGCTGGATCTGGAAGGCGATGCCGCCGAGCAGGACCGCGCCGCTGCGCGATCCCGCGAGCAGCCGCACCGCGGAATGCCCGTCGCGCTGCCACGGTGAAGCGTCGTCGGCATAGGCTACCGTCGTCAGCGACGACACAAGCAAGATGGTCGCGACGCCAATCGCCGCATGCAGGGGAACTCTTGTCAGCATGGCACGTCTTTACAGGGTCGCCCCGGGGCAAACCATTGAATTGCTTGTGATGGATGCACTTGAATCAGATCTCTGCAAGCCTTGATTTGACAGCCGCCCGGCCCGACATCAGGATAGGAATTGAAACCGGAGTGCTTCACCGATGGCTCCCACAGGCAAGAGGACGGGCGAAAGCACCCGCAGCGCGGGTCATGGGCTCCCCAGCTCGGCCAATTATCTCGACGGCCGGCTCCTGATCGCGATGCCGGTCATGGGCGATGAGCGCTTTGAACGCTCGGTGATCTACCTTTGTGCGCATTCCGCCGAGGGCGCGATGGGCATCATCGTGAATCATCCGGCCGGCAGCATTGATTTCCCTGAACTGTTGCAGCAGCTCGGTATCGTCAAGAAGGGCGAGCACATCAAGCTGCCGCAAAATGCCGAGAGCATGAAAGTGCTGGCCGGCGGCCCGGTCGACACCGGTCGCGGCTTCGTGTTGCATTCGAGCGACTTCTACATCGAGCACGCGACACTGCGGATCGACGACGGCGTCTGCCTTACCGCGACCGTCGACATCCTGCGCGCGATCGCCAACGGCTCCGGTCCCAAGCACGCCATTCTCGCGCTCGGTTACGCCGGCTGGGCGCCGGGCCAGCTCGAGACCGAGATCCAGAGCAATGGCTGGCTCCATTGCGACGCGGATGCGGATCTGATCTTCGGCGATGATGTCGACGAGAAGTACGGCCGCGCCTTGCGCAAGATCGGCATTGATCCCGGGATGTTGTCGAACGAGGCGGGTCACGCGTAGCGCTGTGCTTGGCATAGCGAAGTCCTCACAGCCGTCGTTGCGAGGAGCGAAGCGACGAAGCAATCCAGCCTTTGTCGCGGCGGCAGTCTGGATTGCTTCGCTTTGCTCGCAATGACGGAGTTCGTTGAGGCCGTCTCGCGCTCATCGCCGCCTCGCGCCCTTCGGTCTCGTCCCATCCTCGCCAGGACGGTCGGGCCTACTCCGCCGCCTGCTGCTGCACCGTCGGCTCCGTCCCCGCCACCGTCGCCCTTCGCATGTCGCGGGGCTGGGACTGATCGTAACGGCGGACGCGGTGCATGGTCTGACGGTTGTCCCACATGACGAGATCATGCAGCTTCCATTTGTGGACGTAGACGAATTCCGCGTTGGTCGCGTGCTCATTGAGATCGCGCAGCAAGAGCCGTCCCTCCGGCACGCTCATGCTGACGATCTTGCCGGCATGCGACGAGAGATACAGCGATTTGCGGCGATGCACGGGATGGGTCCGCACCAGCCGCTGCAGCACCGGCTTGAACATCGCCTTCTCATCGTCGGTGTATTCGGTGAAGCCGAGCGATCCCCGCGAATACATCAGCGAATGTTCGCAGACGAGGTCGTCGATCTCGCCCCTCGTCTCGTCGTCGAGCGCGTCATAGGCCGCGCGCATGTCGGCGAATTCAGTGTTGCCGCCCGTCGGGTTCACTACGCGCGCCGACAGCAGCGAAAATTTTGCCGGGATCGGGCGGAACGAGCTGTCGGAATGCCACAGGCAATTGCCGAGATTGAACAGATGCGTGCGGCTGTCCTTGGAAAGCGGCTTGCCGTCCTTGCCGAGATTGGAAACGTCGTTGAGGCCTGACTGGAGCCGATAGTCTTTCGCCTGCGTGACAGTGCCACCGCGTGCGTCCTCGCGTTGTCCAAAATTCAACGCGAAGGCCATCTGCTGCTCGTCGGTGATGTCCTGGTCGTGGAAGACCAGCACCGCATATTTGTCCATGGCGGCTTCGACTTCGCGCGCCTCATCCGGTGTGAGAGGCTTTCGCAGGTCGAGGCCCGAAACCTCGCCGACAAAATGCTTCTGAAGTTGCCGGATGGCGATCGTCATGGCGTCTCTCCCGCGAACCGCGAGCGGTTGGTCCGCTCTGCTGGTGAAAAAGCTACTCCGGCATTCGGCGTTGTCAACGCTCGCCGCGCATATCTCTTGAGCGTTATGACACTCACGCGTTCCTCGCCATCAACCCACCATCGACCGGAATCACCGCGCCGGTGAGGAAGGATGCCGCCGGCAGGCACAGGCTCAGCGTGATATGCGCGACTTCCTCGGGATCGCCGTAACGACCGAGTGCGGTGCGGCGCTTGGCGTAGATGGTCTTGTGCTCCTCGGAGATGCGGTCGGTGATGGCGGTGCGGATCGGCCCGGGGCAAATGCAGTTGACGGTAATGCCCTCGCGGCCGAGCTCGACCGCGAGCGAGCGGGTGAGGCTGGCGACGCCGCCTTTCGCGGCCGAATAGGGGCTGTGCAAGGCAGTGGCACCGAGTGCCTCGGTCGAGGCGACGTTCACAATGCGCGGAGACTTCGATTTGCGCAGATGCGGCAGCGCGGCGCGGATGATGCGCGGATGCGCCGTCAGCATCACGGCGATGCCCTTGGCCCAGGCGTCCTCGTAAGCCTCGTCATCGATCGCAACGCGCACGGAGATACCGGCATTGTTGATGACGATATCAAGTCCACCGAAATGCGCGGCGACATCGCCAACCACGCGCTTGATCTCGCCGCCGTCGGCGACGTCCAGCTTCCAGGCCTTCGCAGAAGCTCCGCTTGCCGCGATCTCCTTCGCGACCGCATGCGCGCCTTGCTCGTCATAGTCGGTGACGGCGACGTTCGCGCCCTCAGACGCGAACACGCGCGCAGTGGCGCGGCCCATGCCGCTGGCCGCGCCGGTGACGAGAGCGGTCAGGCCCTTCACCGAGCGACTGAGCTGCTTGAATTCGGACATGCTGTTTCCTCGCGGTCGGTTGTTTCTTGTTATGAGATTGACAAGGCTGGCATCGATCCGCAGACAGGTCAAACAAGCAAAATAAAATGGGAGGTCGCGATGGCGAACGAGCTCGATTTCACTGGCAGGCAGGTTCTTGTCGTCGGTGGTTCCAGCGGTATCGGCAACGGCATTGCGCAAGCCTTTCGTGCGAAAGGCGCAGCTGTTGCGGTGTGTGGCACGCGCGCTCGTGCAACGGAATATTTGGCGGAGGAGGGCTCCGATCTCACCGGTCTTGCTTACGCGCAGCTCGACGTCAGCAATGCCGGTGCCATCGAAGCGTTCAAGCCGTCGTTCGACCGGCTCGATATCCTGGTGCTCGCGCAAGGCGCGGTGCTCTATCGTCGCGGCGAATTCGAGATGAGCGGCTTCCGCAAAGTCGTCGAGGTCAATCTGATGAGCCTGATGGCGTGCGGGACGCGATTTCATTCCATGTTGCGGGATTCCAAGGGCGCGCTGATCATGGTGTCCTCGACTGCGGCCTATCATTCCACCATGGGCAATCCCGCCTACAATGCCTCGAAGACCGGCGCGGTCGGATTGACGCGGACCTTGGGCGAAGCCTGGGCGGAAGACGGTATCCGCGTCAACGGTATCGCGCCCGGTCTGGTCGACACCAAGATGACGAAAGTGACGACCGACAATCCCAAGCGGCTCGAAGGCGCATTGTCGCGCATTCCGCTGCGGCGATTGGGCACGCCGGCCGACATGGCGGGCGCGGCGCTGTTCCTGGCGTCACCTCTGTCGTCGTACATTATTGGGCAAACGCTGGTCGTCGATGGTGGACTCATTCTCTAGGCGATTGGAACTGCGCTGCTCCTGATCGGTTACTTGGGCAGACCCCCGAGGAGGAGCATCATGGACAAGGACAGGATCGTCGGATCGGCCAAGGAATTCGCTGGACGTGCGGAAGGCGCGGTCGGTGATCTCGCTGGCGATACACAGACACAGGCGTCAGGCAAGGCGCGGGAAGCCGCCGGCACCGTGCAGAATCTCTACGGCCAGGCCAAGGATGCCGTGCGTGACGCCACGGACACCGCCACGAGCTACGCCAAGGATGCGTATGACAACAGCGGCGACACCTTTCGTGACGGTACGCAGGCGATTTCGAAGAAAGTGCAGGACAATCCGCTCGGCGCGCTGCTTGTTGCCGGCGGTATCGGCTTCGCGCTTGCGCTGCTGATGTCGCGCCCCGGGCGTCGCCCGCCTCCGCGCTGGCGCTATTACGGCTAAACGAGCGAGCTGCAAAGTTCGTGCCCCGGACGCAATGCGGCGTGAAACGCGGCGTTGCAGAGCCGGGGCACATTATTGTGAAGCACGAACTGGGTCCCGGCTCGGCGCATCAGTGTTACGCGCTGCAGCGCGTCCGGGACACGAGGCCAACTACCGCACCACCTCCGCCGCGCGCCCGACATTGCCGGGCGGACGCAGAATCGCGGGATTGCGCGGGGTGGGCGCCAGTTGACGCGGCGCCGGCTGCGGCGAGCCGAAGCCGAAGAAATCGCGAATTGACGGCGTGGCCTGTGCGGGCTGCTGCGGCGGCGCCGGCCTCTTCGGCGCGAGCTTTGGCGGTGCGATGGCAGCGGCCGCACCGGGCATGCCGGGAGCAGCAGCGCCACCGCTAGGTGTGGTCGCCGCCACCGGCGTATCGCCCTTGGCCTGCTCGCGACCGACTTCGCGGCGCGGCCAGGAATAATCATCGGCACGGCCCGCAGGCGCTGCCAGCGGCTCGCCGTTGACCAGCGTCCTAGCTGCGAGTGCATCGACGGCGGCAGGGCGCGTGCCCGGTCCACCCAGCAATTGATCGGTCGAGATCGAGGCCGCAACCAGCGGCACGATCGGGCCGGCCAGCGGCCGCGGCGCGGGCTTGCCGGGCTCGGCATTGGTGTCGGGCGTCGCCGGCTCGCTCGGCAGCGCGATCGGGCCGGAGCGGCCCGCCAGCAGGCGCGTGATCTCGCGCTCGACATAATGCGCGAGTTTTCGCGCGCCGGCCTTCGTGAAATAGACGCCGTCACCGCTGCGCAGCTGGCGGATCTGGCCTTCGAAATCCGGACCCTTCTGCAGGAAGCGGCCGGCTTCGTCGACAAAGCCGTCCCAGACGTCGACATAGGTGATGCCGGCCTTCGCTGCGCCCTCGCGATAGAGCGAATCCAGGAACAGCATGTCCGCGGTGCCCTTCGGGCCGCGGATTGCGGGCAGGCCGACCCAGAGCACCGGCACGCCCTTGGATTTGAGGACATTGGCGAGCTCCTCGATCTTCTTGCCGTAGAGCTCGACCCAGTGGTCGTCGCGGAATTCATAGAGGCCGTTCGGGTTGCGCGCGGTCTTTTCAGGCGCGGCCGCCGGCGTATCGGCGTTATCGGCGTCGTCCTGCGGCAGATCGGTGTCCGCCGGCTTGTCATCGGGCTTGGCGGCGGTGTCGGGCTTGGCGTCGCCCGGCTTTCCCGCGGGCTTGGCGCGCGCGCCCTTCTCGTTCTTCTTGTCCTTGTCGGATTTGTCGGGCGCAGCTTCGCGGATCGCGATGCGATCGTTGAGGCCGAGCATGACGACGATCACGTCGGGCTTCTCGGTCTCGAGAATGCCTTTCGCCGCGGCGGCCCAGTCCGAGGGCTCACCCTTCGGCTGGTACTTGATCAGGCCGGACGTCGTCCTGTGCTTGCGGATCACGCCCATGTCGGGCTGCTCGGTGTAGGCGTCTTCCAGACCATAGGCGAGCCAGTCGGCCATGGCGTCGCCGATCACCAGCACGGTCTTGTCCGGAATGGTCTCGCGCTTGGCCGGCGAAGGCGCGCGCGAAAAATCCTGGCGCGGGGCCTGCTGCTGTTGCTGCTGCTGGAATGGCGCGAAGAAATCGCCGCCGAACCATCCGCCGCCACTGCGTTGAGGGGCCTGGCGCTGCGGCGGGCCGCCGAAGCCGGGGAAGTTGAAAAACTGCGCCGAAGCCGGCCCCGCGATCGAGATCAGGATCGCAAGCGCTGTCCCCAGCGCGATCAGCGGGCCGGTCTCGGTCAGCGCCTTGAAAAAGGATTTTGGCTTCGACATGCGATCTCGGGCGCGCGCAACAGGGTCTGGATTTGCCTCAATATAATAACGGAATCGGGCGCCAAACGGGCAAATTCTCTTGCAGATTCGTGAGGCAATGCACCGGGGATCGGCCAGAATCCCGGGTCAGGGTTACTTTCGGCGCGATTTTACCGCCCGCGAAGCCGTTCCAGCACGTCGGAGGAGGCAAATCCGTCTGCGGGGACCCCGATCGAGGCCTGGAAGCTGCGGAGCGCCTCCCGGGTCTGGCCGCCGAACTGGCCGTCCGGGGTGCCCTTGTAGAAGCCGCGCTGCACCAGCAACTGCTGGAATTCAAGCCGCTCACCCCGCGACAACTCCCGCTCCTGCCGCGGCCAGGGCTGCACGAAGGGCTGGCCGCCGCGCAGGCGGTCGGCGAAATGACCGATCGCCATCGCATAGGCCTCGGCCGGATTGTATTTCATGATGACGCGGAAATTCTGCAGCATCAGGAAGCCGGGTCCCTGCGCGCCGGCGGGCGCCAGCAAATAGGCCTTTTCCGCCGGATGCGGGAAGGGCTGGTTGGTTGCGCGCTTGAGCCCGAGCTTCTCCCATTGCGCGATCGTCATCGCCTTGGCGCGATCGGCCAGCATGTAGTTGAAGCCCTGCGGCACTGCGACCTCGTAACCCCAGGTCTGGCCGCTCTGCCAGCCGTCCTTCTTCAGATTGTTGGCGGTCGACGCGATCAAGTCGGTGGGATTGTCGACGACGTCGCGCCGTCCGTCGCCGTCGCCGTCCACGGCGAAGCGCTTGAATGCGGTCGGCATGAACTGCGTCGGGCCGAACGCGCCGGCCCAGGAGCCGCGCATTTGCTCAGGCCTGAGATCGCCGCGATTGAGGATTTCCAGCGCCGAGAGGAACTCGTCCTTGAAATAAGCCTGGCGGCGGCCGACGCAGGCGAGCGTCGCAGTCGATTGCAGCACGCTGCGGTCGCCCATCTGCGTCGAGTAATTGGATTCGATGCCCCAGATCGCCGCGATGATGTAGCGGTCGACGCCAGTGGCCTTCTCGGTGGCGTCGAACTGCGCCTTGTATTTGGCGAGGACTTCCTTGCCCTTGGCCAACCGATTGTCGTTCACGAGAATGTCGAGATAGTCCCAGATCGACTTGGTGAATTCGGGCTGCGAATCCATCAGGTCCATGATGCGCAGATCGGGCGAAAGGCCTGCGGTGAAGCGCTGGAAGTTCTCCCGTGTGATGTTGCGGCGTGCGGCATCGGGCCACATCCCCGCGACACAATTGTCGAAATTGGACGCGGCTTCGCGGATCGCGGCCGCCGTCATCAGCGGATGGCCGGAGGCGCCGTCCTCGCCGCTCCACGGCTGAACTCCCGTCTGCGCACCACCGGGGCCGGGCGGGGCTTGCGAGGGCGCGGGGTTCGAGCCGGAAAAAATTCCGCCGAACAGGTTCGACAGGCCGTTTTGCCCTTGTTGCCCTTGGGCCTGCGCGGACACAGGGAACAGGAGCGCGGCCGCAAGCATTGTTGCGCCGGCTACAGATCCACCGCGTTTTGCCACTCCTGCCACCGATTGCATCATGTCCCACCCGTCCAGCCAAAAATCAGCCATCAGGAGGCCTCGTTACGGTTGCCAATATCTTAACAAAGGTGAAATTTCGGTGGCGGCCTTTTCTCAATTCCAGGTTTTCTCAGTTCCAGGGGCCGAGCCCTACATCCGCCTTTGTTACCGGCTGCAAACCGGCTAGCAAGATGCCATTGCTTCTTTCACGTGCGCCCCAAGGTATTCGATCAATCACATGAAAATCCGCAAAGCCGTATTCCCCGTCGCCGGCCTCGGCACCCGCGTTTTGCCCGCCACCAAGGCAATGCCGAAGGAAATGCTCACCATCGTCGACAAGCCGCTGATCCAGTACGTCTATGACGAGGCGAGGGAGGCCGGCATCGAGCACTTCATCTTCGTCACCGGCCGCAACAAAAATGTCATCGAGGATCATTTCGACCGGATGTTCGAGCTCGACTCGACGCTGGCCGCGCGCGGCAAGAAGGCCGAGCAGGACGTTCTGGCGCAGAACCAGCCGGAAGCCGGCGCCGTCAGCTTCACCCGCCAGCAGGCGCCGCTCGGTCTTGGACATGCGGTCTGGTGTGCGCGCGACATCGTCGGCAACGAACCGTTCGCGGTGGTGCTGCCCGACGAACTGGTGCTCAATTCGCCCGGCTGCCTGAAGCAGATGGTCGAGACCGCCGGCAAGCTCGGCGAGAAATCCAACGTCATCGCGGTCGAGGCGGTGCCCGACCATCTCACCCATCAATACGGCATCTGCGGCGTGGGCAAGCGCACCGGCAAGATGTTCGAGGTCGACGGCATGGTCGAGAAGCCGGCCAAGGGCACCGCGCCCTCCAACCTCTCGATCACCGGCCGCTACATTCTCCAGCCGGAGATCTTCAAGATCCTGGAGACCCAGGAGCGCGGCGCTGGCGGCGAAATCCAGCTCACCGACGCCATGATCGGCCTCGCCAAATCGCAAAAGTTCTACGGCGTCGAGTTCGAGGGCGAGCGCCATGATTGCGGCTCCAAGCCCGGCTTCCTCCGCGCCAACATCGCCTACGCGCTGCAGCGGCCGGAATTGCGCGAGGGGCTGATCGCCGAGATGAAGAAGTATCTGGGGCAGTAGCGCCCCTCGTCATTGCTGACGGCGGCGAGCGTCGCTCCTCACGCCACCAGCGACAGCTTCGGCAAGCTTGCCACCACCGACTGATTACGCCCGCCGGCTTTCGCCGCATAGAGCGCCTTGTCGGCGGCGGCGACCAGCACGGCCCAGTCCATGCCGCTGGCAGGCGCGAGGCTGGCGATGCCGCAGGAGACGGTCGATCCGGCCCCGCCGTCGGACCAGCCCAGCACCTTGGCCCGGATGGTCTCGGCGATCTTGAAGGCGTCGGTGGCGGATGTGTTCGGCAGCAGTACGGCGAACTCCTCGCCGCCATAGCGCGCGGCGCAGTCGCCGGCGCGCTGCACCGAATCGGAGATGCAGATGGCGATGCCGACCAGCACCTGGTCGCCGGCCTGGTGGCCGAAGGTGTCATTGTAGGCCTTGAAGTGATCGGCATCGATCATCAGCAGCGCGACCTGCGTCTTCTGGCGCATGGCGCGGCGCCATTCGATGTCGATGACATGATCAAACTTGCGGCGGTTGCGCAGGCCCGTGAGCGCGTCCGTCGTCGCCATCTCCTCGAGCCTGCTTTCGGCATCCGCACGGCGGCCGATCTCGCGGGCGAGCACGATGGCCGAGCCCAGCACGAACAGAGCGAGCACCAGAACCACGGCGCCGATGCGATAGGCTTCCTTCTGCCAGAGCGCGAATACCGCGCCGAGCGGCTTGCCCGCCACGACGAACAGCGGACCGGAGCCGCTGCTGCGCACGTAGAGACGCGGCGTTACGTCCACCGGCCCTCGACCGGCATAGGATCCGCCGGCCTTGAGATTGTCGGCCTTCCAGTCCTGCTGCGTCCCCAGGTTCTTGCCGATGATGTCCAGATCGAACGGTCGCCGCATCATGATGGTGCGGTCGCGCTTGAGCACGGTGATGGTGTCCTCGGGGTCGAGGCTCAGCCGCTCGAACAATTCGTGGAAATAGGTGAAGCGGATCGAGCCGGCGACGACACCCATGAAGCCGCCATCGGTATCGCTGAGACGCCGGCTCAACACGATGGCGTAGGCGCCCCGGAACAGCATCGGGCGGCTGATGAAGAGGCCGGCGTTGGAATTATCGCGGTGGACCCTGAAATATTCCTCACTGCCACGATTTTCCGGAACCGGATCGAGCGTGGAAGCATCGATCGTCAGATCGCCGTCGGCATCGAACACCTGGATGGCGCCGAAATGCTTTGCGGTCGTGGCGTGGTCGAACAGGATGAGCTGGCGGATCGGCTTCGAGACCGTGTTGATCTCGGGCAGCAGCACGTTGCTGGCGACCGCCTTCAGGGCCAGGTCGTAGATATCGATGTTGCGGCTGATGTCGGCGTCGATCGACGTGGCGAGGTTTTCCAGCGTCTGGCGGGCGAGCGCCTCCTCGCCGCGGCGCATGTCGAGCATGACGTTGACGCAAATGGCCGAAAAGCCGATCACGGTCACGACGGACGAAATGATCAGCAGCTTCGCCGAAATACGCCAGGGCCGGCGGGCCGTGGCTTCGCGCCATCCAGACAGCATCTTTTGCTCCCGACCCTAACGGATGCGCCTGAAATCTTGCGTAGTGTTTAAGCCGCGACGGCGCCGCTGCAATGAGTTAAGGATTGGTTTCCGTTCGCCTCGCTTTTGCGCAGATCAGGCCGCGGACAAATGTAGAGGACGGCGGTGAACGATTACGACGCGTTACGCGATTACCTGCTGAGGCAGAAGCAGATGGAATTCCTGCTGAGCTTTGAAGAGATCGAGGAGATCATCGGCGCAGCCCTGCCGCGGGCGGCGAATCGCGCCTCATGGTGGGACACCTCGCGCAGCCCGGATATCAAGATGCCGCAGCGCGAAGCCTGCCTCGCCGCGGGCTTCAAGGCCATGCGGATGCCGGACGGCCAGACGGTGCGATTTACGAAGCAGAAGAAGGACGGGCGGAGATAGCGCAGCGAGTGGCGGTCTCTCCCTATCCAACAGTCTCGTAGGGTGGGCAAAGCGGAGCCTGCCCACGACTTCTGTTGGTGTGTCGGATAGATGGTGGGCACGGCGCAAGTGCGCCTTTGCCCACCCTACGATACCGGATTCGCGACGAGATCAGCTCGCCGCCTCGAGCCGCACTTCCGTCAGCAGCCGCATCGCCGCGTCCGCATCCATCGGCTCGCCGAAGGCGAAGCCCTGCGCGTATTCGCAGCCCAATTGATACAGCTCGACCGCGTCGGAATCGGTCTCGGCGCCTTCCGCCACCACGTCCATGCCGAGATCATGCGCGAGCGCGATGATCGACTTCAGGATCACCGGCCGCGTGCCGCGATTGGTGGTGCGGACGAAGGACTGGTCGATCTTGATGGTGTCGAACGGGAAGCGCTGGAGATAGGCGAGCGACGAATGGCCGGTGCCGAAATCGTCGAGCGATAATCCGGTGCCGAGCTCGCGGATCCGCGTCAGCATTTGCGCCGCGTGCTCCGGATTCTCCATCACCAGCGATTCCGTCAATTCCAACTTCAGCGTGCCGCGCGCCACCGAGGAGCGCGACAGCACGGTGCGGATGTCGTGGATCAGGTCGTGGCGCAGCAACTGCCGCGAGGAGACGTTGACGCTGGCGAAGATCGGCTCGCGCGAGCGCATCGCGCGCTGCCAGATCGAGAGCTGCTTTGCGGTCTGGTCGAGCACGAACATGCCGAGATCGATGATCAGGCCGGTCTCTTCCGCGATGGTGATGAATTCCGACGGCGCCATGCGGCCGAGCTTCGGGTGATCCCAGCGCACCAGCGCCTCGAAGCCGGCGACTGAACGGTCCTCCAGCCGCACGATCGGCTGGTACAGGATGGTGAGCTCCTGCCGCTCGATGGCGCGGCGCAGTTCGCTCTCCAACGTCAGGCGATCGGTTTTGCGAGCGCGCATCGCGGGCTTGTAGACGTCGATACGGTCGCCGCCGATGCGCTTGGAGTGATACATCGCAAGCTCGGCGTCCTTGATGATCTCGTCAGTCAGTTGAACTTGCGGATCAGAAAGGGCGAGACCGATCGAGGCGGTCAGGAAGATCTCGCGATCGTTGAAGGCGATCGGGGCGCGGATGGTCTTGCGGATGGTTTCGGCGAAGGCGGTGATGCGGGCCGGGTCCTGCTCCGACAACAGGATCAGGCCGAACTGGTCGCCGGCAAGCCGCGCCAGCGTATCCTGCGGCTTCAGGATGCGGGTGAGGCGGCGGGCGAGCGTCAGCAGGATGGAATCGCCGACGGCGATGCCGACGGAATCGTTGACCTGCTTGAAGCGGTCGAGGTCGATCACCATCAGCGTCGGCCGCAGCGTCGGCATGGTCTTGGCGAAATGCGCGACGGCGCCGAGCCGGTCCATGAACAGCTTGCGGTTGGGCAGGCCGGTCAAATTATCATGCACGGAATCGTGCAGCAGGCGTTCCTCGGCGTTGCGCAGCTCGGTGACGTCGGTGAGCGTGCCGACCACGCGCGAGACCTCGCCGTCGGAGCCGACCACCGGGCGCGCCTTCAGCGCGAACCACATGAAATGGCCGTCAGGGGTGCGCAGGCGGAAATCCTGCACCAGGCGGCCACGGCGCTGGTCGAGCACGCTGTCGAGCGCGGCACGGAAACGGTCCTGGTCGAGCGGATGCAGCACTTCGAGCCAGGATGCCGCCGGGCCTTCCAGCGTGCCGCGCTTGAGGCCGAGCAGGGCTTCGGTCTCGGGGCTGGTGAAGACCTTGTCGGCGGAGACGTCCCAGTCCCAGATCAGATCGCCGGAACCGGCCAGGGCCAGGGCGCGCCGCTCGATGTCGGAGACGACGCCGGTGGTGGCGCCGCCGCCGGCGAAGGCGTGCTGCATCACCGTGAAGCCGATCAGCATCACGATCAGCACGAGGCCGCCGAGCAGCGCCGGGCCGACGATGTCGTTGGTGACGGAACCGGCGACCGTCATGCCGGCCGCGACCACCCAGACCACGAGGAGGAACCAGGTCGGGATCAGCAGCACCGCGCGGTCGAAGCCGTGGGTGGAGAGATAGACGATCAGCGCGAAGCCGGCGAAGGCGATCAGCACCAGCGAGATGCGTGCGATGCCGGAGGCGACAGCCGGATCGAATAAAGCGAGCGCCACCAGTGACCCTAGGAACGCAAGCCAGCCCACCGTGATGTGGGAATAGCGCACATGCCATCGACTGAGATTGAGATAGGCGAACAGAAACACGAGCAGCGTTGCCGCCAAGATCGCTTCACCCGCCGCGCGCCAGATGCGCTCGGCGTTGTTCGACATGTCGAGCACCTTGCCCCAGAAGCCGAAATCGACGCCGATATAGACCAGCACCGCCCAGGCCAGCGCCGCGGCCGCCGGGAACATGATGCTGCCCTTGACGACAAAGAGGATGGTGAGCACCAGCGCCAGCAGGCCTGAGATGCCGATCACGATGCCCTGGTACAGCGTGAACGAGTTGACCTTGTCCTTGTAGGCTTCGGGCTCCCAAAGATAGAGCTGCGGCAGCTTGTCGGTGCGCAGTTCCGCGACGAAGGTGACGACCGCGCCGGGGTCGATCGTGATCCGGAACACGTCGGCGGTCGGGCTTTCCTGCCGCTCGGGCCGGTCGCCGGTCGAGGGCGTGATGGTCGCGATGCGCGACAGGCCGAGGTCGGGCCACAACAGGCCTGAGGACACGATACGGTAATGCGGAGCGACGATCAGACGGTCGAGCTGGTCGTCGGTGTTGTTGGCGAGTGCGAACACCACCCAGTTCTGGCCGCCTTCGCGGGCGCGCACCTCGATGCGGCGAACGATGCCGTCGGTGCCTGGCGCGGTGGAAACCTGGATGCGGTCGGCGTCGCTGCGCTGATGCTCGAGCACGCCGGTGAGGTCGATCGCCGGCGCGTCGCTGCGGACGCTGACGGCGTCAAGCGCGCGTGCAGGGGACGCGGCGACAAGAATCATGAGGCCCAGCGCGATGGGCGCGAGGCACCTGATCAGACGCAAGGTCAGTTCTCCGCGTTCGACGCAAACTTCGTGTGCAAGGCTGGCTCGTAAAGACGATTTCATACCGAACAGATGTGGTTCGGCGCGTCGCGATAGATGCCACGAAAGCGAGGAAAATCAAAGGGTTTCCGCCTGGCTTGGTAGGCCAGCGGCCTAGACCTCCAACACAATTTTGCCAATATGTGCGGAGGTCTCCATGCGCCGGTGGGCGTCGAATGCCTTTTCCAGCGGGAAAGCGCTGTCCATCAGCGGCTTGACGCGGCCTTCGCGCAGGAGCGGCATCACTTTCGCCTCGATCGCGGCGACCATCGCCGCCTTGTCCGCATTACTACGGGGACGCAGGGTCGAGCCGGTATGGGTCAACCGCTTCACCATCACCTTGGCGATGTTGACGCTGATCTTGGGGCCGTTGAGGGTCGCGATCTGCACGATGCGGCCGTCGACCGCGGCGGCGTCATAGTTGCGGTCGACATAGTCGCCGGCGACCATGTCGAGGATCAGATTGACGCCGACCTTGTCGGTCTCTTCCTTCACCACCGCGACGAAATCCTCGGTCTTGTAGTTGATGGCGCGGTCGGCACCGAGCTTGAGGCAGGCGTCGATCTTGTCCTGCGATCCCACGGTGACGAACACTTTTGCGCCGAACGCCTTGGCGAGCTGGATCGCCATGGTGCCGATGCCGGAGGAGCCGCCATGGATCAGCAGCGTCTCGCCGGCCTTCAGGCCGCCGCGCTCGAACACATTGTGCCAGACCGTCATCAGGGTTTCCGGCAGCGCGCCGGCTTCCGTGATCGACAGGGCCGGCGGCACGCTCATGGCCTGGGCGTCCTGCGCGATGCAATACTGCGCATAGCCACCGCCGGCGACGAGCGACATGACCTTGTCGCCGATCTTGTGGCGCTTGGCATTGCTGCCGACGGCGACCACTTCACCGGCGATCTCGAGGCCGGGCAGGTCGCTGGCGCCGGGGGGCGGCGGATAGGCGCCGGAGCGCTGCGCCACGTCGGGCCGGTTGACGCCGGCGGCCTGCACCTTGACCAGGATTTCGTCGGGACCGGGCTGCGGCAGCGCGCGTTGTTCCGGCACCAGCACCTCCGGTCCGCCGGGCTTGGAGATGGCGACCACGGTCATTTGCGCGGGCAGCTTGTCCATGATGTGTCCTTGAGCAAAGGTGCGAGAGGGAAACGGGGCCTTTGCTTAGCCAGCGCGGTCGGGGCTGGCAACCGCCTCAGCCGTGTGGTCCGGTCCGCGAACGCAGGAGGAACGACGATGCCGATGGAAGACGACGACCGCCCGCGCAAGAAGGTCACCCATGAGATCGGACAGGATCTCTCACTGTTGTCGGTCGAGGAACTGACCGAGCGCGTCGCCCTGCTCAAGATCGAGATCGTGCGATTGGAGGACGCCGCCAACAAGAAGCGCGCCTCGCGCGATGCGGCGGATAGTTTTTTCAAGTCGTAGCCGCTGGACTTTCCACTCGTGTCCCGGACGCGGTGCGGCGTGCGACGCTGCGCCGGGACCCATGTCTCTCCAGGCAGCCTCCATCAAAAGTGCTGGGCCCCGGCTCAGCAGTGCAGGACTTCGTGCCACACCGCGTCCGGAGCACGAGACACGGCTCGGCCGCTGACCGACACGGCTAACGAACCCTCAAAATAATCGCTCATTTACTCGCTATTAAGCTTTCCGGTTTATGACTGGAACTGTCCTCGTTTGGACACCGAGTGGCTCCTGTCCACTCTGTTTGACGCCTCCCTGTTATCAACTTTAAAAGCCGCCGGTCTTCCGGCGGCTCTTTTTTCGTTCTTTTGGCTCTCACTCAAGTTGAATTTCGAGGAATGACCCGCGGAAACCATATCCGCGCTTGTCGCTGGACTCCGCGATCCCAGCGCGCAATGATTTGTTCATCATAAGCCGGCGTCCAAGCCGGACAGGTAAACAGTTGCGTAAGGGGCGTTAACCATGGAACGTTTGCAGGCCGACGGCGCTCTCGTTCAACTCAGCGAGCGGTTCACCAATTCCGCCGCGTTCGGCGTCCTGTTCCGCGAGGGCATGGATCTCGTCGAGGAGACCGCGGCCTATCTCGACGGCGACGGCCGCAACGAGGCCAAGGCGCTCGATCGCGCGGTCAGCCTCACCTATGCGACCGAGAGCATGCGGCTGACCACGCGCCTGATGCAGCTCGCCTCCTGGCTGCTGCTGCACCGCGCGGTGAAAGAAGGCGAGATGACGCTGGTCCAGGCCAGTCGCGAGAAGACCAAGGTCAAGCTCACCGCCGCCGATCCCGGTGCTTCTGACACCATCGAGAAGTTGCCGCCGCAGCTCCAGGACCTGATCCATCGTTCGATGAGCCTCCAGACCCGCGTGCGCCGCCTCGACACCACCATCCACACCCCGCCGGCCGATATGCCCGCGATCGGCAACCCGCTGGTGCCGCATCTCAACGCGCTGAAGGCCGCGTTCGAGCGATAAGGTCCAGCCTCCCGTCATTGCGAGCGCAGTCTTGTAGGGTGGGCAAAGGCGCAACGCGCCGTGCCCACCATCTCTCTTTCAGATTGCGATAAAAGTTGGTGGGCACGCTTCGGCCGTCGCTCTTCGAGCTATGGCGGATCAGTCGCTTTGCCTACCCTACGGGACCTTGGTCTCGTTCAACGACACGCCCACAAAACCAACACCGTCACCCTGAGGTGGCCGCTTCTTCAGCGGCCCTCGAAGGGCGACGCCCCGGCTGCGGCCGTTCATCCTTCGAGGCCTCCGCTCCGCTTCGGCACCTCAGGATGACGGGGCAGAGAGCGGCGCGGATAGCCCCACAAACAAAAACGCCCCCGGTCTCCCGGGGGCGTTTTTCGTCTCCAGCCTCGAGGGCCGGATCAATCCTTTTTGAGGAAGCCCGAAAACTTCTTCTGGAAGCGCGAGACGCGGCCGCCGCGATCCATCAGCTGGGCATTGCCGCCGGTCCAGGCCGGGTGCGACTTCGGGTCGATGTCGAGATTCAGCGTGTCACCTTCCTTGCCCCAGGTGGAGCGGGTCAGGTACTCGGTTCCGTCGGTCATCACGACCTTAATCGTATGATAATTCGGGTGAATCTCGGCTTTCATGGCAATTCCTAGGGCGACCGGCGCCGCGCGCTTGAGTGATGATCGATGACGGATTTGGCGGCTCTATAACCCACGGAGCCCCCTAAAACAAGCCATTGTGGGGACAGGAGAACCGGGCGGTCCCCTGAGGGACATCCCGGATTTGCCACGACCGATCCGCCGGCCTATCTGGAGCACACTTATCTCTTTTTGGTCGGATCTCATGAGCGCAGTAGAACGGCTTGAAACCGGGCCTGTAGAAGACGCGTCGATCGAAGTCGAGCTGATCGAGCAGCCTGAGAAAGGCCGCGCCAGGCTGCGGCCGCTGATGGCGCTTGCGCCTTACGTGGCCCGCTATCGCGGCCGGGCGGCGCTCGCCTTTGTCGCGCTGACGGTTGCCGCATTGACCACGCTGCTGGTGCCGGTCGCGGTCCGCCGGATGATCGATTTCGGCCTGACGCCGGAAGGCATCGCGCTGATCAACAGCTACTTCTCGGTGATGATCGCTGTTGTCGCCGTGCTCGCGCTCGCGAGTGCGTCGCGCTATTACCTCGTGATGACGATCGGCGAACGCATCGTCGCCGATCTCAGGCGCGACGTGTTTGCGCATCTGCTCTCGCTGTCGCCGGCGTTCTTCGATTCCGCGCGCAGTGGCGAATTGGTGTCGCGGCTCACCGCCGACACCACGCAGATCAAGTCCGCAGTCGGCGCCTCCGTCTCGATCGCGCTGCGCAATCTCATGATGTTCTTCGGCGCGGCAGCCATGATGGTGATTACCAGTCCCCGTCTCTCGGGCTTCGTGCTGCTTGCGATCCCGCTGATCGTGCTGCCGCTGGTCGCCTTCGGGCGCTGGGTGCGGCGCCTGTCGCGCAATGCGCAGGATACGCTTGCCGATGCGTCCGCCTATGCCGGCGAGCTGGTCGGCGCGATCCGCACCGTGCAGGCCTATACCAGCGAAGGGCTCGCCACGAAGCGCTTTGGCGGCGAGGTCGAGCAGGCCTATGAGGCGGCGCGCACCTCGACCCAGGCGCGCGCGGTTCTCACCGCCATTGTCATCTTCATCGTGTTCGCAAGCGTGGTCGGGATCCTCTGGATCGGCTCGCATGACGTGCTCACCGGCGCGATCACGCCGGGCCGGCTCGGCCAGTTCGTGCTCTATGCGGCCTTCGCGGCGGCAGGCCTCGGCCAGCTCAGCGAAGTCTGGGGCGAGGTGTCGGCTGCGTCCGGCGCCGCCGAACGCCTGTTCGAGATCTTGCACGTGCAGCCGGACATCAAGCCGCCGGCGTCGCCGCGCGCGCTGCCAATGCCCGGCCGCGGCGAGGTCGGCTTCGATCACGTCAGCTTCGCCTATCCCGCGCGTCCCGATGTCAACGTGCTCGACGCCGTGTCGTTTGCGGTGCGGCCCGGCGAGAAGGTCGCGATCGTCGGCCCGTCCGGCGCGGGCAAGAGCACGATCTTCCATCTGCTGCTGCGCTTCTACGATCCGCGCAATGGCGCGATCTCGCTCGACGGCGTTCCCGTCAAGTCCGCCGACCCGCGCGATTTCCGCTCCCGTATCGCGCTGGTGCCGCAGGAATCCAACGTGTTCGCGGCGAGTGCGCGCGAAAACATCCGCTTCGGCCGGCCCGATGCGAGCGATGCCGAGGTCGAGCGTGCCGCCGAGCTCGCGCATGCCGCCGAGTTCATCCGCCGCCTGCCCGAAGGTTTCGAGACCCCGCTCGGCGAGCGCGGCGTGATGCTCTCCGGCGGCCAGCGCCAGCGCATCGCGATCGCGCGCGCGATCCTGCGCGATGCACCGCTGTTGCTGCTCGATGAAGCGACCTCCGCGCTCGACGCCGAAAGCGAGACGCTGGTGCAGACCGCGCTGGAGGAACTGATGAGCCACCGCACCACGCTGGTGATCGCGCACCGCCTCGCCACCGTGCTCTCCTGCGACCGCATCCTGGTAATGGACCAGGGCAAGATCGTCGAGCAGGGCACGCATGCGGAGCTCGTCGCTGCAAACGGGCTTTATGCGCGGTTGGCGAGGTTGCAGTTCGAGGGGGCGTGAGGCAATTCGCCGGATCTCACTGGCACTTCGGCGAGCCCATCGGCACGTTCGGCCAAGGCCAGTTCTTCCAGCTCCCGCCCTCGCCGATACAGGCTGACGACGCAGGGTCCTTTGCTGGAGCCGGACTTTCCGTCGGAGCAGGGGGATTCGGTGGCGGCGCGAGGCGCCGGTCGACATAGATCGTCGACACATAGCCGGCGAGGATGACGCCGAGAAACACCGAAGACCCCTTGGCCAGATCGCTCAGCCGCATCGATCCTCTCCATCTGCTTGCCTGATATCACGCTAGCAAACCGCGCCACGCTTTTACGTAGTTGAAGTCACGGCCGCCACGCCATCTTCAGCACAGGCCGTCCCGATGTCGGGTTCACATCCTCGCCGGCATGGGCAAACCCGTTGCGCTCGTAGAAGCGGACGGCGCGGGCGTTGTCCTTATTGACCAGCAGTGTGACGCTCGATGGTGACAAGCGCTTGGCTTCGTCGACCAAAAGTCTCGCAGCATCCGAGCCCCAATGATCGGGATCGACCACGAGCTGGTCGAGATAGCCGTCGCCATCGATGGTGACGAAACCGGTCAGCGCGCCGTTTTGTTCCGCAACCACGATCGACGCCTTCGGCACCAGATCCTTGCGCCAGCGCTCGCGCCACCAGTCGAGCCGCGCGGCAAAATCGATCTGCGGATAGGCCTGCTGCCAGGTGCGATGCCAGAGGTCGATCGTCGCCGCTTCGTCGGCGTCCACGTAGGGGCGGAGGCGGAGCGCGCTCACTACCGCTCCGTCAGCTTCAGCTCGATGCGGCGGTTGCGCTTGTAGGCGTCCTCGGTGTTGGCGGTGTCGAGCGGCTGGAATTCGGCAAAGCCCGCGGCGACCAGGCGCTGGGCGGGCACGCCGAGCGTGATCAGATATTGCACCACCGAGATCGCGCGCGCCGACGACAGGTCCCAGTTCGACTTGAAGTTCGCGCCGCTCACGGGACGCACGTCGGTGTGGCCGTCGACGCGCAGCACCCAGGCGATCTCGTTCGGAATCTTCTTGTCGAGCTCGATCAGCGCGGCCGCCACGGTGTCGAGCTCGGCGCGGCCCTCCGGCAGCAGCGTTGCCTGTCCGGTGTCGAAGAACACTTCGGACTGGAACACGAAGCGGTCGCCGACCACGCGGATGTCGGGGCGGTCGCCGAGGATCTTGCGCAGCCGGCCGAAGAATTCAGAGCGGTAACGCGACAATTCCTGCACCCGCTGCGCCAGCGCGACGTTCAGGCGTGAGCCGAGATCGGCAATGCGATTTTGCGATTCCTTGTCGCGCTTCTCGGAAGCGTCGAGCGCCTCTTCGAGTGCCGCCAATTGCCGGCGCAGCGCGCTGATCTGCTGGTTCAGCACCTCGATCTGCGCCAGCGCCCGCGCCGAGACCGCCTTCTCCGAGTCGAGCGCCTTGCCGAGCTCGGAGATCTTGCCCTGCGCGTCGTTGCCGGCGGCAGCCAAGCCGTCATAGAGGCCCTTGATGCGATCGCGTTCGCTCTCGGCCGAAGCGAGGCCCGCTTTGAGCGACGAGACCTGGTCGTCGAGCGTCAGCTTGCCGAGCTTCTCCAGCGAGAGCAGCTCGTTGAGCTGGGCGATCTTGGCGTTGAGCTGCTCGAGCGCCTTGTCCTTGCCGGTCACCTCCTGCGACAGGAAGAACTGTACGACCAGGAACACCGACAGCAGGAACACGATCGACAGCACCAGCGTCGACAGCGCGTCGACGAATCCGGGCCAGTAGTTGAAGGCGCCTTCGCTGCGGCGGCCGCGGGCTAGAGCCATGCTCGCCTCTCAAATGCTGATTGCTTAACTCTTCTCGGGCTGGCGCGCGATGCGCTCCAGCAGGCGGCGGATCTCGCGGTTCTGTTCGCCCTGGCCGTCGGCCCATTCGCGGATCATCTGCTGCTCGGTCCGCATATGCGAGACCAGCGCCTGGATCGCTTCCGCAAGGCTTGCCATCGACGCGGTGGTGCTGCGGCTTGCGGTGCCTTCCTCGAGCACGGAACGCAGCCGCTCGACCGCGGCCTGGAGCTCACCGCTCGCAACACTGCTGCCGCTCGACGCGACGGCCATCTCGCCGCTGCCGTATTCGCGTACGGTGGTGGCGAGCCAGTCTTCGAGGTCGGTGTAGAAGCGGTTCTGGGCCTGGCTCGATTGCAGATCGAGGAAACCGAGGATCAGCGAGCCGGCGAGGCCGAACAGGGAGCTCGAGAACGAGATGCCCATGCCGCCGAGCGGGGCGGCCAGGCCCTCCTTCAGCGTGTCGAACAGCGCGCCGGCATCGCCGCCGACCTTGAGGCCGTCGATCACCTTGCCGACCGAGCCGACCGTCTCGATCAGGCCCCAGAAGGTGCCGAGCAGGCCGAGGAAGACCAGCAGGCCGGTCATGTAGCGGGAGATATCGCGGGCCTCGTCGAGGCGGGTTGCGATCGAATCGAGCAGATGCCGCATGGTTGTTTGCGTGATGGTCATCCGCCCGGTGCGCTCGCCGCCCAGGATCATCGCCATCGGCGCCAGCAGCTTTGGGTGCCGGGCCGGCGCCAGGCCCGGGTCGGCGATGCGGAAATTATTGACCCAGGACACTTCAGGATAGAGCCGGATGACCTGGCGGAAGGCCAGCACGATGCCGATGAACAGCACGGCCCCGATCAGCGCGTTCAGCCCGGGATTGGCGAAGAAGGCCTGGATGATCTGCTTGTAGAGCACCACGCCGACCAGCGCGCACAGCACCAGAAAGACCAGCATCCGCACCAGGAAGACGCTGGGGGACGACAGTTTTGTATACTCGATGTCGAGGGAAGAGCGGGGCGAGGCGCCTGACGGCATGGCCGGTATCATCCGTTACGAAAGCTTGCTTGCCTCCGCACTATGGCACAGCGCCGGGCCAAAAAAAGCGCTGGATGTGCGGATTTCGGGACGTGCGCGGGAACCCAACACTGAAACCCGGCTTTGATATCCACGTATTTTGCAAAAGTTCAGTATTCCACAGACTTAGCTCGGATTTTTTGCATGGCGATGTTTCTCGGGGCACTGGCGGCCATCGCGCTCTCGCTTGCGGTCCTGATGGCGCTCGCCTGGGTGGTGCAGCAGCGCACCGGCAATTCCGGCTGGGTCGATACGATCTGGACCTTTTCGGTCGGGCTGGTCGGCGCAGGCAGCGCCCTGTGGCCGATGGCGGGCGAGGTGCCCAATGCCCGGCAATGGCTGGTCACTGGCCTCGTCGCGGTCTGGTCGATCCGGCTGGGATCGCATATCGCGATCCGCACCGCAGGGATCACCGATGACCCCCGCTATGCCGCTTTTGCCGCGGAGTGGGGGCTGAATGCCCCCTGGCGGATGTTCATCTTCCTGCAAAACCAGGCGCTGGGTTCGGTGCCGCTGGTGTTTGCGATTTTCGTCGCTGCGCATGTTCCCGTATCAGCCCTGCGCATTCAGGACGTCCTTGGTGCGGCGATCCTGCTGATCGGAATCGCCGGCGAGGCGCTGGCGGATGCGCAGTTGCGCCGCTTCCGGCACGACCCTGACAATCACGGCAAGGTCTGCGATGCCGGACTGTGGCGCTGGTCGCGCCATCCCAATTATTTCTTCGAATGGCTTGGCTGGCTCGCCTATCCCGTGATCGGCCTTGCGGCCGGATATGCGTGGGGCTGGGCCAGCCTGCTTGCGCCGGTCTTCATGTACTGGATCCTTGTCCACGTCACCGGCATCCCGCCTCTGGAGGCGCAGATGCTGCGATCGCGCGGCGAGCGCTACCGCGCCTATCAATCCAGAACCAGCATGTTCTTTCCGCTGCCGCCCAGAGAGGGAATGGCCGCATGAGCGTCGTGTCCACGATCATCGGGACTGCCGAACGCGTGCCGCTGCCGGATCTCGTGGTCCGCGCCGCCATCCAGCGCCTGTGTTCGCGCACCGCAACGCGCCTCGCCACGCATACCGCGACCGACGATGCCGCCTTCGCCGGGCGGATGATGATAAGGCCGATCGCCGAGCACACCAGCGCGGCCAACACCCAGCATTACGAAGTGCCGCAGAGCTTTTTCGCGCAGGTGCTGGGTCCGAACCGCAAATACTCCTCCTGCTTCTACAAGACCGATGCGACGACGTTCCAGGAGGCCGAGGAGGAAGCGCTGCGCCAGACCGTCGAGCATGCCGGTCTGGCCGACGGGCAGACCATCCTCGAACTCGGCTGCGGCTGGGGCTCGCTGTCGCTGTGGATCGCGCGGCAGTTTCCGCATGCCAGGGTCACCGCGGTGTCGAACTGGCAATCGCAGCGCGCCTATATCGAGGACATTGCGCAGAGCCGTGGCCTGCTCAATTTGCGCGTCGTCACCGCCGACATGAACGTGTTCGCGCCGGAGGGCCAGTTCGACCGCATCGTCTCGATCGAGATGTTCGAGCACATGATGAACTGGCGCAAGCTGATGACGCGCGTGCGCGCTTGGCTTGCGCCGGAGGGGCGCTTCTTCATGCACATCTTCACCCATCGCGCCGGCTCCTATGCGTTCGACCGCGCCAATCGCGAAGACTGGTCGCGCAGCACTTCTTCACCGGCGGCGTGATGCCGAGCCATCAACTCGTTCGTCAATATGCCGATATCTTCGCCATCGAGAAGGAATGGCGTTGGAGCGGCTCGCATTATCAGCGCACCGCAATGGACTGGCTCGCTAATTTCGATGCGCATCGCGACGCGATCGAAGCCTCCTTGCGCAATGTCTATGGCGAGGACACCGCATTGTGGATGCGGCGCTGGCGCTGGTTCTTTCTCGCCACCGCCGGCCTGTTCGGCTACGCCGACGGAACCGAGTGGGGCGTGAGCCACTACCGGATGAAGGAAGCTGACTGTCGAGCCTAAGCGGCCTTGCGGGCTCGCGTCTTCGCTGACCTCCGCGGCTTGCCGAGCTTGCCGAGCTTGCCGGGCTGTCTGGGCAAAGGGCGTGCAGTCAGGCCTAAGCCAAGCGCGCGCAATACCCCCAGCATTGTTGAGAACTCCGGATTTCCGGCCTCGCCGAGTGCCTTGTACAGCCCCTCGCGGCTCAGCCCCGTAGATTTTGCGATCTCGCTCATGCCGCGGGCACGCGCAACCGTATTCACAGAGTCACGGATGAATGCCGCGTCGCCAGTCTCCAGCGCTGCTGTAATGAATTCGGCTTGTGCTTCCGGCGTATCCAAATATTCCGCCGCATCAAATGGTGTTGTTCTCAGCGCCATTGCACTACTCCAGTTCCGCAAGCATCGCCCGTGCTCGCTTGATGTCCGCATGTTGCTTTCGCTTGTCGCCACCGCAGAGCAGGATGACCGTCGCAGTTCCGCGTTGCACCGCATAGAGACGATACCCCGGGCCGTAGTCTATTTTGAATTCAACATCGACCACGATGGCGCTGTAATCCATAGTTAACAGCGAGGCAAGACTGGGTGAGCGGACGTCAAACGCCATATGTGATGGCACTGTCCAAATGCTGAGTAGAGAGAGTGTGCAGCTCACCGATTCAACCTGAAGCCATTCCGCTCTCGGTTGCGATGTTCTGTCGCAGCGCGGCGCGATGGAACCCGACTCACAATCCGGTGAATCCTGGAAAGCTCTGTTGTTAAAGTGCGGTAGCCTGATGTGACATAGGGCCGCCGCCGCGCTCATTGCATTGCAGCAACTACCATTTATTTTCGATTTCAAATCAGACTCTCCGAAGCAATTCGAGAGTCGAGATCAATGTGCAATTCAACCGGGGCAACTTTACTCATGTCAGGACTTCGTGCGCGATCCGCTTTCGTAGCAGTGATGCTGGCGGCCGCGGCGCCGCTTCTTGCGGCCTGCGATGAATCGAATTCCGCGATCGTCCAGGCCCAGCCCACTGACCCCGATGTGAGCATTGTCACGATCAGGCCGCAGCCGCGCGCTGTGGTCCGGGAGCTGCCCGGTCGGATTGCTCCGACTCGCGTTGCCGAGGTTCGGCCGCGAATTTCCGGTGTCGTGGTCGAGCGCCTGTTCCACCAGGGCAGCGAAGTGAAAGCGGGTGAGCCGCTCTACCGCATCGATTCGCGGCCATTCGAGGTCGAGGTGATGTCGAACGAGGCGGCGCTGGCCAAGGCGCAAGCGCAGCTTCACCAGGCTCAACAGCATGCCCGCCGTATCGCGACCCTGACGAGCCAGCGTGCAGCCCCCGAGGCCGAGAACGAGAAAGCCGTCGCATCCGAGCGGCAGGCCCAGGCCGAGGTCGAGGGACGCAAGGCCGATCTTGCGCGAGCCAAGCTCAATCTCGACTATGCGACCGTGCGGGCGCCGATCGACGGCGTAGTCGGAGCGGCGCTGGTCACCGAAGGCGCGCTGGTCGTACAGAACGAGACCAATCTCGCCACCATCCAGCAGCTCGATCCGGTTTACGCCGACTTCACCCAGTCGGTCACGGAACTCAATCAGCTTCGTCGTGCCTTCGAAAGCGGCGACCTCGAGCGCATCGAAGCGGGCGCCGCCAAGGTGCGGCTCGTGCTCGACGACAATTCGGCCTATGCGCTGAACGGCAAACTCCTGTTCTCCGACGCCAGGGTCGAAGCCAATACCGGTCAGGTGACGCTGCGCGGCGAGTTCCCCAATCCCAAACGTGAATTGCTGCCGGGCATGTATGTGCGCGTGCGCATCGATCAGGGTCTCGACTCCGACGCGATCGCAGTGCCGCAGCAGGCGGTCCAGCGCAATGGCGGCGGCGGTAGCGAGGTGTTCGTGGTCAAGGACGACAACCGCGTCGCCGTGCAGCCGGTGCGTACCGGCTCGGTGCAGGACGGAATCTGGTTCGTCACGGAAGGGTTGAAGGCCGGCGACAAGGTCGTGGTCGAAGGATTCCAGAAATTCGCGGCCGGCGACAAGGTCAGGCCGCAATCCTGGGCCGAGGCCGACGCGACCGTGGAAAGCCAACGCGCGCAACTCGTGCAGTAACGCGCCATGGCGAGCTTCTTCATCGACAGGCCGATCTTCGCCTGGGTGGTTGCGCTGTTCATTTGCTTGATCGGCGCGATCTCGGTCCCGCTATTGCCGATCGCGCAATATCCGATCATCGCGCCGCCCTCGATCTCGATCTCGACGAGCTACCCGGGCGCGTCGCCGGAAAATCTCTACAACAGCGTCACGCGCCTGATCGAGGAGGAGCTCAACGGCGCCTCCGGCATCCTCAACTTCGAATCGACCAGCGACTCGCTCGGCCAGGTCGAGATCATCGCCAATTTCCAGCCCGGCACCGATACAAGCGCGGCGTCCGTCGAAGTGCAGAACCGCATCAAGCGCGTCGAGGCGCGGCTGCCGCGCGCGGTGATCCAGCAGGGCATCCTGATCGAGGAAGCATCCAGTGCGGTCCTTCAGATCATCACGCTGAATTCGACCGATGGCAGCCTCGACGAGGTTGGGCTGGGCGACTTCATGATCCGCAACGTGCTCGGTGAAATCCGCCGCATCCCCGGCGTCGGCCGTGCCACACTGTATTCGACCGAACGCAGTCTTCGCGTCTGGGTCGATCCGGCCAAGCTCGTCGGCTATGGCCTGACCGCTGACGACGTCAACAAGGCGATCGCCGCGCAGAATGCGCAGGTGGCCTCGGGCAGCATCGGCGCCGAGCCGTCGACCGCGAGCCAGCGCACCTCCGCGCTGGTGCTGGTCAAGGGCCAGTTGTCTTCGCCGGATGAATTCGGCGCCATCATCCTGCGCGCCAATGCCGACGGCTCGACCGTGCGGCTGCGCGACGTCGCGCGCATCGAGGTCGGCGGCCTCAGCTATCAGTTCAACACGCGCCTGAACGGCAAGCCGACCGCAGGTCTTTCCGTGCTGATGTCGCCGACCGGCAACGCGCTGGCGACCGCGAGCGCGGTCGAGGAGAAGATGAAGGAGCTGTCGCGCTTCTTCCCGGCCAACATCTCCTACGAGATTCCCTACAACATCACGCCGGTGGTCGAGGCCTCGATCAAGAAGGTGCTGACGACGCTGGTCGAAGCCGTGGTGCTGGTGTTCGTGGTGATGTTCCTGTTTCTCCAGAACATCCGCTACACCATCATTCCGACCATCGTGGTGCCGGTGGCGCTGCTGGGCGCCTGTACCACGCTGCTGCTTGCGGGCTACTCCATCAACATGCTTTCGATGTTCGGCATGGTGCTCGCGGTCGGCATCCTCGTCGACGATGCCATCGTCGTGGTCGAGAATGTCGAGCGCATCATGACGGAGGAAGGCCTGCCGCCGAAGGAAGCGACGCGGAAAGCGATGTCGCAGATATCGGGCGCCATCATCGGCATCACGCTGGTGCTGATGGCGGTGTTCGTGCCGATGGCGTTCTTCCCGGGCTCGGTCGGCATCATCTACCGCCAGTTCTCGGTGACCATGGTTGCGGCGATCGGCTTCTCCGCGTTCCTGGCGCTGTCGCTGACGCCGGCACTGTGCGCGACGCTGCTCAAACCCGTCGCGGCCGGCCACGGTCATGCGAAGAAGGGCGTATTCGGCTGGTTCAACCGCATGCTCGAAGGCGGCAAGGAAGGCTATTCGCGCACCGTCGGCTTCTCGCTGAAGCGCACCGGCCGCTTGATGCTGGTCTATGTCGCGCTGCTCGCCGGCCTGTCCTGGGCTTTCGTCAATCTTCCGGGCGGCTTCCTGCCGGTCGACGACCAGGGTTTTGTCACCACCGACGTCCAGACGCCGTCGGATTCGTCCTACGGCCGCACCGAGGCCGTGATCGAAAAGGTTGAAAAATATCTGGCGCAGCGACCCGGTGTCGACAACGTCACCTTCCTCACCGGGTTCAGCTTCTCCGGACAGGGCATGAACACCGCGCAGGCCTTCATCACCTTGAAGGACTGGTCGGAGCGCGGGCCCAAGGAGTCCGCTGCTGCTGTTGTCGCCGACATCAACCGCGATTTGTCGTCGTCGGTTCGCGACGCAAAGATCTCGGCGCTGCAGCCGCCGCCGATCGACAATCTCGGCAACTCGTCGGGCTTCTCGTTCCGTCTCCAGGATCGCGGCCAGAAGGGCTATCCGGCCATGATGCGCGCCGCCGACCAACTGATCGCGGAGGCCAATGCGAGCGCGGTGTTGCAGAAGGTTTATATCGAAGGCCTGCCCGAGGCCGGCGTGGTCAATCTCGTGATCGACCGCGAAAAGGCCGGTGCCTTCGGCGTCACCTTCGAGGACATCAACAACACGATCTCGACCAATCTCGGCTCGAACTACATCAACGACTTCCCGAACCGCGGCCGCATGCAGCGCGTCGTGGTGCAGGCCGACGCCCGCGACCGCATGCGGACCGAGGACATCCTCAATTACAACGTCAAGAACAGCCGCGGCCAGCTCGTGCCGTTCTCGTCCTTTGCCACGGTGGAATGGGCGCGCGGGCCGACGCAGATCGCCGGCTTCAACTATTATCCGGCGGTGCGCATCTCCGGCGAAGCCAAGCCCGGCTTCACCTCGGGCGATGCGATTGCCGAGATGGAGCGGCTCGCCGGCAAGCTGCCGCGCGGCTTCGGCTATGAATGGACCGGGCAGTCGCTCCAGGAAAAACTGTCGGGCTCGCAGGCGCCGTTCCTGCTCGCACTCTCCGTGTTCGTGGTGTTCCTGTGTCTGGCCGCACTCTATGAGAGCTGGACCATTCCGCTCGCGGTGCTGCTCACCGTGCCGCTCGGCATCGTCGGCGCGGTCGGTGCGGCCATGCTGCGCGGCCTGCCCAACGACGTCTATTTCACCGTCGGCTTGATCACCATCATCGGCCTCGCCGCGAAGGACGCGATCCTGATCATCGAGTTCGCCAAGGACCTGCGCAAGGAAGGCAAGCCGCTGGTGGAGGCCACCTTGGAGGCTTGCCGCCTGCGCTTCCGCCCGATCCTGATGACCGGCCTTGCCTTCATCTGCGGCGTGCTGCCGATGGCGATTGCCCACGGCGCCGGCGGCGCCAGCCAGCAAGCGCTCGGCTCCGTCGTGATGGGCGGCATGATCGCGGTGGTGATCCTGGCGCTGCTGATGGTGCCGGTGTTCTTCGTCTCGGTGCAGCGCGTGCTGGGGGGCGACCGGGAGAAGACGAAGGAGAAGGCCGAGGCGTATGGGCCGGCCGCTCCAGCGGCCGGCCACTGACACTTCTCCCGTCATTCCGGGGCGCGTGCAGCGCGGACCCGGAATCCATCGGGCCGCAAGCACAGTCGATGAATGGATTCTCAGGTGCGCAATTGCGCACCATAGCTCGCGCCAAGAGGCGCGCCCCGGAATGACAAGCAGAAAGGTTGCTTTCCCTGAAATGTCAATCCAGACTACACCTCTGGATTGAAGGATGTGCATTCGCCCCTAAACCGCGAACGCACACATACACCCTGCCGATTGAGAGCATGTGATGCGTCCGACCGACATTGCGATCTCCAACTATCGCTCGATTCGGCGGCTCTCCATCCCAATCCATCCCCTGTCCGTCTTTGTGGGGGAGAATGGTGTCGGCAAATCCAATCCCTACAAGTCCTTGTCGCTGTTGCGCGACGCGGCGACCGGTCGGATCACGCGCACGATCGCCGACGAAGGCGGATTGAATTCGGTCTGCTGGTCGGGCATCCGCAAACGCGGCGAGGATGGACGCCTGCAACTGTCGGCCAGATTCGATCGCCTGAAATATTCCATTGAGATCGGATTTCCCAGCCCCATCGCGGCGGCGTTTGCCGGCGAGCCGATGATCAAGGCCGAAAGTATCGAGGCGACGCAGGGCAAACGGACGGTCCTATTGATGGAGCGGAAGAATTCGCTCGTCAGCGTTCGTGGCGAGAGTGGCGCATGGAGCAGCCACAAGGACGCGGTGCTGCCGTCCGAGCCGGCGCTTGCAGGTTTTTTCGATGGCAAGGAATGCGCCGAAATCGATTTGATCAATGCTGGGCTGGCGATTTTACCACGACTTTCGCACCGATCCGGCGTCACCGATACGAAAGCCCTGTCTGGCGATCACGACGCCCTCGCTCAGTGCCGATGGAAGCGATTTGGCTGCAGCGCTGGCGACCCTCTACACCATTCGGGAAGACGCCACCGATCTGCAGGACGCAATCCAGGATGCATTCCCGGGCGCCGAACTCCGCGCATGGGAAGCGAACGGCCTGTGTGAATTTGATCTGCAACTGGAAGATATGCCCCGGCCGTTCAAGGCGCATGAATTATCCGATGGGACGCTGAAATACATTTGCCTGCTCGCGGTGTTCATGGGCTATCGGCTTCCGCCGTTCATCGCGCTGAACGAGCCCGAGACCAGCCTGCATCCGTCGCTGCTGGCGCCATTGGCCCGGCTGATCGCCAAGGCATCGAGCCGCGCCGACATCTGGATCGTCACCCATTCGGAACAGCTGATGGAGGCATTGCGAAGCGAGAGTTCGGTCCCGCTTCGCCGGGTGATCAAGTCGAAAGGCGCCACGACAATCGAGGGCCTGACCCTCGGCGGTGAGTATCGTGACGAGGAACCGGAAGATGACGACTCTTAGCTAGTTCGCGGATCGAGCAGCCGCGCTGCGCCGCGCGGGAATCCTTACGAAAGCTTCACATTCTCTGACGGAACCGCGCGCCGGCAAATATGTTTGCACGCGGGTTTGGGGTTCCACGGAGAAGTCGTCCAAATGTTGAAGAAGATTCTTTCCGCTGTCGCTGTCGGCACCGGCGTGCTGATGATGTCGACGTTCACCGCATCGGCAGCGATTGTCTGCCAGGGCCACACCTGCTGGCACACGCATGAGGCCTACGACTTTCCGCATGGAGCGGGCGTCGTCGTTCATGAGGACAATTGGCGCGCGGGACCGCGCGAAAAGTTTGCTTTCCGCGAGCACGAGGGCCGGGGCTATTGGCACGGCCGCAAATGGGTGGCGTGGTAATCCGCTGGCATGACGCGAGACCGGAGGCCGCGATTCAGCGGCCTCCATTCGTTCGGCTCACGCGAGGAGAGCCTTCCCCTACTTCCGCAAAATCTTCACCAGTTCGCCGTGCACGAACTCGTTTCCGCATACGACGTTGCCGGTGACCAGCGCATCGCCCGGCGTGCTGATGTCGCTCACGGTACCACCGGCTTCGCGCACCATCAGCATGCCGGCGGCGATGTCCCAGGATTGCAGGTTGCGCTCCCAGTAGCCGTCGAGGCGGCCGGCGGCGACGAAGGCGAGGTCGAGGGAGGCGGCGCCGAAGCGTCGCAGGCCTGCGACGCGGTCCTGGATCGCGGTCATCTCGCGGCGGAATTCCTCATGGTCGCCGCGGCCGATATGGGGCAGGCCGCAGGCCACCACGCATTCGTTGAGCTGGCGGCGGCCGGCCACGCGCAGGCGCTGGTCGTTGAGGAAGACGCCCTTGCCGCGCTCGGCGATGTAGAGCTCGTCATTGGCGGGGTTGTAGATCACGCCGGCGATGATGGTGCCCTCGCGCACGAGTCCGATCGAGATCGCGAATTGCGGAATGCCGTGCAGGAAGTTGGTGGTGCCGTCGAGCGGGTCGACGATCCAGGTGTGGCTCTTGTCGGAGCCTTCCCGCGTGCCGCCTTCCTCGCCGATGAAGCCATAACCGGGCCGGGCCTTTGAGAGGTCCTGGTAGAGCATCTCCTCGGCGCGCTTGTCGGCGAGCGAGACGAAGTTCGCCGGTCCCTTCAGCGAGACCTGGAGATGCTCGATCTCGCCGAGATCGCGCTTGAGGCTGCGGCCGGCGCGGCGCGCGGCTTTGACCATGACATTGATAGTGGCGGAATACAGCATGAGCTCTGGTCTTGATCGGGGGAGCGACGCGAAACCGCGCCATTTGAGCGGATTGGGTGCCCCGCGAGGGGCCAAACGTCAAGTCATTCACGTCATTTGGCGTCAGGTCATTTGTTCCCGAGCCATTTCTTGGCGGCAGCCTCCGCCTTGGCACGGTCGTCGGCAGGCAGGTCGGCCAACTGCTTGTCGAGCTCCGGATCGCCCTTGCCGGAGGTTTTGGCCACCAGATGCCATTTGAACCCCTCGACCTTGTCCACGGGTGTGCCCATGCCGTTGATCAGGACCCAGGCGAGGCGGTTCTGCGCGATCGCGCTGCCCTGGCGGGACGCCTTGCGCAGCAACGCCACAGCCGCCGGCTCATTCTTCGGCGTGCCGGTGCCGTTGAACATGGCGATGGCATATTCGACCTCGGCATCGACATTGTCGGCCAGTGAGGCCGCCTGGAGCAACCGCACCGACCTTTCGATGTCCTTTGGCACCCCGGTGCCTTCCTTGTAGAAAGTCGCAAGCGCGTATTGCGCCTCGGGCACGCCGGCATCGGCCGCCTGGCGCAACAGCTCGGCGGAGCGCTTGAGGTCCTGAGGCAGGGTCTGGCCGTCCAGATAAAGCAGAGCGAGGTTATAGGCCGCCTTGGGCTCGCCGAGCTTGGCGGCGGAGGCCATCAGCTTGACCGCCTCGCCCTTGTCGACGGGGCCGCCGCGGCCGGAGATGCGCAGCATGGCGAGCGCAAACATCGCCTCGCGGTCCCCGGCGTCGGACGCGCGCTTGTACCACTCGACTGCCTTGGCGTAGTCGCGCCGGATGCCCATGGCGTTGGAATAGAGCTCGCCCAGCATGGTCATGGCCTTGGCGTCGCCGGTCTTGGCGCGCGCGCTCGCGAGGTCGAAGGCGGTCTTGTACTGGCCGCGCTGATAGGCACCGAACACCAGATCGACATTGGAATTGTCGGTCGCCGGCGCGGGAATCACGGTTGCCGGCAGCGTCGGGCTCGGCGAGGCTGACGGCTTTGGCGCCGGTCCCGCCTCCTTTTTCCTGGTGATCGTGTGCGGTGCGACCTTCGGCTTTTCCTTTGCTGGCGCCTTTGTTGCTTCCTTGGGCTTCTGCTTTTCGGGCGCAGGGCTCGGGATCGTCGCCGGCGGGGTGATCTGGAGCTGCGCGGCCGCAGGCGCCGCCAGCAGCAGCGTGGCGAGAGGGATGATGCGCGCGAGCGTCATGGCGGGCGCTAGCCCTGGCCCGCGGCAACGGCCGCGAAGGCCTTCTTGATCGCGGCATCGGCCTCGATCAGCGCGGCCTTGGGTCCGCGCGGGTCGGCCCAGACGAGGTCGCCGACCAGCACGAAATCGGCGCCGCTGGCCGCGAAGTCGTGGGCCTCCTCGAACGACATGGCGAAGCCGACACAGGGCGGCTCGAACAACTCGGCCCACCAGTCCAGCCGCTCGGCAATGGCTTGCGCCGACGGCCGTTGGCCGTTCGCATCGGGCTCGCCGAACAGCAGGTAATCCGCGCCCAGCTCGCCCGCGTCCATCGAATGGTGTCGCGTCGTCAGCCCGCCGACGCCGGCGATGCGATCGGGCTTGAGCGACGGCATCGCCTCTTTCAATGCAGCGATGCCCGGCAGGTGTGCGCCGTCGGCGCCGCCGCGTGCGACGATTTCGGGGTGGCCGTCGACCAGCAGGGCCGCGCCCGCGTTCTGCACGATCGGCGCCAGGGCCTTGATCCGCGAGATCATGGTGCGCTGGTCGGTCTCCTTCAGCCGCACCAGCACGGCTGCGACATCGGCCGCTGCGAGCAGCGCCGGCAATTCGGCGAGGAGCGAGGCGGGATCATCGACAACAGGCGTCGCGAGATAGAGGCGCGGCGTCGGGCGCGGCGGAGGCGATTTGTTCGACAAGATCTAGGCTGCCTTCTTTTCCAGGCTGCTTTGCCATTCGCCTTTGGAGGCGAGGCCGTTCATGCGGGCGCGATGACTGAATGCGTTTTGTCCGGCCGCGACGTTCTCGGTCTTGCCCGACCAGGCCTTCTGCGGCGCGGCCTGCAGCGCGCGGCCGTAGGAGAACGTCAGGCCCCAGGGCAGCGGGCCGAGCTTGTGCATGGCGTTGAGGTGCGCGGTCGCCTCCTCATCCGACTGGCCGCCGGAGAGGAAGGCGATGCCGGGCACCGCCGCCGGCACGCACGCCTTCAGCAGCCGGATCGTCTTCTCCGCGACCTCCTCGACGGAAGCCTGCTTCGCGCATTTTTTGCCTGAGATCGCCATGTTCGGCTTCAGTACCATGCCTTCGAGCGCGACGCGCTGCACGCGCAATTCCTGGAACGTCTTGTTGAGCACGCGGCTCGTGACCTCATAGCAGCGGTCGATGTCGTGATCGCCGTCCATCAGCACCTCCGGCTCGACGATCGGCACGATCTGCGCGGCCTGGCACAGCGCGGCATAGCGCGCCAGTGCATGGGCATTGACGCTGATCGCGGTCATCGAGGGGATTCCACCGGCAATATCGATCACCGCACGCCATTTGGCGAAGCGCGCGCCGCGCTCGTAATATGCCTTCAGGCGTTCGGCGAGCTTGTCGAGCCCGACGGTGACTGTTTCACCCGGGCACATCGGGAGCGCTTGCGTGCCCTCGTCGACCTTGATGCCGGGGATGGCGCCGCTTTGCTCGATCAGCTTCACCAGCGGCGTGCCGTCTTTCGCATCCTGCCAGATCGTCTCGTCATAGAGGATCACGCCGGAGATGTACTGGCTCATGGCCTCTTTCGAGCGGAACAGCATCTCGCGATAGTCGCGGCGGTTGCCTTCCGTGGATTCCACCCCGATCGCGTCAAAGCGCTTCTTGATGGTGCCGGAGGATTCGTCGGCGGCAAGGATGCCCTTGCCGGGTGCGACCATGGCAGTCGCGATTCCATTGAGCTCAGTCAGATTCATCGAGAGGTCCTCCCAAAACGATTCTGCCCTTGCCTGTGAAGTTAGACCGTTCTCGGGCAATTGCCGAATTAACGTTCGTCGCAGGGTAAAGGGGGCGGGAGGTCTTGTTCGCCTCGCCCCGCTTGCGGGGAGAGGTCGGATCGCCCTTGCGATCCGGGTGAGGGGGTACAGGTCCCGTAGCCATCTCATTCGCGGATAGAGCCCCTCACCCCGCCTCTCCCCGCGAAGAGCGGGGCGAGGGAGACGATAGAGCGTGCCGGCCTTACGCGACGCGGGGGTCGAGCTCGCCCTTGGCGTAACGCTTGGCCATGTCGGCGGGGGTCAGGATCTTCTTGAACTTGGAGGCCTGGCCTGCGGTGTTGAACTCCTGGAGCCGCTGCTTGCACAGCTTGGTCATGGCTTCCATCGCCGGCTTCAGGTATTTGCGCGGATCGAACTCTTCCGGATTGTCCTTGAGCACCTTGCGGATCTGGCCGGTCATGGCCATGCGGTTGTCGGTGTCGATGTTGATCTTGCGGACGCCGTGCTTGATACCGCGCTGGATCTCGGCGACCGGCACGCCCCAGGTCGGCTTCATCTTGCCGCCATAGGCGTTGATGATGTCCTGGAGGTCCTGCGGCACCGAGGAGGAGCCGTGCATCACCAGATGCGTGTTCGGCAGCTTGCGGTGGATCTCCTCGATCACGTTCATGGCGAGGATGTCGCCGTCCGGCTTGCGGGTGAATTTGTAGGCGCCGTGAGAAGTCCCCATCGCGATCGCGAGCGCGTCGACCCTGGTCTCCTGGACGAACTTCACGGCCTCGTCCGGATTGGTCAGGAGCTGGTCGTGGCTCAGCTTGCCTTCGGCGCCGTGGCCGTCTTCCTTGTCGCCCATGCCGGTCTCGAGCGAACCGAGCACGCCGAGTTCACCTTCGACCGAGATGCCGCCGAGATGGGCCATATCAGTCACGGTCTTGGTGACGCCGACATTGTAGGTCCAGTCGCCGGGGGTCTTGCCGTCGGCCTTGAGCGAGCCGTCCATCATCACCGAGGTGAAGCCGGCCTGGATCGCCGTCATGCAGGTGGCGGCCTCGTTGCCGTGGTCGAGATGCACGCAGACCGGAATGTGCGGGTAGATCTCGGTCACCGCGTCCATCATGTGCTTGAGCATGACGTCGTTGGCGTAGGAGCGCGCACCGCGCGAGGCCTGGATGATGACGGGCGCGTCGACCTGGTTGGCCGCGTCCATGATCGCCAGCGCCTGCTCCATGTTGTTGATGTTGAAGGCCGGTACGCCGTAATCGTTCTCCGCAGCATGGTCGAGCAATTGACGCAACGTGATCCGGGCCATCTGTCTTCTCCGTTTGGGCCTAACGGCCGCTTGTTTCTTGTCGACTAATTACTTAGTGCGAAGCACTTCGACGCCGGGCAGGGGCTTGCCCTCCATCCATTCAAGAAATGCGCCACCGGCGGTCGAAACATAGGTGAATTGACCGGCCACATGGGCCTGGTTGAGGGCCGCAACGGTGTCGCCGCCGCCCGCGATCGAGATCAGCTTCTTGGCCTTGGTGCGCTCGGCGGCATGCTTGGCGGCGGCCATCGTGCCGCGGTCGAACGGCTGCATCTCGAAGGCGCCGAGCGGTCCGTTCCAGACCAGCGTGGCCGCGTCGTCGATGGCGGCATGGACGCGCGCGATCGACTGCGGACCGACGTCCAGGATCATGCCGTCGGCGGGGATCGCATCGAGGCCGTAGGCGTGCGACGGCGCGTTGGCGGCGAAATGGTAGGCGACGATGGCGTCAACCGGCAGGATGATGGCGCAGTTGGCGGCTTCGGCCTTCTCCATGATGCGCAGTGCCGTGGGCGCGAGATCCTTCTCGGCCAGCGATTTGCCGATTCCGACGCCCTGGGCGTGCAGGAAGGTGTTGGCCATGCCGCCGCCGATCACCAGCGCATCGACCTTGCTGACGAGGTTTTCGAGCAGGTCGATCTTGGTCGAGACTTTTGCGCCGCCGATGATCGCGATGACGGGCTTGGTCGGCGAACCCAGCGCCTTCTCCAGCGCGTCGAGTTCGGCCTGCATGGTGCGTCCGGCATAGGCCGGCAGCCTGTGGCCGAGGCCTTCGGTCGAGGCGTGAGCGCGGTGTGCGGCCGAGAAGGCGTCGTTGACCCAGATGTCGCCGAGCTTCGCCAATTCCGCGACGAAGGCGGGATCGTTCTTTTCCTCTTCCTTGTGGAAGCGGGTGTTTTCCAGGCAGAGGATGTCGCCATCCTTCAAGCCAGCCACGGCTTTTGCCGCGGGCTCGCCGATGCAGTCGTCGGCGAAGGCGACGGGCTTCTTCACGACCTGCGACAGCGCCTCAGCGACGGGCTTGAGCGAGTCCTTGGCGTCGCGTCCCTTCGGCCGGCCGAAATGCGCAAGCAGGATGACCCTGCCGCCCTTGTCCGAGATTTCGGTGATGGTCGGCGCGACGCGCTCGAGCCGGGTCGCGTCACTGACGCGCCCGTTGTCCATGGGCACGTTGAGATCGACGCGCAGCAGCACGCGTTTGCCCTTCACGTCGACGTCGTCGAGGGTGCGGAATTTGTTTGCCATCGGATGCTTCCTTGTCCCGGGCGCTACCAGCGGCGCGAAGCGCTGCTGTGCGGAACCGAGACCCACATTGCAGCGAGTTCCGCGGTTGAATGGGGCCCGGATCTGCGAAGCAACGTTTCACGCTGCATCGCGTCCGGGACACGAGAGCGGAGTTAGATGACCTTCGCGATCGCGACGGCGGTGTCCGCCATGCGGTTCGAGAAGCCCCACTCGTTGTCGTACCAGGACATCACGCGCACCAGCGTGCCGTTCTGCACCTTGGTCTGGTCCTCGTGGAAGGTCGAGGAGTGCGGATCGTGATTGAAGTCGATCGAGACGTTCGGCGCGGTGGTGTAGCCCAGGATCCCCTTGAGCTGCTGCTCGGAAGCACGCTTCATCGCGGCGTTGATTTCCTTGGCGTCGGTGGCGCGCTTGGCGACGATCTTGAGATCGATGACCGAGACGTTCGGGGTCGGCACGCGGATCGCGACGCCGTCGAGCTTGCCCTTCAGTTCGGGCAGCACGAGGCCGATGGCTTTGGCGGCGCCGGTCGAGGTCGGGATCATCGACATCGCAGCCGCGCGGCCGCGATAGAGATCCTTGTGCATCGTATCGAGCGTCGGCTGGTCGCCGGTATAGGCGTGGATCGTGGTCATGAAGCCGGTCTCGATGCCGACGAGGTCGTTCAGGACCTTGGCAACCGGCGCGAGGCAGTTGGTGGTGCAGGAGCCGTTGGAGACGACCAGGTGATCCTTGGTCAGCGTCTCGTGGTTCACGCCGTAGACGATGGTCGCGTCGGCGCCGTCAGCCGGAGCGGAGACCAGCACGCGCTTGGCGCCGGCGGTCAGATGCGCGGCGGCCTTGTCCCTGGCGGTGAAGATGCCGGTGCATTCCAGCGCGATGTCGACGCCGAGATCCTTCCAGGGCAGCTTCGAGGGATCGCGCTCGGCGGTCACCTTGATCTTGCCGTTGCCGAGGTTGATCGAGTCGCCATCGACGGTCACTGTGCCGGGAAAGCGGCCATGAACGCTGTCGAAGCGGAGGAGATGAGCGTTGGTCTCGACCGGGCCGAGGTCGTTGATGCCGACGACCTCGATGTCCTTGCGGCCGGACTCTGCGATAGCCCGCAGCACGTTGCGGCCGATGCGGCCAAAACCGTTAATTCCGATGCGGACTGCCATGTTTCATCTCCTTATGACCGTTCAATGACGCGTTCAATAACCCCGATCATCCCGCACAACGCGCTTGGCGCGCCTGCGAGGGTTTTTTTAGGGCGGACGCCCGGTTCGGCCGGGCGGTGCTTGATCATATGAGACGTTACGTAGTCCTTTTTTTTGGCAAGCTCAACTCTTAGGAAACGCGCTTCAGCACAGCGTTAACCGCGGCCTCGGCGGTAATGCCGAAATGCTTGAAAAGGTCCTTCGCCGGCGCGCTCGCGCCGAACGAATGCATGCCGATAAATTCGCCATCCTGGCCGATCACGGCGTCCCAGCCCCAACGCACCGCGGCCTCGATCGCGACCTTCACCGGCGCGTTGCCGATGATGGCGGCGCGCTTGGCTTCTGGTTGCGCTAACAACAGCTCGAGCGAGGGCACCGAGACCACCCGCGACGGGATGCCGCGCTCGGCAAGCTGCTTCTGGGCGGCCACCGCGATCTCGACCTCGGAGCCGGAAGCGAACAGCGTCGCCTTGGCTTCGCCCTGGGCTGCGACCAGCTCGTAGGCGCCGGTTTGGCAGGACGGTTCGTTCGGCGCATTGGTGCGGAGCTGCGGCAGGTTCTGGCGCGTCAGCGCCAGCACCGTCGGACCGTCGATGCGGTTTAGCGCAAGCTCCCAGCACTCGGCGACCTCGATGGAGTCGCACGGGCGGAACACGCGCATGTTCGGAATGGCGCGAAGTGCGGCGAGGTGCTCGACCGGCTGATGGGTCGGGCCGTCTTCGCCGAGACCGATGGAGTCGTGCGTCATCACGTAGACGACGCCGGTGCCCATCAACGCGGCCAAGCGCATCGCAGGACGCGCGTAATCGGTGAACACCAGGAAGGTCGCGCCGTTGGGTGCGAAGCCGCCGTGCAGGAAGATGCCGTTCATCGCGGCACACATGCCGTGCTCGCGGATTCCGTAATGGATGAAGCGGCCCTTCGGCGTCTTGGCGGAGAAGGCGGTCGCCGACTTTGCCTTGTTGTTGTTGGAGCCGGTGAGGTCGGCCGAGCCGGCGAGGAATTCCATCGGCATCGCGCCGGCGATCACCTCGATCACGGCTTCCGACGATTTGCGGGTGGCCGCGTTCATCGGCTTTTCCAGCAGCTCCTTCTTGTACGCGCGCACGGCCTTGGCGAGCGAAGCCGGACGCTCATGGCGCAGGCGGCGCTCGAACTCGGCGCGCTTGCGGCTGCCGAGCTCACCGAGCCGGCCTTCCCATTCCTGGCGCGCCGTGACGCCGCGCGAGCCGGCTGCGCGCCAGGCCTTCAGCACGTCATCCGGCACCGAGAACGGCTCCAGCGAGATGCCGAGATTTTCCTTGGCGGCCCTGAGCTCGTCGGCGCCGAGCGCTTCGCCGTGCGCCTTCGCCGTGCCGGCCTTATGCGGCGCGCCAAAGCCGATGGTGGTGCGGCAGGCGATCAGGGTCGGCTTGTTGGATTTTTGCGCGCGGGTGATGGCAGCCGCGATGGCGGCCTGGTCATGGCCGTCGATCTTCTCGGCGGCCCAGCCGGCCGACTTGAAGCGCTTCACCTGGTCGACGGAATCGGCGATCGAGGTCGGGCCGTCGATCGAGATGCCGTTGTCGTCGTAGAGCACGATCATCTTGCTGAGCTTCCAGTGCCCGGCCATCGCGATCGCTTCCTGCGACACGCCTTCCATCAGGTCGCCGTCGGAGGCGAGCACATAGGTGTGGTGGTCGACGATCTTCTTGCCGAACTCCGCGGCGAGCATCTTCTCGGCGAGCGCCATGCCGACCGCGGTCGAGATGCCCTGGCCGAGCGGACCGGTGGTGGTCTCGATGCCCTTGGTGTGGAAGTTCTCGGGATGACCCGGCGTCAGTCCGCCGAGCTGGCGGAATTGCTTGAGCTGGTCCAGCGTCATGTCGGCATTGCCGGTCAAGTACAGCAGCGAATAGAGCAGCATCGAGCCGTGGCCGGCCGAGAGCACGAAGCGATCGCGGTCGGGCCAGTCGGTGACGGCAGCGTCGAATTTCAGGAATTGCGTGAACAGCACCGTGGCCATGTCGGCGGCGCCCATCGGCAGGCCGGGATGACCCGACTTCGCCTTCTCGACAGCGTCCATCGAGAGGCCGCGGATCGCGTTGGCCATGCGGTTGGGATCGACCTGCGTCATGTCTGAAATCCGTCTGAAATGAGGCGCTTGGCGGCGAACTGCGCCCGCGCGGAAGGAGCCTTTCGGCCATTGAAGGTCGGGGCTGGGATAGCACCTCGGTTCCGACAGGCCAAGGCAGTCAAACGCCGGTTTGGCCGTAAAAGTTGCTTACGGCATGATCCGGACCCGAAGGGCCGCGTTAGCGCAAAGTGGAGGACCGGTTTTCCGATAAGATCATGCCCAAGCGGAACTGCTAGGTCGGGACGAATCTCGTCCCGATCTAGCAGTGCATAGTTTCGCGGCGGCGTTGCGCTTCCCTAGCTTGCCACGTAAATTTCTGCTTCTAACCGCTTGCCGAACCGAGTCTTTTGCCGGACGGCAAGCCCCAGGGTAACGGCCACGGGCAAGGCCACCAAGGTCCGCCGCTGACTGCATGAACGATCGCGTATTCAACAGTTCCGCCATGACGGAGTCGTCTGCCGTCGAGATCGAGATCGCGACGCGCAGACTCACCGCGGCACTCGACGCGCTCGAAAGCGCGGTCGAGCGAAGGCGCGATGCCGATCGCGACGAGAACGAGCTCGCGACGCGAATCCAGGCGCTGGGCGCCGACCGCTCGCGGCTTGCCGACGAGCTCGACGGCGCATTGGTGAAGGCGCGCAAGCTCGAGCGCATCAACCGCGATATCTCCGACAGGCTGGATTCCGCGATCGTCACGATACGCTCGGTGCTCGATACCGGAGAGGACGGATGAGCCACATCAACGTCACCATCAACGCCCGGCAATACCGCATGGCCTGCGAAGAAGGCCAGGAGGTGCGGTTGTTGAAGCTCGCCGAAGGCCTGGAGACGCGGATCCAGTCGCTGCGCGGAAAATTCGGCGAGATCGGCGATGCGCGTCTCACCGTGATGGCGGCACTGACCGTTTGCGACGAACTGGTCGACGCGGGCAACCGCATCCGCACCATGGAGCAGGAGTTGACCGAACTGCGGGATTTCCGCAACGCCGCCGTCGAGCGCGCCCGGATGACCCAGACCGCCGTCGTCAATGCACTGAATTCCGCAGCCGAGCGCATCGAGAAGTCGGCCAAGGTCTTGAACCGGACCGTCGGCAACGGGATTGCGATCGGCTGATGTCCACCCTCCCCTGGAGGGGGCCCTCCAGGCAGGGCTATCGCATATGAGGAAAACGCGGCGGGAAGCTCGCTTGTGGCCATCCTTCGAGACGCCCGCCTCCGGCGGGCCCTCAGGATGAGGACGGAGTACGTGGCAGCAATTTCGACACGCAAAGCTGCGTTCAGCCTCATCCTGAGGAGACCGCGGAGCGGTCGTCTCGAAGGACGAGGCGCTCGCTCAGGCCTCGCGAAGCCCATATGCGATAGCCCTGCCCCTCCAGGGGAGGGTGAGACTGTGAACGCCGCGCGAGTGCGACCGTCGCCGGGCTGGTGATTCGTCAGCATCGTTGTTACATTGCCGAGGCGAGGCTGCGACGCGCGTCCGGAGCCACATATCCCCGGGGCCTTATCGATCCTTTAGGGAACTGTCCCTGGCCGGGCCCGTGGGCTCGGTCACATGGTGCCCACCTACTTTCGTAGGGAACTCCGGGATCGAGCGCTTCAACGGCGTCTGCGGCTTCGCACTTTTGTTTCCTTCTGGTCGTGCCTACCGAAATCGCGTGCTCTGGCGTTTCTGGACTATCGGATCGCCTCGCGTTTGCGGGCGACCTTTGGGGGGAGGCATGACCAATTCGAAATCCGAACTCCGCGCCAAAGCCCTCGCGGCGCGGGACGCGCTCAGCGAGAAGAAGCGCATCGCGGCCGCTGCAAAACTCGCCAAGCGCGGGCTGCCGTTCGAGCTGCTGCCCGGCAGCATCGTCTCCGGCTATTCGCCGATCCGCAGCGAGATTGATCCCATACCGTTGATGAAGAAGCTCGCCGAACAGGGCGTCAGGCTGGCGCTGCCTTGCGTCACCGCGCGCGGCCAGTCGCTGATCTTCCGCATCTGGAATCCGAATGACCGCCTGATGCTCGGCCCGCTCGGCATTCCCGAGCCGTCGCCCGCGGCGGCTGAAGTCATTCCCGACATCATGCTGACCCCGCTCGCGGCCTTCGACCGTCTCGGCCATCGTATCGGCTATGGTGCGGGGCATTACGACCACACCTTCGCGCATCTGCGCAAGGCCAAGAATATCGTCGGCATCGGGCTCGCTTTTGCAGCGCAGGAGATCAAGGCGGTTCCGGCACTATCCCACGACGTGGCGCTGGATTATGTGCTAACGGAATCGGACCTTTTTGATTTCCGGAGTTCTGAAGTTGCGCATTCTCTTCGTGGGTGATGTCGTCGGCCGTAGCGGCCGCAACGCCATCGCCGAATATCTTCCCGGCATGGTCAAGGACTGGTCGCTCGATTTCGTCGTCGTCAATGGCGAGAACTCGGCCGGAGGCTTCGGCATCACCGAAGCGATCTATCAGGAATTTCTCGATGCCGGCGCCGATGCGGTGACGCTCGGCAATCATTCCTGGGACCAGCGCGAGGCGCTTGTCTTCATCGAGCGCGCCGAGCGCCTGGTGCGGCCTGCGAACTATCCGCGCGGCACGCCCGGCCGCGGTGCCGCTTTGGTCGAGACCAAGAACGGCAAGCATGCGCTCGTCGTCAATGCTTTGGGGCGTGTCTTCATGACCCCGTTCGACGATCCCTTTGCCGCGCTCGAGCGCGAGCTCGGCGCCTGTCCGCTCGGCGTTGCCGCGGACGCCATCGTCGTCGACTTCCATTGCGAGGCGAGCAGCGAGAAGCAGGGCGTCGGTTTCTTCTGCGACGGCCGCGCCAGCCTCGTTGTCGGCACGCACACGCATGTGCCGACCGCCGATCACCAGATCCTCACCGGCGGCACCGCCTACATGACCGACGCCGGCATGACCGGCGATTACGATTCCATCATCGGCATGCAGAAGGAAGAACCGCTGCGACGGTTTACATCGGGAATTCCATCTGGCCGCTTTGAGCCGGCGGTGGGCGTGGCGACGTTGAGCGGTGTGGCGATCGAAACGGATGATGCAACGGGGCTGGCGCTGAAGATCGCACCAGTCCGTGTGGGTGGAAGGCTGGAGCCGGCGACGCCGAAGTTCTGGTTGAGCTGAATTTTCGAGCGGCATTGTCGGTGCACCCTCGCCCCTTGCGGGAGAGGGTGGCTCGCCGCGTAAGCGGCGAGACGGGTGAGGGGTGTCTCTCCAAGAATCGGGAATCGCAGGGTGGGCAAAGGCGCATTTGCGCCGTGCCCACGATTGATTCAAGACGGCAAGAACTGGTGGGCACGCTGCGCTTTGCCCACCCTACGATACTGCGTTCGTGGATAGATACCCCTCATCCGGCGCTTCGCGCCACCTTCTCCCACAAGGGGAGAAGGGGCATTGGAGTTCGCGGCGAGACCTACTCCGCCGTCTGCTCCCTTAGCTCGGCCACATCCTTCGCCGTCAGCTTCGAGCCCTTGGTCCCGAACCGCGCGGTGACGTAATTCGCCACCGCCGCGATCTCGTCGTCGCTATACGCATTGCCGAACGCCGGCATCGACAGCGCGCCGTCGGGCGTGTGGCGCTTGGTGCCTGAGAGCACGATCTGCGCGACGTTGGTAGCGGCGGGGTCGTTGACGGCCCAGGTGCCGGTCAGCGTCGCCATCGGCGACACCGGGCTCTCGCCGCTCCAGCCATGGCAGCTGGCGCAGGCGCCGGCGAACAGCATCTTGCCACGTGCATCCGCCGTCACACCTTCCTTGTGCGAGGCGGGTGCGACGGGCGCTGTGGTGGCGGGAAGATCGGGTGAGGGCACCCCCGGTACGCTGCGCAAGTAAGCAACGATGGAGCGGATGTCCTCCGGCGCAAACTGGCTAAAGCTGTGGTCGACCGCTTCGCCCATCGGACCCGAGGCCGAGCCATGGCCCGGCGCGTGGCCGAGCGAGAGATACGCGATCAGATCCTCATCACGCCAATTGCCGAGACCGGTGGCCTTGTCGGAGGAGATGTTGAAGGCGTGCCAGCCGGCCGTGATGGCGCCCGCGAACTTCTTGCGGTTGTCCAACGCAAAGCCGAGATTGCGCGGCGTGTGGCACTCGCCGCAATGCGCCAGCGCTTCGGCCAGATACGCACCGCGATTCCACTCCGGGCTCTTCGAAATATCAGGCGCAAAGCGCGTGTCCGGATTGAACACGGCCGACCAGAACATCATCGCCCAGCGCTGGTTGAACGGGAACGACAGCGTGTTGTCCGGTGTCTTGGCGCGCACCGCCGGCAGGCTGAACAGATAGGCCTTCACCGCCAGCACGTCCTCGTCGCTCATGTAGGTGTAGGACGTGTAGGGCATCGCCGGATAGAGCCAGGCGCCGTCATGCCGCTTGCCGCGCTGGACGGCGTTGAGGAAATCCTGGTCGCTGTAATTGCCGATGCCGGTGTCCTTGTCCGGCGTGATGTTGGTGGAATAGAGCGTGCCGAACGGCAGCTTGAAGCCGAGACCGCCGGAATACTCCTTCCCGCCGGGACTGGTGTGGCAGACCATGCAGTCAGCCGCCTTCGCCAGATACTCGCCGCGCTCGATCAGGCTTGCCTTCTCGAGTTTGGCAGGCGCGCCGGTCGGTTTGCCGGCGCGATAGTCCGCCAGCGCCACTTTCGTGCCGCCAGCGAAGTCGAGCGGGCCGGGCCCGCGGATGATCCAGACGCCGAGCGCCACGACGACGATGGCGATCACGACGAGGCTTGCGAGGATGCGCATTGTCCGGCTCATGCTTTCCTCCCGGCAGCCAGCAGTTTCCGGTCGATCGGCAGGCGCCGCAGCGTCACGCCTGTTGCCGCAAGAATCGCGTTGCGCAGCGCGGGCGGTCCGGCGTTGACGCCGGCCTCGCCGATGCCGCCGGGTGCCTCACCGCTCTTGACGACGATGACCTCGATCTTCGGCGTCTCGTTGATGCGCATCATGCGGTAGTCGTGGAAGTTCGACTGCTGAACGCGGCCCTTCTCGATGGTGATCTCGCCATAGAGCGCGGCGGTGAGACCGAAGATCAAGCCGCCCTCGATCTGCGCCTTCACCGTATCAGGGTTGACCGCAATGCCGGTATCGACCACCGAGGTGACGCGGCGGAGCGTGATCTCGCCGATGTCGTCGATCTCCGCTTCGACCACGGTCGCGATGAAGCTCGCGAATGACGGTTGCACGCAGACGCCGCGGCCGACGCGCGGCGGCAGCGGCTGGCCCCAACCGGATTTTTCCACGACGAGGTTGAGCACCGCAAGCATGCGCGGGTTTTTGGTCAGCATGGACTTCCGGAATTCGATGGGGTCCTTGCCGGCCTTGCGCGCGAGCTCGTCCATGGCGCATTCGACCGCGAACACGTTGTTGTTCGGACCGACGCCGCGCCAGAAGCCCGTGGGCACCGCCGGCGGCTCGACTTGAACGTATTCAACATGGAAATTGGCGAAGTCGTAGGGCGCATCGACCGCGGCATCGATCGCGTCGATGTCGATGCCCTTCTGGAACGCCGCCGGAAACCAGCGTGCCATGATCGCGGAGCCCGCAACCTTGTACTTCCAGGCCGCGACCTTGCCATCGACCAGGGAGGCCGTGATCTGGTCGCGATAGACCGGACGGTAGACGTCGTGCTGGATGTCTTCCTCGCGGGTCCAGATCACCTTGACTGGGTAGTCGACCTGCTTGGCGATCTTCACCGCCGCGATCACCATGTCCGGCTCGAGCTTGCGGCCAAAGCCGCCGCCGAGCAGGTGGTTGTTGACGATCACCTTGTCGACCGGGAGGCCGGCGGCCTTCGCCGCTTCCGACTGCACCCGCGTCATGATCTGCGTGCCGGTCCAGATCTCGCAGGAGTCCTTCGTGATCCGCACGGTGGCGTTGATCGGCTCCATCGAGGCATGCGCCAGGAACGGCAGTTCGTAAGCCGCCTCGAATTTGTCGCCGGTTGCGAGCGCCTTGGCGATGTCGCCGGTGGATTTCGCGACCGCGCCGTCCTTGGCGCTGGCATCGCGCAGGTTTTGCCAGATGTCCCTGGTGTTGATCCCTGCGTTCGGGCCCTCGTTCCACTCGATCTTGAGTGCTTCGAGACCTTTCTTCGCCGCCCACATGTGATCGCCGATCACGGCGACGGCGTCGTCGAGTACGACGACCTTGCGTACGCCGGCGACCTTCAACGCCGCGCTGTCGTCGACCTTGCCGACCTTGCCGCCGAACACCGGGCAATTGGCGATCGCCGCGATCTTCATGTCGGGCAGGATCGCGTCGATGCCGTAGACAGCCTTGCCGTTGACCTTGTCGGGCGTATCGAGCCGCTTCAAGGGCTGGCCGATGAGGACGAAGTCCCTGGGGTCCTTGACCGCGACGTCCTTGGGCGGCGTCTGGCCCTGCGCGGCAAGCGCCAGTTCGCCATAGCCGAGCTTGCGGCCGCTCGCGGCATGCGCGACCTCGCCCTTCGAGGCCGTGCAGCTTGCGGGCTCAACACCCCATTCGCTGGCCGCGGCTTGCACCAGCATCGCGCGCGCGGTGGCGCCCGCCTTGCGCAGCGGCGTCCACCAGGAGCGGATTGAGTTGGAGTTACCGGTCACCTGGATGCCGAACAGGGGATTGCCGTAAAGCTTATCGTTAGGCGGTGCATGCTGGACCTCGACCTTGCTCCAGTCTGCGTCGAGCTCTTCGGCCAGTACGGCCGAGATCGAGGTGTAGGTGCCCTGGCCCATCTCGACCTGCGGCATCATCAGCACGGTGTGGCCGGTCTCGTCGATGCGGATGAGGGCGTTGGGCGCGAACTTGCCGTCAGTCGCATCGCGCGGCTGTACCGGCTCGTTGACGGCGGCGCGCAGCGGCAGATGGAAGGCGAGCAGGAAGCCCGTGGCGAGACCGCCGGTCAGAAGCGCGCGGCGGGAGACGTTGGGAAGAGTCTTGTCGGTGATCATGGCGGACCTCACGATTGACGGCCGGAGACGGCCAGCTTGATGGCCTCGCGGATGCGCACATAGGTGCCGCAGCGGCAGATGTTGCCGGCCATCGCCGCATCGATGTCGGCATCGTCAGGGTTGGGCGTTGCCGCCAGCAGAGCCGCAGCCGACATGATCTGGCCGGACTGGCAATAGCCGCACTGGATCACTTCGGCATCAAGCCAGGCTTTCTGCACCTTCGCGCCTGACGGCGTGCTGCCGACATGTTCGATGGTGGTGATGGCGCGGTTTTCGACCGCGCTAACTGGCAGCACGCAGGAGCGCACTGCCTTGCCGTCGACATGCACCGTGCAGGCGCCGCATTGCGCGATGCCGCAGCCGAATTTGGTGCCGGTCATTCCGAGGATGTCGCGCAACACCCACAGCAGCGGCATTTCCGGTGGCGCGTCGAAGGATTTCGTTTCGCCGTTAATGGTGAGAACTGTGGCCATATGCATCCCCTTCTTCGCCAGATCGCTTGCGGCGATCTAGTCAGCGAATTCGCGCGCGACAATAATCATACGAGTGTGAAACGATGAAGCGCCGTTATTTCTGGCAATGCAGATTTGCGCTGCCGGCGCGTCAGGCCATGACGTTCACGAATTTGTGCGGCGATCCGTGCGGCGCTTTTGGGCTAATTGATATGATAAGCATCATTTTCTGACGCATTTTCGTCATGCGCGTCATCGATCGCCGCAGATGATCGTGCGAATGCGCAATGCCGTGCAAAGACGAAAGTCGTGCGATTGTGAAAGTCGGGTGAGGGCACGTTCTCGCCTGCAGCCATCCTTCGAGACGCCCGCCTGCGGCGGGCCCTCAGGATGAGGGCGGAGCGCGCGGCAGCAATCTCGAACGGTGCTTAGCAGCAATCTCGAACGGTGCTTACGTTGCTCAGCCTCATCCTGAGGAGACCGCGAAGCGGTCGTCTCGAAGGACGAGGCGCTTGCTCTGGCAGTCGTCACAACCGCGACAGTTCCATCCTGCTGGCGCTATTTCGGAATAATAGCATTCTGCGCCTGTTTTGCCCGACGAGTCAAGCTGCGTCGTGACCTGCGGGCGTAAATCGTTGATGACCCACGTCCCGGCTACTGTGCATGGGGTTGTTTTCGACGTTTTGATCCGGAGTGGCGTCGCGACGGTCGTCAGCCCTGCCGAAAACCCATCCGGAATGCGCCCCAGTGCTTGCCGCGGACCATGATCGGCGACGACAGGTCCTTCATCAGCACGAACTGCCCGCCGCCCATGTCGCGGCGATAGGTTTGCAGCAGGAAGGGTTTTGTGTTGGCTGCGACCTTCTTCACCGCGCGATCGGTGAACAGGCGGCGGTTGCGGCAGTTGGCGTTGTTCCAGACCGGGTCCTTGCCCTGCGGCAGCCGGTAGTTCGGATTGTGCGTCGGCAGATAGCCGCCCCTGGCCCAGGCGACGCAGAACACGATGCGGGGATCGGACTTCTGGATCGGATCCTGGATGGCGGGCAGCACGCGGTCGGTGAAGTCGACATAGGCGGTGTTGAACTGCTTGGGGTCGGTGCCGGCGATCTCCCGGTAGCTCTCGTCCATGAGCTGGTCGAGCGTGATCTCGCCGCGATCGACCGCGGCCTCGAACTCGGCCGAGATCCGCTTGGCGGTGTCGACGACGATTCGGATCAGCGGCGCATCCGACGTCTCCACCCCGCTGTCGGCGATCAGCGCGATCAGCCCCTCGGAAGTATCGAGCAGCTTCGTCACGCGCTGGTCGGCGTTCCTGAGATCGCGCGAGGAAAGGTCGACGCCCTTGGCGAGCTCGTTGAGCTCGTTGATGACGGTGTCGCAATGGCCGAGATTGGAGGTCGCCGCCCGCGTGACGCTGTCGATCTCGGCTTCCACCGAGGCAAAGCCCTGTTGCACGCGCGAGATGATGCCGGAGATCTGCTGGGCGCCTTCGCCGGCCGTCTTCGCGCGCTGGGATGCATCGCTGCTCTCGCCGATCAGGCCTTCGATCTGGCCGTCGAGATCGCGCACGGTGTCGGAGATCTGGTGCGTGGCCTGGCGGGTGGCCTCCGCGAGATTTTTGACTTCGCTTGCAACCACGGCGAACCCGCGTCCGGCATTGCCGGCGCGCGCTGCTTCGATCGTCGCGTTGAGCGCAAGCAGATTGGTCTGCTTGGCGATCGCTTCGATCGAGCCGGAGACTTTTGCGACCTGTGTCAGCGCCGAGCCGACAGCGCTCAGCCGCGCCTCGATCCGCTCCACCGCCGCGACGAGCTCGGAGATGTGGCTGACTGCGGCATCGACCGCGCCGCGCGATTGCGCGATCTCGCCGACCGCCGCTGACGTGGTCGACTGCACGGCTTGCGATGCGTTGGCGATATCGTGGTTGGCCGAGACCATGGTCTCCGCCGTCTTCTGCAGGTGATGGAACCGTTCCGACTGGTTGGCGACGCGGTTGGCGACCTCCTGGACGTTGCCGGTGATGTCGGCGAGCTCGACCCCGAGACCACCGATCCGGTCCGCTAGCTGGTCGATCAGCCGCTCGGCGAGCGTCCGGTTTGATCCGGTGTCCATGACTGCAAGCTGGGCGAGGGACATTTACGGGCTTCCTTCAGTCGGAGCCGTCCGCCGGCCCTCCGCGGCATTCCCATTCCAATTTCACTTAAAGACGTGATTCGCGCCGGGCGTCTTGCCTGAGCGTGCACTAAAGTTTGTAGGCGGTGCGAAATCCGCCCCAGTGCCGACCTTGCACGCGGATCGGAACATCGATCTCGCGCATCATCACCGTGTTGCCGTTCCCCATGTCGCGCGCATAGCTCTGGATCAAATACGAGCGCAGATTGTGCGCCGCCGCCAACCCTGCCGGATCGTTGAAGATGCGCCGGTTGCGGCAGTTGGCCGTGTTCCAGGCGGCATCGCCCGGCCGCTGCGGATGCGAATAGATCTTGTTGTGGACCGGCAGGAAGCCATTGCGGTCGACCATGGCGCAGAACGCCATGCGCGGTTCCTTGGCGAGAAAGGCTTCCTGGAAGGGCGGCAGGGCGCGGTCGGCCCAGTCCAGATATTTGGTGCGGTATTGCTGCGGATTGGTGCCGGCGATCTCGGCGTAATCCGCGTCGAAGAGGTCGTTGATCCCAACCTCGCCGCGCGCGACCGCCTGCTCGAAAATCCTGGCAAGCGCGGTGCCCGCCTCCATCGCGCGGGTGACCAACTCCGTATTCTCCTCGTGGATCGACCAGAGCTTGTCCTCGATCTTCTCGCGGAGTGCGGCATTGAGGCCGACGAATTGCGCGCGGGCGCCGGCCTTGGACTGCTCGACCACACGCAGGCGGCAGGCGCCGACGTCTTCGAGGGTGCCGTCGATGATTGCCTGCGGCGCGAACCGGCTTGCTTCCGCACCGCCGACCAGCACGCCGTCCATCGCGATCTCGTAGATCGGCAACACGCCGCGCGGGCTCTCGAATTTGAGGTGGCAGGGCAGTCGTTCGGTCTTGCGGCGGTCGTCGTGCTCGCTCTGGCGGAGCAGCACGGCGCAGCGCGATTTCAGTTTCTGGGCGAAGGTCGTCACGGCCTTGCCGGCGCTGGCGACGTTCTCGCCGTGGGTCTCGGCCGCCTTGGTCGCTGCGTCGATCTCGGCCGCGCTCTCGCCGACCGAGATGATGAATTGCGATGCGCTGCTCGCGTTGCCGGAGACCTCGCTGGTGGTGGCGTTCTGCTCGGCCACTGCGCCGTTGACGGTGTCAAACACCGGGCGGATCGCCTCGATCGCCTGCGAGATACGATGCACCGCGTCCGCGGAACCTGCGGCATCGCGCTGGAGCGCGTCGATCTTTTTGGAGATCTCTTCGGTCGCACCCTGGGTCTGCACCGCGAGCGCCTTGACCTCGGTGGCAACGACCGCAAAGCCCTTGCCGGCGGCACCGGCGCGCGCGGCCTCGATGGTGGAGTTGAGCGCGAGCAGCGTGGTCTGTCGCGCGATCTGGGCGATCAGATTGACGACATTGCCGATTGCCGCGGAGGATTCGCGCAGGCGGTCGACATTGGCGCGGGCTTCCTGCGCCGCGGCGCTGGCCTGATCGGCAAGCTTGCCGGCCTCGCGGACCTGCGCGCCGATGCCGAGCGCGGATTGGGTGAATTTGTCGGCGGCATGCGCAAAGCCCGAGGCGTTCGACTGCGCGGCGTTGGTCCGCCCGGTCAGCGCGTCGGTGCGCTGGCGGATGTCCGAGAGCGTCGCCGCGGTTGCCTCCGCACCACCCGCCACCGAATTGGCGGCCCGCTCGAGCTGCCGGATCATGGCGCCGAGCTCGAGTTCCAGCAGTTCCAGGATTTCCCGGGCCGAATCGACCTCGGCTGCCGGGGCGGGCCCGGCCGCCGGCTGCGCGGCCTGCGGGGCTGCCGCCGGTGCGGTCATGTCCGGCAGGCGCTTCCGAAATAATGCGAACGCCATTGGGTGTACTCTTGTCGGGAGATGGGCGGACGCTATTTTCGCAGGCCGGAATGAAATCGGGGTTAACGATGCCTGACTTCTGGGCACGGCCACTACGTTATTACCTTAAAGTATGAGAGGCTCTTTCATTCCGGTGGGTTGGCGGCCTATAAGGCCGCGCTTCCCCACGCTCACCTTTGGCGCACGATTCCCTAGAGAAAATCACGCATGGCTGGACATTCCCAATTCAAGAACATCATGCACCGCAAGGGGCGGCAGGATGCCCAGAAGTCGAAGCTGTTCGGCAAGCTGGCGCGCGAAATCACCGTTGCCGCCAAGCTGGGGACGCCCGATCCCAACATGAACCCGCGCCTGCGCGCGGCCATCATCGCGGCGCGCCAGGAAAACATGCCGAAGGACAATATCGACCGTGCCGTCAAGAAGGCGCTCGGCAATGACGGCGAGAATTATGACGAGATCCGCTACGAGGGCTACGGCCCCGGTGGCGTCGCCGTCATCGTCGAGGCGCTGACCGACAACCGCAACCGCGCTGCCTCCGACATCCGCTCCTTCTTCACCAAATCCGGCGGCAATCTCGGCGAAACCGGCTCCGTCTCCTTCATGTTCGACCGCACCGGCATCATCGAATATGACCGCAGCGTCGCCGATGACGATTCGGTGCTCGATGCCGCGATCGAGGCCGGCGCAGACGACGTGGTCTCGGGCGAAGGCGGCCACGAGATTTACGCTTCGACCGAAGGCTATCGCGACGTCGCCAAGGCGCTGGAAGCCAGGTTCGGCGAGCCACGCAAGGCCGCGCTGATCTGGAAGCCGCAGAACACGGTCGCGGTCGATGACGAGACCGGCGAGAAGCTGCTGAAGCTGATGGACCTGCTCAACGAGCACGACGACGTCCAGAACGTCTACGCCAATTTCGAGGTGTCGGACGCGCTGATCGCGAAGATGGGCGGATAGGGCACGAGCCCGCCTTTCCCCGGGGACTTCTGTTCTGTTTCTGTTTCGCTATGATGGGCCAACCGCTATCACTGGCCCATGACCGCGCTCCCGATTCGCCAACCCGTTCGCATCATCGGCATCGACCCCGGCCTGCGCCGAACCGGCTGGGGCGTGATCGAGGCCGACGGCAATCGCCTGATCTATGTCGCCTGCGGTTCGGTGGAACCGCCGGACGATTTGCCGCTGTCGAGCCGGCTGCTGGCGATCCATGAGGGGCTCGCGGCAGTTCTCTCCAATCACAATCCGATGGAAGCCGCGGTCGAGCAGACCTTCGTCAACAAGGACGGCGTCGCGACGCTGAAGCTCGGCCAGGCTCGCGGCGTCGCCATGCTGGCGCCTGCGATGTTCGGCATCAGTGTCGCCGAATACGCGCCGAACCAGGTGAAGAAGACTGTGGTCGGCGCCGGCCATGCCGACAAGCAACAGATTGCGATGATGCTGAAGATATTGCTGCCCAAGGCCGAGCCGCCGTCGGCGGATGCCGCGGATGCGCTCGCCATCGCCATCACCCATGCCCATCACCGCCAGAGCGCGGCGCTGCGGCTGAAAGTGGCGGGACTATGATCGGCAAGCTCAAGGGCCTGATCGATTCCTATGGCGAGGATTATGTCGTCCTCGACGTCGGTGGCGTTGGTTACCAAGTGCATTGCTCGGCGCGCACGCTGCAGCATCTGCCTTCGCCGGGCGAAGCCGCCGTGCTGTCGATCGAGACTTATGTCCGCGAGGACCAGATCAAGCTGTTCGGCTTCCGCACCGACCAGGAGCGCGAATGGTTTCGCCTGCTCCAGACCGTGCAGGGCGTGGGGGCAAAAGTCGCGCTTGCCGTGCTCGGTACGCTGGCGCCCTCCGATCTCGCCAACGCGATTGCCTTGCGCGACAAGGCTGCGGTGGCGCGCACCCCCGGCGTCGGGCCCAAGGTGGCCGAGCGCATCGTCACCGAATTGAAGGACAAGGCGCCGGCCTTCGCCAATGTCGATCCCGCCGTCGTGCATCTCGCCGGCGCCGTCGACGAACAGCGCGCGCCGCGCCCCGTTGCTGACGCGATCTCGGCGCTGGTCAATCTCGGCTACGGCCAGCCGCAGGCGGCTGCAGCCATCGCGTCAGCCTCGCGCAACGCGGGTGAGAACGCGGAAACGGCGCAGCTCATTCGTCTCGGTCTAAAGGAGCTCGCGAAGTGAGCGCGGCAATGTTCGATCTCGTAGGGTGGGCAAAGCGAAGCGTGCCCGCCACCTTTGGAGCGATCGGAGACATGGTGGGCACGGCGCGAAGGGCGCCTTTGCCCACCCTACGAGGAGTTCGCTAGGTGAGCGATCCCAAAGCCAACCGCATGGTGTCGCCCGAGCGCCGCAGCGACGATGTCGGCGACACCGCGCTGCGTCCGCAGTCGCTGTCCGACTTCGTCGGCCAGCAGCAGGCGCGCAAGAATCTATCGATTTTCATCGAGGCGGCGCGCAAGCGCGGCGAGGCGCTGGATCACGTGCTGTTCGTCGGCCCGCCCGGCCTCGGCAAGACCACGCTGGCGCAGATCGTGGCCAAGGAGCTCGGCGTCGGTTTTCGCGCCACGTCGGGCCCCGTGATCGCCAAGGCCGGCGATCTCGCCGCGCTTCTCACCAATCTCGAAGAGCGCGACGTACTGTTCATCGACGAGATCCATCGCCTCAGCCCGGCAGTAGAAGAGGTGCTGTATCCCGCGATGGAGGATTTTCAGCTCGACCTCATCATCGGCGAAGGCCCGGCCGCACGCTCAGTCAAGATCGAGCTGTCGAAATTCACCCTCGTCGGCGCCACCACGCGCGCCGGCCTGCTCACCAATCCCCTGCGCGATCGCTTCGGCATTCCGGTTCGCCTCAACTTCTATACGATCGAGGAGCTGGAGAGCATCGTCACCCGCGGCGCGCGCGTGCTCAATGTCGGCATGAGCGCCGACGGCGCCAACGAGATCGCGCGCCGCGCCCGCGGCACGCCGCGCATCGCCGGCCGTCTGTTGCGTCGCGTGCGCGATTTTGCTTCGGCGGCGGACGCCGACAAGATCGACCGCAAGATCGCCGACCATGCGCTGAGTGCGCTCGAGGTCGACGCTGCCGGTCTCGACGCCATGGACCGCCGCTACCTCACGACCATTGCGATGAATTATGGTGGCGGCCCGGTCGGCGTCGAGACGATGGCCGCCGCGCTGTCCGAGCCGCGCGATGCGATCGAGGACATCATCGAACCGTATCTGATCCAGTGCGGCTACCTTCAGCGCACGCCGCGCGGCCGCCTGCTCACCTCGCATGCCTTCCGCCATCTCGGCATCGCCGAGCCGTCGCGCGATGCGGCAGCCCAGTTCGGCCTGTTCGGGACCGACGACAGCGACGAGTGATCCGTGCAAGCGCACATTGCCCCGGTGTCATGAACTTGCGGTAATCTCCGTGCAAATGATCTGCACAAGTACACCCCAATTCCGCTCAAATCAGGCCGCATCACGGAAGCGCATCACAAGCAGGCTTCCATGATTTCTCGGCGTCATCTCATCCGTTCTGTCGGCGGTCTTTCCGCGCTCGGCATCTCGACGGCGGCCTATGGCGTCGGCGTCGAGCCGGAGTTGCGGCCGCGCATCACCCGCTATCATCCGAGTCCGCGACAATGGCCGGCTGATTTTCCGCTCAAGATCGCCGTGATCGCCGACATCCACGCCTGCGATCCCTGGATGTCGCTGCAGCGGATCGAAGCCATCGTCGACCAGGCCAATGCGCTCAAGCCCGATCTCATCGTCCTGCTCGGCGACTATGTTGCCGGCCATCACCATGTGACGCGCATCATCCCGGCCGATGAATGGGCGAGGGTGCTGGCCGGCCTGAAAGCGCCGCTTGGCGTTCATGCCGTCATGGGCAATCACGACTATTGGGACGACAAGGTTGTGCAGCGGATCGGGCACGGGCCGACGGTCGCCCATCGGGCGCTGGAGGCGGCCGGCATTCCCGTCTACGAGAACGACGTCGTGCGTCTCACCAGGGATGGCCGCCCGTTCTGGCTCGCCGGCCTCGGCGATCAGCTCGCTTATGCCCCGTCGCAGCGTTACGGCCGCGCGCTGCGCTTCGGTGCCGACGATCTCAGTGCGACGCTGACAAAAATCACCGACGACGCGCCAATCATCCTGCTCGCGCATGAGCCCTATATCGCAACGCGCGTCCCCGCGCGCGTCGCGCTGCAGCTCTCCGGCCACACCCATGGCGGCCAGGTCCGCCTGTTCGGTTGGTCGCCGGCGCTACCGCCGCAGCATGGCGTCCAGCTCGTCTATGGCCATTTGCGCCTGAAATGCGATGTCATCATCTCCGGCGGCCTCGGTTGCAGCATCGTGCCGGTTCGCGTCGGCATGCCGCCGGAGATCGTCGAGGTAACGCTGGGGCGGGCGCCCGTGGTGGCGTAAGGCATGGAATCCCACATCAAATGATGTTATATTTGATGCGGAGGTGCCACCATGAGAACCACGATTGCGATCGACGACGAGCTATTTGCCAAAGCGCAGGAGTTCGCCGGCGTTAGTGAAAAATCGGCTGTTATCAGGGAAGCCTTGAAGGCCTTCGTTGAGCGGGAGGCCGCACGGCGTCTCGCCCGAATGGGAGGGACTGCACCCAACACCAAGGCTCCGCCGCGCCGCAGGCCCAAATGAAAGTCCTGGCGGACACGTCGATCTGGGTCGACCATTTCCGCCGCGCGGATGCGCAGCTGGCTAGCCTACTCGATCATGGGGATATCGTCATTCATCCGTTCGTGATCGGCGAATTGTTCCTGGGAGGCGTGCCGACGGCATCCGACATGCTTGGCGATCTGAATACTCTTCCCAAGACTGCCATTGCCAGCAATGACGAAGTCCTCAAGTTCATCGTCAAGCGAAAGCTGTCCGGGCTGGGCATTGGATACGTCGGTGTCCATCTGCTGGCATCGACGATGTTGACGGTCGAGGCCTCGATCTGGACGCGTGACAAGCGATTGCTGGCGGCAGCCAGGTCGTTAAGATTGGCTGCGGACATCCTGTGAGTGCCCATATGTCTCATCTCGACGGCGAGATCCGCGACGGCCGCCACCACATGCAGGTCCGCGTCTATTACGAGGACACGGATTTCTCTGACTGGACGTTGTCGTAGTAGCCAAACGGGCTGATCTTCCCTGTTTTAGCGCGGTTTTCCGAGAAAAATTTCATGCTGAAAAGGGCAGCGGCGTTGAGGTACGGTGTATATTCGTAGGGCTTCCGCTTGCGCACCGGATGCACTATAATGCAGTCAACCAAGTTGCGGAAACCGATGCGGGTTTCGATAGCCTTCGGATTTATCTTGAGCGCGGTGACCAGTCTCTTAGCCTCCGAGCGGTACCGGTCCCCGAAATTCGGATTATCGAAAGAGATCACGTTTTCGCCGCCATTGCCGAGCAACCGCAATCGCTCTTCGACAGTTTCCCGCTCCACGTCGCATTCATCTATCCGCTTCAGCAACTCATCCGGCTTACGACGGCTGTTTGCGATCGCATACGACAAGCGCTCTATCTCGGTATTCAACACATGGCGTCGACGCTCTAGGTTAGAGCGTTCGCTGTTCTTTCGCTGATCGCTCTTCCGCTCCTCCTTCCAAGCACGCATCGCCTCTTCAATGGCTTTCGGCGAAAGCAATCTTTGTTCCATTTTGTCGGCAACATCCTTCAGCAGAACGTCCATATCAAAGCTGCGCGTATGCTCGCAGGTGGCTCGCTGATGCGCATTGGCGCATGCGGCGCGTGGCCCGCCATTCCTTGATGATTGAGCGATTCGCATATGGCCGCTGCAGACGCCGCACCGGAGGACCCCGGCAAGCGGGTGCTCATTGTTACGCGGGACCACGGGTCGGCGCCGCGGCTTGCCGGTCGGCCCGAACATATGGATGGCGCGCTCACTGCGAACCTTCTGCGCGCGATCCCAGAGCTCTTGCGGAATGATCCGTAGCTCGGCTTTTTTAACGACGATGTGGCGTTCTTCCGGATTGCGGCGCTTCTGCTTCTTCTGCGTTTCCGGATTGAGAATTGTTGAGCGAACATTCCAATGTATCTCGCCGATATACAGCTCGTTGCCGATAATACCGCGACCGTGGCGACCGCCCGTGATGCACTGATGATTCCAGGTGGTACGACCAGCCTTGTTCTTGTGACGGGTGGCCCCAGGCGAGGGCACGTCTTCGCGGGTGAGATCGGCGGCGATATCTCGCGTTGAACGGCCCGACGTATACTCGATGAAGATGCGGCGCACGATCCCCGCTTCGCTCTCATCGATCATCCGCTCTCCAGGCGCGCCCGGCCTCGGCCGATAACCATAGGCGTATGAGCCAGGAATTCTTCCGTTGGCGACGGCGTTATCATGCCCGCGCCGAACCTTGTCGGCGAGCTGCGGCTTGTAGATTGTATTGTAGAGACTTGCGATGCTGATGTCAGTTGCGGTCGCATAAACGCCTTTCTGATCCATCAGCTCAACGCGGTTGAACTCAAACACCTGCTTGAGGCGCTGAATGGTTGCGGGATCGCGCGACAAGCGGTCAAAATGCTCGACGATGATCACGTCAAAGTCATGCTTTCGCACACCATTGAGCAATCGCTGATAGCCATCGCGCGCATCTTCGGTAAGGCCAGACTTTGCAGCGTCGACAAATTCACCCACGACATCCAGGTCATTGCGCGCGGCGACCTTCCGGCAGAGCAATAACTGACCGTCAATCGAGGTCGCTTTTTGCATGTCGCTCGAATACCGGGCGTACAGCACGGCCCTCTTTTTCGGTGACGCTGTCGCCATCACACTCCCCTATCGGCTGCCCCAAACCGTCATTTTCGTCCCGCGCAAGCTGCCGTCCGATAGCGCGCGCCAGCTCAAGCCAAATTTCCTCATTGTCAGGATTGTCCCAACTTTGAGGGTGCGAAGGATCAGGCGGTCGGATAATCGCCTTTTGCCCCCGAGGCGATCTGAGCTGGTCCCGCAAATCTGAACAGCGCGATAAGTGGAGTTTCTGCCTGACGGCGGGCAAGATTGACCCGCGAATCAGGAGAGACGATGAGCA